>JAZBPR010000292.1:0-4691 GCA_036351735.1 Wenzhouxiangella sp. | reverse complement strand
GGGGTCATGGGGCATTCTTCGGAGCCGCGGGCGCTTGAGGACAATGCCAACCACCGCGCTGCGCGCTGGACCAGCGAAGCCATTGCGTATTGCGAGTCAGAAGCCCGGAGCGGACGTCCGACCTGCTTCAATCTTGGGCTGTTCAACGGCGGGACAAAGTCTAACGTGATTGCTGGCGATGCCCGTTTGCACTATTCGGCACGTTTGGGTCCCGGTCAGTCGAATGAGACCCTGTTCGAGGCGCTGAAAGGACTTGGTGGTGCGAACGATTGGACCAGCTGGGAGATCCCCTTTTCCGGGCCGCCCCTGCCGGCAGCGGGACAAGACCATGCTCAGTCAAGGGCGTTCTGCCGGAGACACAATCTGGCGCTTGCCGACCCGGTGGGTTTTTGGACTGAGGCTTCACTGTTCTCTCAGGCTGGTTTGCCGTCGCTGGTCCTTGGCCCGGGAGATATCGCGCAGGCGCATAGTGTCGATGAGTGGGTGCTCGTCGAGCAACTGGAGCAAATCGAAGCCTTTTATCGGGGGATCGTCGAGACTCATGGCTGAAGTTCGCCAAACGGTTATCGAGTTGCTCGGCCAGCTCGGTTCGAGCCGCGAGGCCCGTCAGTACCTCAAGCAGTTCTCGCGCATCGAGGAGTCGCGGTTCGCGGTGGTCAAGGTTGGCGGAGCGGTTCTGAATGACGACCTGGATGAACTGGCGGCAGCGCTCGCTTTCTTGCACCGGCTGGGTCTTACCCCGATTGTTCTGCATGGTGCCGGCCCGCAGCTGGATGAAGCCATGGCCGAGGCGGGCGTGCCGGTGGAAAAGCACGATGGCCTGCGCGTGACGACTGAGGCCGTCATGGCGGTCGCCAGGCCGGTGATTTACCGAGCCAACGCGACGCTTGTCGATGCGCTGGAGGCGCGCGGTGTGCGCGCTCGGGGTATCTTGCATGGGGTTTTCAATGCCAGCCTCGCTGATCCGGAAAAGCTGGGATTGGTGGGGCAGGTTGATAGCGTTGAGCTCGACCCCATCCAGTCGGCGGTTCGCTCGGGCGCCCTGCCAGTGGTTGCCTGTCTCGGTGAGTCGCCCGCAGGCCAGGTGATGAACATCAACGCCGATATCGCCACGAGGGAACTGGTCTGGACGCTCAAACCGTACAAGGTCATTTTTCTGACCGGCACCGGCGGGCTGCTGGATCAGAACGGACGGATCATCACTGCGATCTCGATCAGCGGCGACTATGAGCACTTGATCAACCAGGACTGGGTGCATTCCGGCATGCAGCTTAAGCTTGCGCAGATCAAGAACATGCTAGAGCGATTGCCGCCCGAGACCTCGGTATCGATTACTTCAGCGGCCAAGTTGACCCGCGAACTCTTTACTCATACGGGAGCCGGCACTTTGATCCGGCGTGGGGAGCGAATTGACTGGTTTGACGAGATTCCTGAAGCGCGAGTGCCCGCCGTGGAAAGTATGCTGGAGGAGAGTTTCGGGCGACAGTTGAGGCCCGATTGGCGTGAGAACAGAGAGCTGGAGGGTGTTTTGCTGGCCGAGAGCGGTCGCGCGGCCGCCCTGATCGGGCGGGGCGTTGACGCTATTCCCTATCTTGACAAGTTCGTCGTCACGCCAGAAGCGCAGGGTGAAGGTCTGGCCGCGGCGTTGTGGCAAGTCTTGCGCGCGCGCTGCCCTCGTATGTACTGGCGTTCGCGCGCGTCCAACCCGATTGCCGGTTGGTATCTGCAACAGGCCCATGCGAGTTTTCGTCAAGGAGAGTGGATTGTTCACGTGATCGGCGTAGACGATTTCGATGTCTTGCAACGGCTGGTGGAGGACGCGCGCCGCCGCGACTCCGGCTGGCGGGAGGATGGCCTTGAGCCTTGAGCGTGTGGCGTTGATCGGGGGGCGGGGCTATACCGGCTCGACATTCCTGCCGCTTCTTGCCCGTCATCCCTGGCTGGAACTGGCTCTGGCTTCGTCGACGTCTCAGGCTGGTCAGTCTTTGCGGGAGGTCGATCCGAACTGGCCTGACCCGAGCGCCTGTTTGCAGCCTCTGACACCCAATGATGTGGGCGACGTGGATGCGCGCGTCTGGGTTCTGGCGCTGCCGAACGGTGCAAGTGCCCCGTGGGTCGAGGCCATTGAGGCGTCGCACACGGACGCCGTTGTGGTGGATTTTGGTGCTGACTACCGATTTGATGCCGATTGGATCTACGGGTTGAGCGAATGGAATCGGGCAGACCTGCTTGGTGCGAAGCGGATCTCGAACCCCGGCTGTTACGCGACCGGCGCCCAATTCGCGCTGCTGCCGTTGCGCGATTACCTGACCCGTCCACCGGTCATCTTCGGAGTGTCCGGTTATAGCGGTGCTGGTAAAACGCCTTCGCCTCGCAACGATCCGTCTCGCCTGGCAGACAATCTGATTCCTTACAGCCTGGTCGGGCACGGACACGAGCGCGAGATCTCGATCCATTTGGGTCGCCCGGTGCGCTTTCACCCGCACGTGGGGCCTTTCTTCCGCGGCATTTCCCTGACCATATCGGTCAATCTGTCGATGGAAATGACGGCAAAACAGCTGCAGGAGCTGTTCGAGGCTGCATATTGCGAGGCCCCCCTCGTGGAGATCACCGCTGAGATTCCGGAGATTAGGGAGGTTGCGGGCCAACCGGGTCTAAAGATCGGTGGCTTTGCAAGCGATCCTCGTCAGCCTTATCGGGTGACCTTCGTCGCGGTGCTGGACAACTTGCTAAAAGGCGCGGCCAGTCAGGCCATGCAGAACATTAATCTGTCCTTGGGTTTCGGCGAGTTGACTGGGATTGCCCAACCATCAGGGGATTGCCATGATTGACTTCATCTGGCAAAAGACATCCAAGGCGGATGTGGACGAGCGGGTCATGCGGTTTCTGGCCGGCGATGACGTGGTTCTGGACCGATATCTCCTGCCCTTCGATATTCGTGCGAGTCAGGCACATGCCCTTGGACTGGCGCGGATCGGGGTGCTGCAGCCCGATCAGGCTGAACGCATGTGCTGCTGCATGGACGATTTGTATGAAGCCTTTGAGCGCGGGGATTTCGTGCTCGACCAGCGCTATGAGGACGGCCATTCAGCGATCGAGGCCTGGTTGACTGAAAAACTGGGAGAGATTGGCGGGAGGGTGCATGCGGGAAGAAGCCGCAACGACCAAGTCGCGGTCGCTCTTCGCTTATACCTGAAAGACCGGCTGAAAAAGCTGGCTGGGTTCTGTGCAGAAGTGGCCGCAACGAGTTTGGAGCGGGCGGATCTTGAGCGCACGATTGCCCTACCGGGGCATACCCATTTGCAGCAAGCCATGCCTTCTTCTCTGGGGCTTTGGTGGGCCGGCCACGCTGAGGCCTATATCGACAATCTGGCGTTGGCCCGGCAGACGGCTCGGTGGATCGATGCCTCGCCGCTGGGAACTGCCTCGGGCTTTGGTGTCAACTTGCCGCTCGATCGGGAGGGTGTTGCCGCTGAGCTGGGCTTTGAACGGGTTCTGATCAACCCTCAATATGCCCAGAATGCCCGCGGAAAGGTGGAGTTGCGCGCACTTGATGCGCTCGCCGCCGCTACAGGCGACCTGCGCAGGGTGGCCTGGGATCTGAGCTTGTTTGCCAGCCAGGAATTCGGTTTCGTTGCAATTCCCGCGCAGTTTTGTACCGGTTCTTCGATCATGCCAAACAAGCTCAACCCGGATACGGTCGAATTGCTGCGGTCCCTGCACGCGCTGATCGTTGGTGCACGGATGGAACTGGAAGCGGTACTGAGTCTGCCCTCCGGCTATCAGAGGGACTTGCAGGACACCAAAGCGCCATTGATTCGCGCTTTCGAAAGAGGCCTCAGTGGTTTGGGTTTGCTCAAGCCGCTATTGAGTGGTTTGGCATGGCGGAAGGAACGCATGCAGAATGCCATTGCTCCAGAGCTTCACGCGACAGACCGGGCCAACGAACTGGTCGGTGAGGGACGCCCTTTTCGGGAGGCCTACCGGATCGCGGCTTCAGAACTGGACCAGCTGGGTCAGCGGCAACCGCGCGACAGCCTGGATGCTCGTTGTTCTCTGGGTGGGTGTGCCAACCTTGGTCTGGACCGGCTCCAGCAAAGGCTCACAGAGCTCACTTCCGAGGCCTGAGAGCCCGCCCGTTGGGGCTTGGCCGGGCCGGCTGTTCTGGTCTCCGACAGACCGTTTGGAAAAAACTTCATATCCGGGGTTGACGCCGAACATCAGGGGTCTATAATGCGCGGCCCGCTGAGTTGAATTGGCGGCGCGGTCAGGCAAAAAACTTTTTAAAAAGTATTGACTGTCACGCGAACCGGTCTATAATGGTCGGCCTGGTTAGCGAAACGCAGCCAGTTAAAAATTGTTCATTAACAATACAAGCAGATAATTTGTGTGGGCGCCCTCGATTGGCTTGAAGCCATTTTGAGAGCGACCAAGCCTAGAAAAGCAATTCAGCAATTCGACGGCGAGGTTCATCTCTAGTTCAAAAGCTTTGCTTTTAAACTGAAGAGTTTGATCCTGGCTCAGATTGAACGCTGGCGGCATGCCTAACACATGCAAGTCGAACGGTAACAGAAACTAGCTTGCTAGTTTGCTGACGAGTGGCGGACGGGTGAGTAACACGTAGGAATCTGCCCTGCAGCGGGGGATAGCCCGGGGAAACTCGGATTAATACCGCATGCGCTCTACGGAGG
>JAZBPR010000291.1:0-13473 GCA_036351735.1 Wenzhouxiangella sp. | reverse complement strand
AGGGCTTGCCAGTCCTGCTGGCCATCAACGGGCGAAATTGAAAGTTCGGAAGTCATGACAAGAGGACGTGTTTTCTTTATGGTACCCGCGTTCTATAATGAGCGATTCGCTCGGACACCAGATCTTTCGAGCGGGCCACGACTAAAAAGAAGGAAAATCCGAGCTTTGACGCCGCAGCCAACCCCGACTGACAACTCCCTACCACTGAAGACCGCAGGCTATCAAAGCCTGACCGACGCTCTAGATTATGCCGCTCAGGGTGAAACCGGCTGCAATTTCTACGACGGCCGCGGCGATCTTCAGCGTTGCCTGAGCTATTCCGATCTCAGGGCTCAATCTCTGGCCCTGGCAGCCAGACTGCACGGTTTGGGACTGGCCAGAGGCAGCCGGATCGCTCTGGTCGCAGAAACCCATCCCGATTTCCTGGTCTTCTTTTTCGCTTGCCAGTACGCCGGTCTGGTCCCGGTGCCGTTGCCAGCCGCTGTTCATCTGGGAGGCCGCGAGGCGTTTGTACAGCACCTCAGGGCGATGCTGAAGGACTGTCAGGCCGAAGCGGCCTTCGCGCCGGAAAATTTCGCAGGCTTTCTTGCCGAGGCCGCTCAAGGGCTCGGCATGAAATTGAGCGGTTCACTATCCGATTTTCTTGCCCTTCCACCAGCCGATCGCCTGCCAGCACCGCCTGAAGCAGACGAACTGGCCTACTTGCAATACACGTCGGGAAGCACGCGTTTCCCGCGCGGCACCATGATCACGCAAGCGGCTGTACTTGAGAACCTGGCCGGAATTCTTCAGTTTGGCGTCCAAATTCGACGGGGCGATCGGTTCCTATCCTGGCTCCCGTTCTATCACGACATGGGGCTGGTCGGGCTGATTCTAGGGCCAGTGGTGTCTCAACTTTCGGTGGACTATCTGGGGACGCGCGAGTTCGCCATGCGACCACGTCTGTGGCTAAGTCTGATGGCAAGAAATCGAACCACGATCTCGTTCAGTCCGCCTTTCGGATACGCATTGTGCGCGCGCCGGCTGCGACCCGGTAATGCAGAACAATTCGATCTTTCGGCGTGGCGCGTGGCCGGTGTCGGCGCAGAAATGATTCGGGCCAACTGGCTCAAGGACTTTGCCCGTGCACTTGCGCCGGCAGGCTTCCAACCGACCGCTTTCCTGCCCTGCTATGGCATGGCTGAATGTTCTCTGGCTGTCAGCTTCGCGCCGCTGGGCCAGGGTCTTGAAACTGACCGCCTCGACGCTGACAGACTCGCGACGGAGCGAATCGCCACACCGGTCAACGCGGATGCCGGCGCCGACAACCGCGTCACTGAATTCGTCAACTGCGGACGCCCACTTCCGGGTTATGAGGTTGAAATCCGCACTGCGGACGGGCGACTGGCGGCAGAGCGAGAATGCGGGGTCATCCATCTTCGGGGCAAGAGCATTATGTCCGGATACGCCAACAACCCGGAGGCAACTGCAAGCGCTCTGATCGAGGACGGCTGGCTGAATACGGGTGATGTCGGTTATCGGGCTGGGGACTCCCTGATCATCACAGGTCGCGCTAAAGACCTCCTCATCATCAACGGACGAAATATCTGGCCGCAGGACCTGGAATGGGTCGCCGAGCAGCAACCGGAGGTCCGCCCTGAAGACGCCTCGGCTTTCTCCATTCCCGGTGAGGATGGCAGTGAAGTCGCGGTTCTGGTGGTGCAGTGTCGTGAGCAGGATGCATTCCGTCAGGCCGATCTGGTCGAGCGCCTTAAACAACGCATCCAGTCGGAGTTCGGGGTCGCCTGCCTGATCGAACTCGTCCCGCTGCACACACTTCCCAGGACCTCATCCGGGAAGCTATCGCGCAGCGGCGCTCGCTTGGATTTTCTCAAGCGAAATAATCTGGAGAATCGGCCAATCCTGTCACGAGATTTGGTCAACCGGACACCGCATACCGAGGCTGCCGAGCCCCCGGGACACTGATCAAGCCCCAATTGAACTCTGCTGCGCACGAACACCGTGTGGTCGCTCTTACAGGGGCAACAGGGTTCGTCGGGCGAGCCCTGACCCACGCTCTGCTGGATGCCGGTTTCCGGGTCCGCGCACTCGTTCGATCCACGCCCTCCAACTGGTCTCACACCAGACTCGAATTCATTCGGGGCGACCTGGCAAGTCAGGGCGCGCTGAAGACACTTTGCCGAAAAGCCGAAATGGTCTTCCACGTGGCGGGAGCGATCGCAGGCAGAACGGAGTCGGACTTTGTTCGGGTCAACGCGATCGGAACCCGGACTTTAACGGATGTACTGGAGCAGAGTCCGGTCCGCCCTCGCCTGGTCCATGTATCCTCGCTGGCAGCGCGCATGCCGGCCCTTTCGGCGTATGCCTACAGCAAGCATCTATCAGAACAAGTCGTGCGCAGCAGTCGTCTGGACTGGATCGTGATTAGGCCACCGGCCATCTACGGTCCAAACGATCCGGCACTTGCACCCTTGTGGCGGATGCTGGCCCGCGGATGGCTGCTTCAAGCCGGCCTCGACACTGCCCGCTTCTCTTTGCTGCACGTTGATGATCTCTGTCTTGCCCTGGTTGCATTGGCCCACGATGCTGCATGGCCAACTCATCAAGTCCTGTGCCTCGATGATGGCCGTCCCGATGGCTATACCTGGGCCGACATTGGCAACATTGCAACAGCAGTTGGCGGCCGACGGATTCGCCGAGTAAAAATCAGCAAGCGGCTCTTGCAGGGCTTCGCAGCCATCAATCTAGGCGCCAGCCGAATGTTTGGGTATACGCCTTTGATGAGTCCGGGAAAGGTTCGTGAACTCACACATCCTGACTGGGTTTGCGGGGATAATGGAGCGTATTCAATCCCCGGATGGCAGGCTCAGCGCAGTCTCGACCGGGCGTTGCCTCAACTACCAGGATGGAATACAGCTTGACATGAACGCCCTAACGCAAGCCAAACAGGCCATCAGTCTGGCATTCATACGCGCGCTTCCGGACCACACCTTGCCCGACTGGGACGCCGGACTCACGGGCGATATTGGTCTGGACTCTGTCCAGATCATGAACCTGGTCATGGAAATCGAAGATGAGCTCGATGTATCCGTGCCAGTTGAATCGCTGGCCGATGTCCAGACCCTGAATCAGCTCGCAGTTCAGGTCAGCCAGTTGCTCAGCACAGAATCATGAGTCTATTTGACAAGTTTCAGCCTGCAGCCGCCGCGAAAAAAGCTCTGAGTGGCAGCGGCCCGGCAGCCATTGCCACGCCGATCCAGTCAGTTCAATCCGCAACACGCGGGATCATCAATGGGCGAAACGTCATCCTTGCCGGGACCAACAACTATCTGGGCCTGACTTTTAACCCCGACGTGCTGCAATCAGCGCAGACGGCTCTGCAGACCATGGGCGCCGGGACTACGGGGTCCCGCATGGCGAACGGGAGCTACGAGGCACATCGGTTGCTCGAGCAAGAGCTAGCCGGCGCCTTCGGCTGGCCATCAGCCATCGTTTTTTCCACCGGTTACCAGGCAAACCTCGGCACGCTTTCCACACTGGTCGGAAAAGGCGAATATCTGGTACTCGATTCCGACAGTCACGCCAGCATTTACGATGGGGCTCGTCTGAGTTACGCAGAAACCATCCGTTTCCGCCACAACGATCCAGAGAATCTGGATCGGCGATTGGAACGTCTTGGCGACAACGCCAGAAACGCTCTCGTTGTGGTCGAGGGGCTCTACTCCATGCTCGGGGATCAACCACCGCTGCAGGAGTTCGTGGAGGTCAAGCAACGTCACGGCGCGTGGCTGCTGGTTGACGAGGCGCACTCGTTCGGAGTCTTCGGCGAAAAAGGCCTGGGCTTGAGCGAATCGCTTGGCCTTTTGGACCAGGTGGACTTCGTTGTCGGAACCTTTTCCAAGAGCCTGGCCGGACTGGGCGGCTTCTGTGTGTCCCCGCACGCCGAACTCGATTCCATGCGACTGGCCAGCCGCCCTTACATTTTCACGGCATCGCCCTCGCCTGCAACCATCGGCGGAACCCGCGCGGCCCTGCAGCGACTTCTGGCCGGTCAAGCATTGCGAGCGCAGTTGAAGAGGAATTACGAGCGCTTCTACGCCGGCGCGCAGGCGCTCGGCTATGAGCTCGGCAGCCAAACACCCGGCCCGGTGGCTGCGATACTCTTGCCTGACCGGGGAACGGCCCTGGCGCATTGGCGTGGTCTTCTCGAAGCGGGCATCTATGCCAACCTGATGATCCCTCCAGCCACACCTTCCGGCCTGAACCTGCTCAGGTTGTCCCTGAGTGCCGCTCATACAGATGAGGATGTGGACCAAATGCTCACGGCGTTGAGCGGGCTGGCCACCGTGGCTGCCTATAATCAATCGGCATGAACCAAGCAGAACAAAAGCAGTGGATCCGCGAGGCTCACGCACAGGTCAATGACCTGTTCGAGCGTCGGGCCGATTTGTACTGGGTCGACCTTTTGCTCACCGCAGGTATCGCGTGGGGCGCAACGATTGTCTATTTCAGCGCCATCTGGGGATTGCCCGCCCAGATTCTCGCTTTTGCAGTTGCAGGGATCGCGTTTTACCGTGCCGGTACATTCATGCACGAGATCATTCATATGGCCCGCTCGGAGATGGCGGGGTTCAAAAGGGCCTGGAATCTGCTGATTGGCATTCCCTTGCTGATGCCCTGGATCCTTTACCGGAATCATATTGAACACCACTCGAGAGCGCATTTCGGCACACCACGCGACGGCGAGTACCTACCTCTGGCTGCCGCGCCTCTGCGCGAAACCATGCTCTACCTGCTGAGGCTTCCCTTCTTGCCGCTGATGGCTCTGGCAAGATTCGGGATTGCGGGGCCGGTCTCCCGCCTCTCGCCGGCGTTTCGTGATTGGCTCTTGCGAAGAGGCAGCGCCTACACCTCAAACCCCTATTACAGCAAGCCGTTTCCCGAGAAGGAACGGCCGAGGCTCGAGGCCGCCGAGTGGATGGCGCTCGCCTGGGTTCTGTTCTGGGTGACGATGACCCTTTTCGGTCCGGTGGAAGCCGTTCACTGGCTCATGGCCTGGGCGCTTCACGCATGGACGCTGGGGTTGAACTGGGTACGGAATCTGGCCGCGCACAGTTACTCACGCCGTGGAGAGACCATGTCGCATCTGGAACAGCTGGAAGACTCGGTCAACATCACCGGCCAAACCTGGCTGACGGTCTGGCTGTTCCCGGTAGGCCTTCGCTTTCATGCGCTGCATCACTTGTTTCCGGGTTTGCCCTACCACAATCTCGGTCGAGCACATCGTCGCCTGATGGCGCACTTTGGCCCTGACTCTCCTTACTCGGTGGCCAACCATGACAATTATTTCAAGGTGGTCGGAACCCTGCTCAAGCGCGCGTCCGCTGTCCCCCAACACGAGTCTGCGGTCACTATCTGGCGGAACGGACAATCCGCCTGAGCCTGGCGCATCCTGACCCTAAGCGCTGCTCACCGGTCTCCTGGTCATGCCCTCGCACATTGAAGCCTTGGTTTCCGAGAAATGTTCGCCAGTCGACGCGGGCAGCCCGAACGCCAGCGACACCACGATCCTGGTCAATCCTCGCAGTTTCAGGGTTCGCGATCGGAAGCGTATGGAGCAGATCCAGGCGATTGCTCGCGACTCCGATGCGACCGCACACATCGTTCATGGGCCGTCTGACATCGCAGAAGCTCTCTCCTTGCATCCTGCGCGGGGACTGAAGCGGCTGGTCATCATCGGCGGGGACGGGACAGTGCAGGCAGCGATCAGCACACTGCTTGAAAATTCTGGGACCTCGTTGCCAAAATTGCTGGCTCTGGGTGGTGGAAGAACAAATTTCACTGCACGTGACCTGGGCACACACGACCAACCCATTGTCCGCCTGAAAACGGCCCTGCAATCGCCGGAACGGTTCAGAACCGAGCCCCGCGCGATTTTGAGGCTTGAGCAACCATCGACCGGGAAAAAACTATACGGGCTGTTTGTCGCCGGAGCGCTGGTCGATCATGTTATTCGAGACTGTCATCAGTATCGGGCACAAAATCGTGGCTGGTTGCGTACCGGCCACCCCTCGTCATTGTGGCGTGTCCTTCAGCTTGCGGGCACAGGCAGGCTGGGCCGAGACGCTTATGCAGCGCCCCCGATGCAACTCAACGCCGGTTGTCTTGGACAGATGGAACAACCGATCCGGCTGATGGTTCTCAGCACGCTGCAACATGAACGGGGACTGATCAATCCTTATGCAGACCGGGGTCTAGGGGATATCCGCATCACCGCCATCAGCAACAACGCAAAAAGGTTCTGGCGCAGCCTTCCCTCTCTCCTGCTCGGCCGGGGTAAAGCTTCGCAGAGCGTTGATGGCGGTTATCTCAGCGGACGATGTGAGTCCCTCACGATCCGCGGGCTGCAGTCGGTTTGTATCGACGGCCAGGAGTGGGATTTCTGCGCGGAAGACGATGTCATCATCAGCGCTGACGACAAGATCGATTTTCTGGCGCAATGAAATCATTGACCGACGTCACGGCTGAAGATCTGGCTCAGCCCGGTCCCGACGGTATCCAGCCGCTACTCGATATTTTGCAACAGCGTTATGGTGACCAGTTGCAAGCCGTATTGCTTTACGGCTCATGCCGCCGCGACACGGACGTTCATGACGGCCTTGTCGATCTGCTGGCCATCGTCAAGTCTTATCGTCGCACCCACAGCGGATGGCTAAGCGGAACATTGAACTGGAGCCTGCCCCCCAATGTTTACTTTCTGCAGGCTGACTCGGTGCCTAGCCCCGTCCGCTGCAAATATGCAGTCATTACACTGAGCCAGTTCATACGACGCTGCCGGAGTTTCTCAGACCACTACTTCTGGGCCCGATTCACCCAGCCGAGCAGACTCGTTTACACATCCGACCCGTCTCTACTTCCGGGGCAGATCGCAGTTGCCCGGGCGTTGGCTGCTCGGCAGTATTGCCGGCGCGTGGCGCCCCTGAACCCCAGACCAATGACAGCGCGGGATCTATGGGAACTAGCCCTACAAACCACCTACCGCTGCGAACTTCGCCCGGAACCTCCCGGAAATGCGCGCCGCCTGATTGACGCAGACCCCGACTTCTGGGAAAGCCTGACGGCAGCGCTTGCGCACGAAGGCGTGATCAAGAAGAGCGCCCCGAATCGCTATCTCAGCACCGGCGGCAGCTTCCGCACGGCAGTCGCGCGAACGGAATGGCAAATTCGAAGGGTGACAGGAAAACTGTTTAATCTGGCCCGCCTGTTCAAGGCCGCAGGCACGTTTAGCAATGGCATCGACTACATCACTTGGAAGGTCGAGCGCCATAGTGGCATTCGCGTTGAAGCGACTGAACGAATGCGCCGTTATCCCAGACTCTCTGCCTGGGGACTGGCGTGGCGGATGTGGCGCCAGGGCGGGTTCCGATGACCGCGCACTCAGGCGGTGCGATGCGAATGCTGTGGACGTTTGCCCGCGCCTACCCCGGCCGGACCACTCTCGCGCTGGCTGCACTCGTTGTCGCCGGGCTGATGGACGGGCTCGGTCTCTCGCTGCTGCTGTCCATGCTCAATCTCGCCACCGGCGAATCGGAGGATCCGTCGCTGCCTGAGCAGGTTGCACTGGATGTGGTCTCACGACTCGGGCTGGAGCCCACTCTGGTCACCCTGCTGACGCTGGGTGTGGGCATGATCGCTATCAAAGCCGGGATCGTGCTGCTGGCGCAGCGTCAGGTCGGGTACACGGTTGCCCACGTTGCCACGGATCTTCGCCTGAAACTGATTCGTTCTGTGATGCAAAGTCGCTGGCGCTACTACCTCGCACAACCAGTCGGCAAACTTTCGAACGCCATGGCCACCGAAGCACAGAGAGCCTCGGAGGGGTTCTTCCAGGGGGCGATCATGGCCACGCAGTTCATCAACGCATTGATCTATGCGATCTTGGCCTTGCTGATTTCCTGGCAAGCCAGTCTTATTGCCCTGCTGTTTGGCGCCTTCCTCCTGGGCCTGTTGCATTTCCTGGTCCGCCTGGCAGGGGGTGCGGGGCGGCGACAGACCGGCTTACTGAAGTCCCTTTTGTCAGCGATGACCGACCAGTTGGGCGCTGTCAAACCACTCAAGGCCATGGGTCGCGAGGACCATATCGACAGCATGCTCTCTGGTCAGACACGGGAACTGAAGCGCGCCCTCAAAAATCAGGTGTTCGCGAAGGCCGCGTTGCTTGCACTGCAGGAACCCATGCTCGCAATCCTCGTCGGCATTGGTTTCTTCTTCTTTCTGGTGCAGATGAGCATGCCCATGGCAACCGTCATGATCATGATCTTCCTGATTGCCCGCTCGGTAAACCATCTGGCCAAGGCTCAAAAGGCCTGGCAGCATATGGCCGTTAGCGAAAGCGCCTACTGGTCACTGGCGGACAGCATCGACGAGGCCTGCACTAATCGGGAGCCCCCGCGGGGTCGGGCCACGCCCGTCATGGAACAGGGCATCCGCTTCGAGAACGTTCGGTTCAGCTACGAGCAGCGACAAGTCCTGCATGGAATTGATCTGCAGATTCGCCCCGGTCAGCTGACGGCACTCACCGGGCCCTCCGGGTCCGGAAAGACCACGCTGATTGATCTGGTCGTCGGCTTGCTCCATCCGGATCAGGGGCGAATCCTGATCAGTGGAGTCAACTTGCAGGATATTGATCATCACCGCTGGCGGCGGATGATCGGTTATGTCCCCCAGGAGCCCCTCCTCATCAACGATACCGTGTTCCGCAACCTGACCCTGGGGGATCCCGACATGGGACCTGCAGAAGCCGAACGTGCGCTCAGGATGGCAGATGCCTGGGGCTTCATCCAATCCTTACCGGAAGGGATGGAAACAGTACTTGGCGAACGAGGCGGAAAGCTGTCCGGCGGCCAACGGCAGCGCCTGGCGATCGCACGTGCCTTGATCCATCGCCCGGCCCTTCTGATTCTTGACGAAGCCACCAGTAACCTCGATCACGAATCCGAGGCTGCTGTAATCAGCACCATTGAGCACCTGAAGGGGCAGCTCACCATGCTGGCAGTCAGTCACGACGACGCGTTGGTCGACGCCGCAGATACCGTGATTCAGCTTCGGGACGGCCGGGTCGCGACATGCTGAAGACACGGCGATGGGTACGCCGCGCCGGCTTCCACTTTCTGAGGATCCTGGCCAGAGTGAGCGCGCTGGGCGGTTATGCCGGCGTTGCGTTCATCGGAGAAAAGCTGGGGGCCGCCCATTACCATCTCGGTGGTTCGAAGCGCAGGCAACTCCTGAGCCAGATGGCGAGGGTCCTGCCCGAACGCGCCGATGCGGGACAAATCAAAGCCGACCTCAAGCAGGCCTATCGCGTCAATGACAGGGCCATTCTCGAAATCCTTGCCGCCTACAGCGGCGCGTTGCCACCCGCTGCGCTGGCCGGCGTCTGCACACTGGAGAATCATCAAGTCCTAGACAAACTGCATCAGCTAGGCTCGGGCGTCATTCTGCTTGGGATGCACATGGGCAATGGTGTGGCTCTGGCCATCCATCTGGCTCATAGAGGCTACCCGGTCAGCATTGTTTACCGGGAGTCGAACAAGATTCGACCCCAATTCTTCGCCTATGGCATTGAAAGAAATGGTATGAACGCCATTCCCGCTCTACCGGCTTCGGCGGGTTTTCGGCAAATGCTGCGAGCCCTTAAGGGCGGCGGGATTCTGTTCATCCTCATGGATCAGGCGAGCAAGCGCGGCGGCGTGGAAACCCCTTTTCTGGGCAAAACCCTGGCGATGCCGCCTGGGCCTGTTGAACTGGCCAGACGGACCAACGCACCGATCGTACCTGTCCGACTGCGGGAAGCTCGCGGTGGCTGGCGCTTCCGGCTTGGGACCCCGATCAGACTGGACAACGCTCAGACCGTAAATCAGCAGGTTAAAATGCTGTCTGAACTGATGGAAGCAGAGATCCTTTCACATCCCCAGTGGTGGACGTGGCACCAGCGGCGCTGGCTGCGGCATCCCTTCAGTCAGAATCCGGACACTCAGAATCAATAGACGATGCCCCTACTCATCCAACGAATTGTCCGCGGACTTCGTCCCGCCAGCTTCCACCCGGACCGGCCACCAGCCACGCGAAAAGCTCCTGATCGGATTGTGCTGGGCGTCAGGGAGGGTCTGCGACCGTCAAGCAAACCGCCAGTCCGTATCTTTCTGGGCACCGAGCGTGGCCAGTTCAGGGCCGAGCGAATCTTTATCTGGTCGGTTGAAAAACATAGAGACCCATCAAGAATTTATGAGATTTATTTGATGCGGGATCTAGCAGGCTTCAAGCGCCGATTCTGGTTGACTGGATTCACCAACTATCGGTTTGCAATCCCGGAATTCGCAGGTTTTCAAGGCCGGGCGATCTACAACGATACGGATCAGATTTACCTCAAAGACCCGGCTTTGCTGTTCGATACGCCCATGGATGGCGCGGGCTTTCTTTCGATCAATGACCGTGACACCTCCGTCATGCTGATCGACTGCCAGCGGATGCGGGAGGTCTGGAATCCGCAGGACGTTCGCCGCCTCGATCGTAAAGCGCTTGAGAAACGGGCGCGGCAGGGTCGACTCTGGGGCGAACTGGACGGCGGTTGGAACGCGCGCGACAGCGAGTTTCACCCAGAACGCTCTCATCTGGTCCATTTCACCACGTTGCACACACAACCCTGGCGGCCATTTCCGGCAGAATTCGTCTACTTCGACAATCCGACCGATCCACTCTGGCCAGATCTTGAGGCAGAAGCGGACTGTCATCGCTTCCTGCCCGTCAGGGCGACCTGCCCTTCTCCGGGCTGGCCGAAAGTTCTCAGTCAACTGCCTGATGAGAGGCACCAGTCTCTGCTGGCGACGCATGCCCCGGCTCAGGTGCACGATGAACTGGAGATAGTCGACCTGCTCGAGCGCCTACCTGATGCCGATCTACCCTGGGTGCTGGATCGGCTTTTTGGTCTTGCGGATCGTCTGTCGGTCATCATCCGTGAACCGCGCAGACATGGCCCGACCCGAACGCGTCGAAGCCTTTGGTTCTGGCAGCAACAATTCGCCGCCGCTTCGCGGCTCAATCCCGAGACCGTCTGGTCGCTGGACTACCAGGGTCCCAGCGGCAAGCGCCGGCAGCATACCGGTGGCCCGGCACCCGCTGGGGCCATCGTTGTTCTCGTCCACCAAAAGCCGGGACACGCCAACCAAAGCCGCGCCCTAGCTCATCAGCTGTCCGAACGCAGCGGTCGGCCAGTCAGAGAGGTCACTATCGGTACCAGCGAACCGGCTTTCTTTGTTCAGTCTCTGTTAGGGCGACCAGACATACCTAGTTTAGGATCCGATGCTGCCGTGCTTGTGGCCGGAGGCTGGTTGCCTACCCGTGTTGCCCGCCATTGCAAGCAGGCGCATCCCCACTTACGCCTCATCCTAAGCGGGCGCAAGGCGGGTCCAGCTGAAGATCCCGGGACTGTTTTGGTCCAGTGCCGACATTTCGGACTGCCGCCGCACCCCCATCGGCTGTTGACCAAGTTGCCATTAAATGCCGGACTTGCCCAGACTTCGCTCAAACACGAACGCTGGGAACAATGGTGTAATTCCGATAAACGAATGGCCTTACTGCTCGGCGGAAGCTCGCGCTCGCACGAAATGACGCGCGAAAACGCCCGCGATCTGGCTCGTGATGCATCGGCATTCGCAAACCGGGAGAACGCGAGACTGCTTGTGGTCGGCAGTCGGCGCAGCGCACCCATTATGGACGCGGTTCGGGAGGGACTGGCGGCAGACGCGGATTGTTATTGCTGGCGCCCTGATGATCCTGAAAACCCTTATGCACTGGCGCTGGAGCACGCCGATTTCCTGATCGTCACCGGTGAAAGTGAATCCATGCTGGCAGACGCTGCCAGTCGCGGAAAGGGCTTTGCCATCTGGCCTACGCCGCGGAAAACCGCTGGCCCGTGGCAGCGTTTCAGCGCCGAGGTCGCGCAGCGTGCGGTCCGGCCACGCTTTAACCGCCGGGGTAGTATCCGGCCCCAGCAAGGCCAGACTTACCTGTGTGCCCGGGCCTTGGAACGCGGTTGGATATTGCCACCGCGGGACATCGAGGGCCTGCACGAGCAGTTGATCAAAGACGGGCTGGCTGCCCCATTTGGCGAGCCGATTCCGGCCAGCTTCAAGGGTCTTCAGACCAACGAACTTGAGGCCATGGTTGACAAAGCCGCCGCCTTGCTCCACATCCAGCTCGAACACGTCACCGCCGACGAATTGACCCGAGAACGACATGAACACTGAGACAACTATTCTGGACATCGAGCGCCTCAATGCCATTGAAACGGGCACTTTCAGGGAGGCGCATCCCTATCCCTGGCTCAATCCAGAGGGCTTGCTCACTGCCGAAGGCTTTGACTTGCTTCGGCAAAATCTGCCGGAAACTGAGCAGATGAAGGCCAGCTTTGGACGCAAGCGCGCACATGGCCAAAAGCCCCATGACCGTTTTTCTCTGGAATATCACCCTGACCTCGATCTTCATCCAGCCTGGCATCGGTTCATCGCCGAGCTCAACGGCCCGGTCTATCAGACCTGGCTATCCCGACTGTTCGGCACGACCCGCTTCACCCTGACCTATCACTGGCACTACGCCCCTCGGGGGGCTTCCGTATCGCCGCACTGCGACGCCAAACGCAAGCTGGGATCTCACATTTTCTACTTCAATACCGAGGACGAATGGGACCGCAACTGGGGCGGACAAACCGTCATTCTTGACGACGGCGGACGTTTCTCCAGAAACAGTGCGCCCGACTTCGGGGACTTTGACCAATCCTGGGTCGCCGACGCGATGGGCAACCGCTCACTTCTGTTTCAACGGCAGGGCAATTCCTGGCATGGCGTGCAGGCTCTGGATTGTCCTGAAGGACGACTGCGAAAGGTCTTTATCGTCGTTGTCAATGCGGACAATCTGCAAGCCAGGCTCAGACGCTTGTTTCATCGTCCGGATGGCGTCTAGGCCGCAAGCCGACGCCGACAGTCACAATTGAAGGACGATCAATAGCCTTCAAGGACATCAACTCCGGGCGGAGGTTCGAAATGAAAGAGATCCTCGGATAGTTCCGGGTTCCTTTGCAAATCAATCAGTTCGATCAAGGTAATCTGGCCGACCAGACGATCGGTGAACTCCAAAGCCACCGGAACGCCGTCAACAAAACGAAGACTCGCACGCTCAAAGCCGGCCTCGGGATCATTAGGCACGAAGTGAAGCTCATCGGGCGGGCCGGCTGCCTCCATGGTGTAGGAATCTTCAAGCATTTCCGGACGGGTCAACACCAGCAGCGCTGAATCCGCATCGTCAGGCTGAGGTCGAACGGTCACCTGCTCCAGATCCTGATCAAAATGCCAGAGGCGTTCGCCGTCGGCGACCAACTGCTGCGGAAAGGGTGTCTCGTAGTCCCAGCGGAAGCGATCT
>JAZBPR010000290.1:0-4737 GCA_036351735.1 Wenzhouxiangella sp. | reverse complement strand
GCGTTGACTGACTGCACTGCCAGCTCACGAATGCGCTGCAGGTTATCGGTCACCGTGGCCAGCGCCGCTTCACCGGTCTGGGCCAGGGAGATCCCGTCGTTTGAGTTCCGGATGGCCTGGTTCAGGCCGCGGATCTGGGTGGTGAAACGCTCTGAAATGGCAAGGCCCGCCGCGTCATCTTTGGCGGAGTTGATGCGCAGACCGGACGACAGGCGCTGCAACGAAGTTGCGAGTTCGCTCTGAGAGGTCTGCAAATTGCGCTGAGCTGTCAGCGAAAGTACGTTGGTGTTAATGACCTGGGACATGATGTGCTCCTTTGTCGTCCAGACTGCTTCAAATTAAGTTCAACGTCCGCGTCGATGGCCTCTAAGCCCCTGTTTTTCTTGATTCCGGTGACCCGAATCCGGGTCTAGGGGCTGGACGCATCGATCGCGTTCACTGTCATTAGCGGTTGGCCTGCTGGAAACTTTAGAAAAATTTCCGCATTTTTCGAGCGAAAACAGTGCTTGTGACGAGCGTCTCGTTTTGTGTGCGGGTTCCGGGGTTCGGCCTCCGGGGAGCCCCGACCGGGTATCTCCTGCCGGCATTTGTTTGGCGCTTGACGCTTAATGTCCAACGCTATATTCTGAGCAGGTGATCAAGTCTTTCGCCGACAAGGCCACCAAAGCGCTTTTTGAGGGCACCGGTTGTCACCGACGATTCCGGGCCTTTCGTCTAGCGGCTTAGAGGATTCGCGATATGCAGACAACAGGCAATGGCATGCGTCCGGTTCATCCGGGTGAGATCCTGCGCGAGGAGTATTTGGCACCGCTGGCGATGAGCGTCAACGCACTGGCCCGGGCACTTCGCGTGGATACCACGCGCATGAATGAAATCGTGCGCGAGCGGCGCCGAATTACGCCGGATACGGCCGAGCGCCTGGCGCGCTACTTCAGCAGTACTCCGCAGTTCTGGCTCAACCTGCAGATGCAGTATGACCTTAAAGAATTCCAGGCCAGCGCCGAAGCTGCCGAAATCGCCCGGGACATCCGGCCGCGCGAAACCGAAGCCGCCTGATGGCATGCAGACACGTCCCGGGAGCAAGGCGAGTGGCGCTAGGTAGCTGATCCCGATCTCATCGCCCGATATCACGAGGCCGCGCGCGCAACATCGCGCAAGGAAAAGCGCGTCAACATCCGAATCAGCAGCCAGAATCTGGAGCTACTGCCAGCTCGCGCCTGGTGCGAAGGCATTCCCTATCAGACGCTGATGGCGAGCATTCTGCACAAGTATGCGCATGAGGCGTTGGGGGAGCGGTAGCGCGTGTCAGTAATCAGCTTCTGGTAACCGCGTTCACCGGCCAGGGCCTTTGAGGTGTTCGACGACGGCGAATCCATGTCTATCACTAATCCAGTAGCCTTGCAGGTGCATCCATGCTTTCGTGAAGCACACGGACAACCAGCATCTCTGACGCACGAACTTTGTAGAAGACCGCATGATGCTCGACCTGTAACCGGCGATATCCTGGAGAAACATGGGCATAGTCGACACCGAGTGACGGATGCTGCATCAGCCTTTTCATCCCTTCGTCGAGTTGATCAAGATATTGATCCGCCTGGTCGACGCCCCACTCTTCGCTGGTGTACACCCAAATTGCGATGAGGTCTGACTCGGCTTTGGGCGTGACGTGCAGCTGGCGCACTATTCGGCAGCCTTCACCCGCTGCCGGCCAGCTGCCTTGACAGCTGAAATATTTAACGGCTTGGGCTTTCCGCTGGCCTCGCCCTCTGAAAGGGCCTGGCGCAGAGCGGAAAGGCGCTCCTCGGCCTGCTGGTCTCGCCGTATCAGATGGCGGATGTATTCGCTGTCGTTGCCGAAATGACCGGATTCAATCTGAGCTTTCACCCAGTCGTCCTGCTGCTCAGTCAGCGTGATGGTTTTCCGGTGCATGCTCATGGCAGATGCTCCGATGGATGGATAGTGTGACATTATCATACTCACCGAGTAAGGCATATTGCGCAAGGACAAGCGCGTCAACATCCGTATCAGCAGCCAGGATCTGGAGCTTGCAAGCTCGCGCCTTGCGCGAAGGCATTCCCTATCAACCGCTGATGGCCAGCATTCTGCACAAGTATGTGCATGGGACGTTGGGGGAGCGGTAGTCCGGCTTTTGGCGGGCACGTCGGGTCCTGAGGGCCCCGCTCGTGGGTCGGGACGACCTTATCCTGGTGCTGGGAGAGACGACCCTCCAAGCGCGCATACAACAAATGTTGTAAAGTTGTCTGGTCAGATTTACTGGAGACCCAAATGCGCCTGTCTATTGATATCAGCCCAGAGCAGCACCGCGTGCTCAAGGCGGCAGCGGCACTGGAAGGACAGTCAATCAAAAGCTATGTGCTCGATCGCGTTCTACCAAAGGCCATTAACAAAAATCAGTCCACTCTCACTGATCTGGAAAGGGAACTGGAGCGCCGGCTGGGCGACGCCAATCGAGGGGAACTGGCAACGAGAACGGTGCGGGAAATTTTTGATGACACGCTGGCTGAGGTCACCGACTCCGGGTGAAAGCTTTTGACCTCTCCCGCGCAGCCGAGCGTGATCTTCAAGAAATCGCTCGCTTTACCTTCCGCCGTTGGGGTCCAACGCAAGTTTCGAAATATCGAGACCATCTGAGCAACCGGCTCGACGACATCGCTGCCGGCGCGCTGATTGGTAAACCGTTTTCCGAGAAGCTCCCGAATGTACTGGTCGTGCATGTCCAGCGACACTTCATGTTTTATGAACAAGCCAACAGGGATCGCCCCCTGATCCTGGCCATCCTGCATGAAAAGCGAGATCTAGTTGCCAGGTTGGCAGAGCGGCTGGCCAGAGATGACTCTTAATTAGTTCGATTTGTTCACCGCGCGGCGGCCCTGCGACCTGGCTGTTAAACGCAGATTGGTTAGTTTCATCAGGCCAAGTGAACGATCAGATGAAAGATGAACTGACCAAGAGAGGAACAAGAACTGCTCACGTCCTGGGAACAAGGCGAGTGGCGCTCGGTGGCTGATGCCGATCTCATGGCAAGGTATCTTGAGGCCGCGCGCGCCACATCCCGCAAGGACAAGCGCGTCAACATCCGCATCAGCAGCCAGGATCTGGAGCTGCTGCAAGCTCGCGCATTGCGCGAGGGGCCCCGCTACCAGACGCTAATGGCCAGCATTTGCACAAATATGTGCATGGGACGTTGGGGGAGCGGTAGGCTCCGATCAACGCTGCAGGGCGCTCAGCTCCTCGCGGACCACGCGCCGGAGATCAGCTTCTATTCGCTCGCCCTCCATCACCCGGCGCAAGGTGTCGTTGATCAAGGTCTGGTAGCCACGCTCACCAGCCAGACCCTTGAAATGTTCGACAATTGCGGCATCAAGCATGATATTGATCCGCTGCTTGGTGATCCTGGCGCGAACAGCCTGTTGCCATTGGTCTCGGCTGGCATTTGCCCCGCCAACGCGAAACCGCCCGCGATCGAAATCTTTCTGACTAAGGGGCGGCGCGTCATCCAATTTCGGCATTTTTGAAGAAGAGCTCTGTTTCATGGTTGTTGGCCTTTCTCATCGAAATCACTCGTATGCAGTCTTTGGACTCGACATGGACGATCAAGACCACCAGAGCATCAAGCAACCCCACGGCGATCATTCTTTCCTCTCCGTACTCTTCTCGATCGTCCTCGAATAGCAAAAGAGGGCCGCAAAACACTCTTTCGGCGTCTCGAAAGTCCAGACCGTGCTTTCTTAGGTTGCTCTGACGCTTGGATTCGTCCCAGATCAGGTCCATTCCAAAATTATACACATTATTATCTTCAGCAGGGATTGTGATCGATAGCACAGCCCGGGTTAGCGGCCGGGTATCGCAAGGCCGCCCGAAACACGGCGCGCAAAAGCAAGCGGGTCAATGTGTGAATCAACAGTCGACACCTGGAACTCCTGCGGGCCCGCGCCTTGCGCGAAAGCATCCCCTACCAGACGCTGATGGCCGGCATTCTGCACAAGTATGTGCATGGGAAGCGGTAGTCCGGCTTTTTGCGGGCACATCGGGCCCTAAGTTATCCGGTTTAGGTACTGGGTCAGACGGGATGCAGCGCCTTCAGGCCGCAGGATGAGGGCTGCAACGAACATCTTGGCGGCGCTCGCTCAGTGCTGTAGCGCCTCTAGTTCGTCAGACAAGACGCGTGGCAGATCGACTTCGATCCGTTGAACGGGCACACGAGTTAATATTCGGTTTCAGGCGCGGGCGTTGACCAGGCTCAGTCCGCCGTCGCGCACCTGCTGGGACAGACCGGCCATTTCATCCGCAGGGATTGTGCGGAGAACTTCTCCGCTCTCGGACGCGCGAATCAGAATAACGACGTCTTCGGGATTCTCTCCGTCCACCACGAACTCCAGCGAGCGCCCCTGGGATTGCACCTGGGCGGTCATTTGCTCGGCCATCCCTTGCAGGTTGCCGACCGCCGGGTTGCTGGTCTGAACGGCTGCTGCCTGAACGCCAACCGTTTCCGGAACGGGATTCGGCTGAGCCGGGGTTGAAGAAGGATTTTCAGGATCGGGCCGGGTTGCAGTGTTTTGCGGACGATCGCGGTCTTGGGACAGCGAGTCGGCTACTGCAGGCCGGGTCGGAAGCGGCATGGGTCTCGGCATGGCGGCTGCGCCTGCAATTCCGTTGTCCATGGGAACCTCCGTGACTTTTCGACTCTCCGACTATACACCTGTTTCGACCAAAAGT
>JAZBPR010000289.1:0-4775 GCA_036351735.1 Wenzhouxiangella sp. | reverse complement strand
GCGCGAATATTACGCCATGAGCCTGTTTGAATCCGGCAAGCATGATGAGGCACTTCCGGAGATGCGCGAAGTGATGGCAAGCTTTGAAGACGGCCACCGGCGACCCTTGCAAGCCCAGCTCAATTTTGCGCTGCGGCTGGCGACTTTGAGCCGCGCTCCCGATGATATCGACAAAGCCGAGGCGCTTTATCACGCCCGCAAAGCCGAACTAGGAGAAGGGGAGAAAACAGCTGTTCAGGAGTTGACCTCGCTTCAGGGCTACATGCATATCTTGAGATTAAAAGGGGATCTAGACGGCATGGTGAGGGTTGGAGAGGAAATCATGTCCGTCTATGAAAAAACACCGGAACACGTATTCGGGCGAGGTCTTGCGCGTGCAAATCTCGGAAGTTTTTACCTTTACCTCCAGGACAACGCAGCCGCTACCGAAGCCGTCGCACGCAAGATCATTGGATACGATCAAGAAGCTGAGGGGGAAAGCGCGGTCACTGCAAGAGGCTATTACCTGCTGACGCGCGCCCTGCTTTATCAGGGAAAACTGGGCGCTGCAGAGGAAGCGCTGAAGCAGGGACAAATCCTGCAGGAGAAATACACCGGCTTGACCGGAGGAGGTCCGGATTTCGATCTGCTAGAAGCAGAACTCGCCGGAATACGTGGAGACCTGACCAAAGCTCAGGATGCACTCAAACGGGCTGAGGAGAGCGCACATCCAGCTGAATACGCACTTGGGCGGGCACATTTAGCCCTAGTGGCAGGTGAAGATAAGCGATCGATTTATGAGACATTGATGCAGGAGCTGGAGTCAGTCACGCCACTCCACGGCAAACGCAAGTACCTCATCCGCCGTCTCAACGAGTTGGGCTTACCTCAGCAAACCGACTCCCTTTGAGCTGCCATAAGTCGGGCAGGCGACGGAGAACCAAGCAGAAACAACTTCATCACGCGCTTGAAGAGTCGCCCCGGGGATAAAGCTCGGTCGGTCATTTGACTCGCCAGTTCCGGGACTGCTCGACAGCGATCCTGATTTCAGCCAATGAAATTTGAATTGGCGTCCTCACCAAATCAATCCAGATTGCAAAAGTTCATCGGCCTGACGATGACGGATGCCGCCAATGTCCTGCGTATAGAGGAGAAACGGTATCTAAAAGGCAGTTTTTGTCATGCAGGACACGCAAGCTAACCCATACGAGCGCTCATCCCTGATTCAGTCCGAAGCCGAGACGGGGCTGTCTGTTGCCACCGCCCCGACTCTGCCGGCCGGCAAGGTCGCCAAATTGTCCCCTGTCCTTAAAACCTTTGCCGTCACCATGCGCGGACTAGACCGACTGGCACCGCGACTGACCACCGAACTCATGTTCAGGCAATTTGTCCGCCCCCGCCGCCGGCGCGCCTGCGATTACCGTGACTGCCTGCCGAACGGCGCCAAGCAGCTTGCGATCAACTATCGCGACCAAGATCTGACCGCTTGGCGCTGGGGCGACCAAGGCCCGAGCGTGCTGCTGGTCCATGGATGGGAAGACCACAGTGGGGCCATGCTGAGCCTGGTCGAACCTCTGCGCGAGCGTGGCTATTGCGTGGTGGCGATGGACGCGCCCGGGCACGGACTGTCGCCAGCGATGGACACCCATCTACTCGATACCTCAGAGTCCTTGGCAGCTGTAATGCGGCAGCTGGGGCGTTTTCAGGCCATCATCGCTCACTCCTACGGTGCGGCTGCAACCGCCAACCTTCTGGCCCGTCAGCCACAGTGGATACCGGACCATCTGACGCTGGTCTCTCCCATGCAGGACATCTCTCAGCACCTGGCGATATTTGCTGGGATCGCAGGTTTGTCGCTGGCCGGCTGGGACCGATTGCAGCGGCGAGTTCAGAAGGCACTGGGCCGACCGCTTCAGGAGATCAGCACCCTGCGCGCGGCCGAGCGGCTGAGCAACCCGGGTCTGATCGTTCATGATCGCGACGACCCCCTGATTCCCTACGCCATCAGTGCGAGCGTCGCCAAACGCTGGCGGTCTGCCGAACTGCTAACAACCCAGGGTCTGGGCCATCGCCGCACTCTGGGTTGCCCCAACGTGGTCAGCGAAATCGTGGCGCGGATCGAGTCTTGCCTGCAGCCAACCCAAGCGCAGCGTCCATCCACAGGGAGTCAATCGGCATGAAAGAACTGAACCTCGCCGCATCGGGCACGCTGCGCCCGGGATTGAGAGTTTTTCTGAACGGGATGCTACGCCAACCGTTCTGGGTAGTGGTGATTGCACTCGTGGCGCTCATCCCCTTCGGCGTTGGCCTGTCAAAGATCGAAAAAGACCCTTCGGTGGATGCGTTTGTTCCTCAAGATCATCCCGCCGCCGCGGCCAGGGACCAGGCACGCGAGTGGTTCGGGCTGGAGGACCCGATCGTCATTGCTCTGATTGGCGAGAGCGGGCGATCTGTCTTTACAGCCAACGGTTTGAGCGCACTACGCGAGCTCCATGAAAAGGTCGAAGCCATTCCCGGTGTGCGCAGTGCCGATGTGATCAGTCTGCACAACAAGAATCTCATCAGCGGCAAAGACGGCGACCTGCAGGTCGACCCGATCATCGAACCGGGTCTGGTGACCGAGGAAAGCGCCCGCGTCGCGCTGGAACGAGTGCGCGCCATGCCAATGCTGATGGGCCTGCTGGCCACGCACAAGGGAAACGTCGCGACCATCGTCGCCCCGGTCAACGATCCGAATCGGGCCAGTCATGTTTATGACCAGATCATGGAGCTGACCGCCGAGGCGCCAGAGGGCATGTCATGGCAGGTCGCCGGAGTCGCTGGCATGAATGCCCGCCTGGCCGCGATCGTCGACGGAGATACTCGCGTCTTCATCCCTGCTGCAATCCTTACGGTTTTGCTGATAGTTTGGCTGGCTCTACGACAGCCCGCAGCGGTGGTTGGACCGCTGGTTGTCATCGCCGGTTCGGCCGCCACCGCGCTCGGAGTGCTGGGCTGGAGCGGGGCCGATTACTACCTGATCACTTCCGCCCTGCCGGTTGTCATCATGGCGCTTGCGGTGGCCGACAGCATGCACCTGTCGGTGTACTACCTGCGTTATCGGACCGATGAGCCGACACTAGATGCCCGCCAAGCCATCATTCTGGCGCTCAGCCGAACCTGGCTGCCGATCAGTCTGACCAGTCTGACAACCATCGCAGCCTTCACCGGCCTTTCCTTAGGGGCTGATATGCAGCCAATCCGAGAGTTCGGCCTGTTTGCTGCCGTCGGCGTTGCCGCCGCCTGGCTGCTCAGCCTGACCATGCTGCCGGCGATCATCGTGCTGACCGATCTCAAACCGTCCACCTCAGCCATGGCGGAAGATGGCCGTGCTGGCCTTTTGGATCGTGCTCTGCGAAGCATCACCCGTCTGTCCTGGCATCATCCCATTGCAACAACCTTGGGTTTGGCAGCGCTGGTTGGAACACTGATCGTGCTGGCTCTGGATGCGCGCTTCGACTATGAGCGCAAGCGTTATTTCCAGCCCCAGGATCCGGTCCGCATCGCCGACCAGGCGATCAATCATGCTCTGGGCGGGATCAGCTTTCTGGACGTAACCGTCACCGCGCCTGAGCCTGGCGGCATCATGACCGTCGAGGCGCTTGAAGCCATTGCCGCGCTGCGCACACGCATGGCTCGGCTGCCCCAGGTCGTGCGGGTCAGCGGCATTGATGAGTCGATCGCCAAAATGCACGAGGTATTAACCGCCGCGCCTCCCGGGACTTTGCCCGATCGCGCTCTGGCGCCGGCCCAGTACATGTTCCTTTACGAGGCCTCTAGCGAGCCTGAGGACTTTCGTCACGAGGTCGACTACGACCACAGCCGCGCCCTGATCCGGGCGCAACTGGCAACCGATCGCTACTCCACTACCCGGCCCATTGTTCGCGAGCTCGAGCAGATGGTTGACACCTGGTCGGCCGAAAGCGGACTGCAAGCCGCTGTCAGCGGCCGAGTGGCAGTCAACGAGGGCTGGATGAGCCGGCTGGCCGAGCGTCATTTTGTCAGCCTTGGTCTGGCTGCAGTCATGGTCTTTGTGGCTTCGGTGATTGCCTTCCGTGCGGTTGGGCCGGCGCTGCTGGCCATGGTGCCGGTCGGCATTGGCGTTTTGTTTGTCTACGCAACCATGGGTCTGCTCGGTGTTGATATTGCCCCAGCCACATCGATGACCGCAGCCATCGCCACGGGCCTGGGTGTTGACTTCGGCATTCATCTGATCGCCCATATGCGCACCCGTCTGCGCGCCGGAGCGACATTGGAAGAGGCATTGTCCGGTCACTACCAGCTGGTTGCCCGGGCCTGCTTCTTTTCAGCTGTCGCGCTAGGCGTTGCGCTGGCGGTGATCAGCCTGAGCGGTGCCCCGCCGCTGCGCTGGTTTGGGCTGCTGGTCTCGGCCGGTGCCTTTGGCAGCCTGATCGGCGCGCTGCTCGTTCTGCCGGCGTTACTCGTTCTGAGTCGTCCATTTTTCCTTTGGAGAGTTCGTCATGCTTAAGTTATTTATCGCGGTTTTTGCAGTTTCACTCAGCGCCTCGGGCATTACCGCCGAGTGGTCGGAAAACGCTGAGGGACAGGCGCTGGCTCAGGCGATTTATGACCGTCCGGCCAGCACCGGGCGGGTTGGCAATATGCATTTCAAGCTTGTGAACAAGCGCGGGCGGAGTCGAGAGCGGGTTGCCCTGATGGCGCATTCAGAGATGGTGGACACGACCCGCATCGCAATTTTCTTTACCGCGCCGGCCGCGATTCAGAACACCGCTTTC
>JAZBPR010000288.1:0-3537 GCA_036351735.1 Wenzhouxiangella sp. | reverse complement strand
TCATAGCTGCCAGTACCCTGAGTTGAGCGCGGTAGTTCGCGACCCAGGAGCTGAGTAATAGGCTGAGGGTCGCCACCTTCGGCAGGAATCCGAAAAACATGGGCCTGGTGGGCTTCCTTGATCCAATGATCCCAATGCGAGTAAGGCAATGCATTCCATTGATGCGCAGAGACGTGCGATGCTTCATCGGCCTTGATCTGCTCTGCCATTTCTTCCCATGATTTATCAGGCCAGACCTTGCTGATGAAATAGATATGCTCACCTACCCATTTGAGCGAAGAGACGCCGGTAGGAACATCGGTCAGACGAACCGCCTCGCCAGGCGCATCCATCGGCAATAAGTAGACCTGACTGGCTTCATCGTCGTTGCGGCGAGAGGTAAAGGCCAGCATTTCCCCGTCCGGAGAAAAAACCGGGCTTCCGGCGGAATTACCCTCCTGAGTCAGGGCTCGTTGTAAACCCCCTCTGGTCGAGAGCAGCCACAGTCGCGTCTGCGATTCATCGGTTTCCATGTCGTAGCTGGTTACTGGCACAACCACTTGATCACCATTCGGTGAAACGACGGGTGCGCCCACCCGGTCCATCTCCCAAAGCACATCAACCGACAACGGTCGAGTGTCCTGTGCAAGGACAGACAAGGGAACCAGCAACAAGAGCGCGCAAATTTTTCGCAGCATGACCAAATTCCTTGGATGATTATGAATTGATAAGATTCGGACCTTCCCCAGACCCGTCAGTACAACTCGAGCTTGGTGACGTCCATGGTGTAGGCAGAAGCCGCTGTATCGTTGGACACGTCCTCGATGTTCAACGTGCCCTCCATCCAGAAGGCATCCCAGATATTCACCATCGGGATAGGCTCGGCCAGGCGGCCATAGATAATCTGGTTAGCCGGAGGCGGAGGCACGTGTATGCATGCACCAAAATAGGGAACCAGAAAGAATTCTTTAAGGTTACCGTCCCCGTCGGTTTCAATTGGCACGACAAACCCTGGAATCCGGGCCTGAACACCATCCAAGTCCGGCATCGTTCTGAAGGACTGAAAAGGTTCCGGCGCGCCGAACCCCGTGTGGTCGATGATTTCAGATTCCTGCAACCAGGCATTCAGCTCTTCCTCGGGCATCAGCTCAACCCACTCAAGCTCGCGCAACTCGGCCCAAGCGCTCACGGAGAACACCAGAGAAAGCGCCGCGATGATCCATCGTGTGTTGGTTATTGTCATTCGCATCGCCATAAGCATTTGGTTCAAGACCATTCCGATTCTACAGACAAGCTGTTTCAAAGAAGAGATCAACTGCGGACTTGCATTCCGTCGGCCAGGGTTCTTCGATAGGCCATGAGCGCAGGCAGCAGGGCGACTGTCAGCCCGGCAAGCCAGATGAAGCCCAACACAGCCAGCTGCCAAAGAGCGGGCACGCTCAATCCCACATGCAGGCCAAAATGGTCCAACAACGATGGTGCTGCAAGCCATTGGACCATCAGGGCCAGGCCCACGCCAGACACGATCCCGGCCGCTGTGATCAGACCGGCTTCGAACACCAGCAAACTCGAAATCTGCCAGGGACGTGCACCGTTGGCGCGAAGAATGGCCATCTCCCGGCGACGCTCTCCAAGTGTGGCAAGCAGCACGGTGAGCATACCGAGCAGGCCGGCGACGACCACCAGTCCGGCCACGATCCGGAGCACTTGCTCAGCAAGACCAGTGATTCGCCACAGTTGTTGCAAGGTGATGCCTGGCATGATGGCACTGAGGGCCTCGGCACGATAATCATTGATCCTGCGCTGCAGGCCGAACACGGCTGCTCTTGTTTTCAGCCCGAGAAAAATCGCGGTGACCGCTTCCGGTCGAAGCTCATCCGCGCGGGCTCGGGCCAGCTCCGGATCAATCGCCGATCCGGGCATCTGAACGCCGCGTTCCCAACCGATGTGGATCGCCCGGTGTGCGGCAAGACTGACGTAGAGTTGCTGATCGACCGGAGTCCCGGTCGGAGCCAGAATGCCCTTGACGGTAAACGGGTGATCGTCATGACCCTGCAGGGACACATTGCCCGAGCCATGCGCCAAGATAATCTGATCGCCAAGTCCATAATTCATTTGACGAGCAACCTGAGCACCCAGCACTACATCAAACAAGTCCGCAAAGGGTTCGCCGGTAGCCAGCCTGATCGCTTCCCCATTACCAAACTGGTAGTGTCTGAAGAAGGCATCACTGGTGCCAAGTACGCGGTATCCCCGATGAGAGTCGCCCAGCGCCATCGGGATGGCCCAGCCGACTTCGGGCAAGGCCTTGAGCTGTGAGTAGCTCTCCCAGGAAATGTCGTTAGTCGCGTCTCCGATACCAAAAACCGAGTACAAAAGAAGCTGAACCGGTGCGGTTCGCCCACCCACAATAAGATCGACGCCGGAGACAGACCGGTAGAAGCCCTGCCGGACCTCTCCGCGCAACTGCTCGACCAGCACCAGCAGTCCGATGGATAAGGCAATCGTGCAGACCGTCAGAATGACGGCAAAACGCCGGTTGACGAGAGAACGCCAGGCCAGACTTAGGAGATTCATGTCTGGGCTTCCGTCCGGTTCAGCTGAGTCAAATCAATGGCCCGATCAAAACGATCCGCCAGCTCCCGATCGTGACTGACAAACAAGAGGGTGCTTTGCGCTGCCTCAATTTGCTGAAACAAGAGGTCGAGAAATTCCACCCGGCGATCGTGATCCAGTGCTGAGGTAGGCTCGTCGGCCAGGATCAAATCAGGCCTTCCGATCAGCGCCCGGGCTGCGGCAACCCGTTGCTGCTGTCCCACGCTGATGCTGTCGGAACGACGACGCCAGAGTTCGGGCACCAGACCCATGGAGGCTAGCAACAATTCTGCCGACCGCTTCACATCGCCGGCGCGCGCTGCGCGAGCCTTTGAGAAACGGCATGGCAGCATCACATTGCTGGTCAGATCAAGCCACGGCAAGAGATTGAACTGCTGGAAGATGACGCCCAAATGCTCGGCGCGAAAACGGTCGCGACCGGCTCCACCCAATGCGTTCAATTCCACATCCTTAAACCGGATTTGCCCCTGTTGAGGGCTGATCAACCCGGCGATCAGCCCGAGCAACGTTGACTTGCCCGAACCGCTCGGCCCGAACATGAACACCTTCTCCCCGGCATCGAGGTGCATGGATGCAAGATTGATGACCGGGTGGTCGTCACCCGGCCACGCGTAGCGCAGATTCCTCAGCTCCAGCAGCGATGCCACAATCGGAGACTATCCGTCCAGCTCGATCCGTGATCCGGAAGCGTTTAATCGGGCCTGTGTGGCCAGACTGCTTGTCAGCACATCGACCAGCATTTCCTCGTTGCCGGGATAACGCTCAAAAAGCCGGAGGTCAATCCATGAAAGGCGTTCGGGCGCTTCACATTCCATGGTAATCACTAAATGGAACTCGGCGTGACCGTGCCCTTCATGCCCTTCATGCCCTTCATGCCCGTGGTGCTCGTGGTGCTCGTGGTCATCATGATGTTGGTGACCATTCCCACCGTCAAACCCATGG
>JAZBPR010000287.1:0-5409 GCA_036351735.1 Wenzhouxiangella sp. | reverse complement strand
CAGATGCAGAAGCGTTGGAGGCCGCCGAGTGGCAATACGGAAATGGCCAAGTTGCCATCTCCTGACCGCTGGCCGGACGGTCTGACGATCGATGATCTGGGCCTCCTGCCCAAGCTGGACTGGGCGAGTGAATTCGAGCATCGCTGGCAGCCGGGTGAGTCGGCCGGACGATCTCGCCTAGCATCCTTTGTTGAAGAGACGGTCGCAGGTTATGAGCAGGGCCGTGATCGTCCGGGCGAGTCGGGTACTTCAAGGCTCTCGCCGTATTTGCATTTTGGTGAAATTTCGCCCGGACAGGTGGTTCGCGCTCTGGATGAAGCCGGGCAGCTGCCCGGCGGCAAGGGCCGCTGGTCTTTCCTGCGCGAGATCGCGTGGCGGGAATTCTCGGCGCATCTGCTGTTTCATTACCGCAACCTGCCTGAGCAGCCGTTGAAGGAGCAGTTTGCGTCCTTCCCATGGCGCGACCCGAGTGACTACGCTGAGGATTTGCGTGCCTGGCAAAGGGGGCAAACCGGTATCCCGATGGTGGATGCAGGGATGCGCGAGCTCTGGCGAACCGGCTGGATGCACAATCGGGTGCGCATGATCGTGGCTTCATTTCTGACCAAAAATCTGCTGATTCCCTGGCAGGAGGGCGCGCGCTGGTTTTGGGATACGCTGGTCGATGCTGATCTGGCCAATAACACCGCCGGTTGGCAGTGGACAGCGGGCTGCGGTGCCGATGCCGCGCCTTACTTCCGGGTCTTCAACCCCGTTTTGCAGGGTCAGAAATTCGACCCCAAGGGTGCCTACGTCCGGCGCTGGTGCCCGGAACTGGCTGAACGGCCCGACCGGGAGCTCCACGAGCCGGTCGGCCATAACGATTCCGGAGCCTCGGTAGCGATCGTGGATCTGAAGGCCAGCCGGCAGCGCGCGTTGGCGGCCTATGATGAAATCAAACGTTCCTCATGAAGTGACGGTCGAGGGATTGCTTGATGACGGGCTTCGAAAACACCAGTGCCAGGGTTCCCAGGTCAGGCCGTGGCGGTTCTTGCGTCCAAACGTCTCTCTGAAACCGAACAGTCGAGCGTTGGCTTGAAGCCACTCATAGGCGCCGGTTTCGGCAAAGCTCTCCTCAAGAGGTGGTTCGCCCGGGATCTTCAAATCCAGCGCCCGGCCACTATGATGTTCGCTGAAGCCTGGCGCTGCAGAAACGGAGAGGATGTTTTCGATCCGCTGCCCTGCCTTGAGTTTGTTGCGAATGAGGTCGGCCTGGTAGTTCAGTCCGCGGTAGGCTGAGACCAGCTGAAGCTGTATGCCTTTGCTGGCCGCTGCTTCATGCATTTTCTTCCACGCCACCGCGGCGGTGGGATCCATCCACTGCTCTCGATCGTAGACATCAAAACCGATCGAAATCCGGTCCTTGCAGTCCTGGATGATCTCAAGCCGGTGGCGTGGACCGTAGTCTGCGCTGATTCCGAGTTCATCGTGCAGGGTAAAAATCTGGCGGGTCCACTCATCAGCCTGACCGGTCAGGTCTTTTCTGACCAAGATGGGCCTATCTGAACTGGTGTCGGCCTCGACCGGCGCGTAGCCAAGTTTCCACATCAAGGGCAGGGCAGGGCTGAGTATGCAGCACTGAAGAGTGCGCAGCCCAAAGGCTAGTGCGCGCTGCTCGATCTCCTCAAAAAGCTTCCGGGGGGTGGCTGAACTGGCCAGCTCAGGCTTAAGGTAACAGGCGATCACCTGCCGATCGTGCAGGTCCAGGGCCAGCACGCCTGCGTAGGAGTGATCCTTCTCCGCCGCGATGAGGCATCCGTCTTCAATCAGGCTGCTCAGCCGGCGCTGCAGAATTTCGGGTGTCGGGCCGGCGTGCACCATGTCCGGCAGGCGCGACTGGATGAGGCGGGCCAGAGGCTCGACTTCCTTCAGCCGGACTGGACGGACTGATGTCGTTGTGTTCATCAAACCTCTGCTCGTCTGCTGGGCCGCGCCAGAACTGCCATTAAGGAGCTGTGACTTTCCATCGTGCTATATTTTTGACCTCTTGCCAAGTCTGCACAGGACGCATGCGTCGCTTCGCAACCGCCATCCTGCTTCTCGGTCCCATCACGATCGTCACTTTATGGCCGCTTCGGCCGCTGTTGATCGCGGTATGGCCCGTTCCCGTTGAAGAGTTGGTCACCACGGATGGTGGCTGGATCCTGGCGCCGGCCATCGGCGGTCAGAATAGGCCTGACGAATCAACCATTCAAGTCAGAACCCGTCCACTGAGTCTGGTCGAGCTTGAGACCGTCCATGGCGAACGAATCTATGGGTATGTCATTGAGCGCGGCGAGCTTGCGGCGGGTGGATATGCCGTCACCTTCAAGACCGGCCCTGATCGAGTGCAGGTCATTCCTGATGCTGATCTGGCCGCGGTCCTCCATCCCAATGACATGACCGTGGCGGACCGTTTCAGGTTGGCGCTGGGACGAATTCGAAACCGCCATCCGCTCAGCTGAACGCCATTGCCTGATCGATGGAGTCCAGGCCGAAAATGGCCATGAGCAGGCGTTCCAAGCCAAGGGCAACCCCTGAGCACGGGGGGAGCCCGTGTGCCATTGCCGCCAGCAGATCCTCATCGAGGGGCATGACAGGTCTGTTCAACAAGCGCCGTCGTTCATTGTCGCGCTCGAAACGAAGCCGTTGTTCAATCGGATCGGTCAATTCCTCATAGCCGTTGGCCAGTTCAAGCGGGCCGGCAAAGACCTCAAAGCGGCAGGCCAGACGTGAGTCGTGCGGGTCGAGACGGGCGAGCGCGGCCTGGGTGGCCGGATAGCCACTGACAACCGTCAACTGGGTCTGAGGAAACCGTGCCTGAATTTCCAGGCTGAACAGAAAATCCAGGCGCTGGCCGAGATCGCAGCTCTCAGGCAATTGGCTTTCGGTCAAAGTCAGCGCACGTTCCGGCTCCGAGAGCGGGTCGAATCCCAGACATTCTTGGAACAGCTCAGACCAACCGACCCATCGGATTTCCCAGTGACGGGCATCGACTGGCGTACAAGTCTTGATCAGTTCCAGCGTTTCAGACGCCAGGTCTTGCCAGGTCTTGTCGACTCGATACCACTCAACGAGGGTGAACTCCGGGCGGTGGAGTCGGCCTTTTTCGCCATCTCTGAATACCGGGCCAATTTCATACACATCGCCGGCATGCGCAGCGAGCAGGCGTTTATGGTGGTATTCAGGGGAAGTTCTCAGATAACCGGCTTGGCTCTCCAGCATCATGCTTTCGATCTGGGGCTCGGTCACACCTGCGGTAGTGATCACGGGCGTTGAGACTTCCAGCGTGTTCCGCTTGCGCATGAAGTGACGGATCCGCGCCGTAATTTCGGCGCGCGAGCGCAATCGTTCTATGCTTGCACTGGGACGCCAGTCTCTCATGTCGGCAAGATTGTCTCGAGCTCATCGAGCGACAGAGAAAAGCCCAGTGTTCGAAAGTGCTCGATTTCATCGCTCAGGTCCTGCGCGGTCAGCGGGTGGGATTCCAGCCATCCAGGCGGCAGCCGAAGGCGGATTCTCTGTTGGCGTTTGACGCTGATGGCGAAGTCACAGAAGTCGCCGTCGGAACGTGCCCGGGCCATTAGCACCGCCAGGCGCAGAATCGCCAGTAGACGCGCATAGGGTCGATGCAGGCGTGGCGGGAGGCTTTCCCTAAGCTCAGACTCCGTCCCGGCGCGTTGTGCGCTGAGCAGGGCAGCCATCAGCGTCTGTTCCTGTCGGCCGAACCCGGGCATGTCTGCGTTGGCCACAATGTAGGCACTGTGACTGGGATACCGGTCGTGACTGATGGCGAGGCCGATCTCATGAAGGCGGGCCGCCCAAAGCAGAAGATCCCTGTGCGCGCGGTTGAGTTCCCAGTCGCCGGCCAGCTGATCAAAGGCCGCTTGCGCCCAGTCTGTCACGCGCTCGGCCTGTCGCTGGTCACACTCATAACGGGCGCACATGGCGTTCACGGTCTTGTCTCTGGGGTCTTGCTGAGTCAGCCTGCCCATCAAGTCGTAAAGTAGTCCCTCGCGCAAAGCGAACTCCGAGGTGCTGAGCCTCTCGATCTCCAGGCCTTTCATCAGCGCATCAACAATCACAAGCCCTCCGGCAATCACCGGGGCCCGCCGTTCCGACAAACCCGGCAAGTCCGCGCTCTCAGTGGTTCCCGCGCTGAACAGACGGCTACGCAGGTCGATCAGATCATCGCGGCTGAATCCGCCTGGCTGATCCGGCTTCAGGCACCGAACCATGGATTCCACCGCGCGCATGGTGCCTGAGGAACCGACCGCCTGATCCCAACCGTAGCCACGAAACTGACCGATATACGGTCTGAGCGCACTCAATATCTTCCGTTTGGCCCGCCGCCAGCGTTGCGGTGTGATGCGTCCGTCCGGGAAGCTTTCCTTTGTCGTCGCGACGCAGCCAAACGACAGGCTTTCGGCCAGTACCGGGTCGACCGACTCGCCGGCCACGAGCTCGGTGGAGCCTCCGCCAATATCGATGACCAGCCGGCGATGACCGCTGGTCAGGGGCATCCCTTGGCTGACGCCGGTGTAGACCAGCCGTGCTTCTTCGCGGCCACTGACGATATCTATCGGACAGCCCAGGGCGGTCTCAGCAACCACCATGAAGGCTGCCGGATGGCGTAGCTTGCGGAACGTCTGCGTGCCCACAGCGCGGATGTTCGAGGCCGGGATTCCAGCCAGACGTTGGCCGAAGCGGGCGAGACACATGAGCGCGTTCTCACGCGTGGCCAGGTCCAGATTGCCGTTCTCGTCCAGACCACCTCGTAGCCGAACCATTTCCTTGATTCGGTCGATGACGCGCATCTCCCCGTGTTCGGCGCGCGCGACAAGCATGTGAAAGCTGTTGCTACCAAGATCGACAGCGGCGAAGACTTCGCGTTCAGCCATCTCTGGCTTCGGCCATCAGTACATCCTGAATCGCCATCTCCTGCTCGCCGTCCTCGGGGTAGACCAGGGTGTAGTCGCCGCCGGGCCCGAGTTCCCAGGCGCTTCGATTGTCCGCGTAGGCCAGATCGATGGATTCGCGGACGACTCGAGCTGCCGCTCGCGGGTCGAGAATCGGGAAACAGGTCTCGACTCGCTGGAACAGATTGCGCTCCATCCAGTCGGCGCTGGCGCAGAAAGTTTCAGGCTGGCCGTCATTGTGAAAGTGATAGACCCGGCTATGTTCCAGAAAGCGCCCCAGGATGGAGCGAACCCGGATATTGTCGGACAGCCCGGGCACACCGGGGCGCAGACAGCAGATTCCGCGCACGACGAGGCGGACTTCAACCCCGGCGCGGGAGGCACGATAAAGCGCCCGAATGATGTCGGGCTCTGTCAGAGAGTTCATCTTTGCCCCGATCTGTGCCGCCTTGCCCGCTCTGGCGTTCTCGGT
>JAZBPR010000286.1:0-10435 GCA_036351735.1 Wenzhouxiangella sp. | reverse complement strand
GGTCGACAGCATGGCCACCGCAGCGATACCCACGCCGTAAAGTTCGGCCTGCCAGTTAGCGATAAAAATGATCGCGCAGATCGTGAAGACCGGAATGACCACCGACTGCATCCCGGTGGCCAGACCGGCAATGATCACGGTCGCTGAGCCTGTTTCACCGGCGTGGGCAATATCGCGCACTGGCTTGCCTGCCGTGTAGTACTCGGTCGATAGGCCAATGATGACGCCACCGACAGCGCCGACCAGAGCGGCAATCCAGACCCCGTTGGAGATTCCAACGAAGTTGATTACGAAGTAGGACAGAATGACGAAGCCAATGGCTGCCGACATGGTGCCCAGTCTCAGGGCAACTTCCGGGCTCTTGCCCGACGAAGCCTTGACGACGAGGATCGCCAGAATGGAGCAGACGAGGCCCAGCGAGGTCAGCAGCAGCGGCAGGCTCATCAGGGCTGAACCCTCGCCCAGTCCCTCAACGAAGCCATTAGGTGATTGCTGGACCATGACGGTCGCCAGCGCAACCGTAGCGATCATGGCGCCACAGTAGGATTCGAAGATGTCAGAACCCATGCCGGCCACGTCACCGACGTTATCGCCGACGTTATCAGCAATCACGCCCGGGTTGCGGGGATCGTCCTCCGGAATGCCGGCTTCGACCTTGCCGACCAGGTCGGCGCCGACGTCAGCAGCTTTGGTGAAGATGCCGCCGCCAACACGATAGAACAGTGCGACCACGCCTGCGCCCATGCCGAAACCGTGGATATTGTGCGCGGTTTGAGGATCGGTGCCGAAAATCAAATACAGAGATCCCAGCCCAACCAGACCCAGCGAGGCGAGGACCATTCCCATGACCGAGCCGCCGTAGAAGGCGACGGTCAGCGCCTTGGCCTGACCAAACTCATGGGCCGCCGAGGTCGTGCGCACATTGGCGCGGGTCGCTGCGATCATACCGAGGAAACCTGCCAGCGCCGAGCAGGCTGCACCCACCAGGAATGACACCGCGGTCTGGATGCCGAGACCCGAGAACGAAAGCGCAACAAAAATGACTGCGACGGATAGTCCGATGAGGATCAACTCGCGGCGCATGAAGGCCAGAGCACCCTCCTGAATCAACTTAGCGATCTTGGCCGGCTTGCCTTCCATGACCGGATAGCTCATGACGACGCGGAACAGGATGAAGGCGACAATCAAGCCGACTATCCCAAGAATGGGGGGGATCATTAACTGATTCATTTTTTCTCCCAGAAATCAGGCAGGTAGTTTGTTGGTGTGATGGAACCCCAGGCGCATTCTCACTCTCTCGCGCCGCTTAGCCGCCCAATTGTAGAAACATTGGAAGCCAAGGGCAAATATTGCTGACTTATCGTCGGGCAGCCAGCACGATTCTGACCCAGCCGTCGCGCTCTTCGATGGCCGGAGAGGCATCGAGTTGCTCGTATGCGGCTGCGACGGCGCCAGCCTGCTCGGGCAGGATGCCGGACAGCACCAGCGTGCCGCCATCTGCCACGAGGCCGGACAGTCGTGACGAGAGATCGACAAGCGGGCCAGCAAGAATATTGGCCAGAACCACATCGGCCGTTTCTCCTTCGGGCAGAAGTTGATCGAAGGCCGAGGGCAGAACGGTCTTGATCCGGTCCGTCACCCCGTTTCGGCAGGCGTTGTCCATGGTCGCAATCAAGGCTTGTGGATCGTGGTCGACAGCAATGACTTCATCGGCGCCTTTGAGGGCGGCCGCGATCGCCAAAACCCCGGATCCACAGCCGAAGTCGACGACGGTCTTGGCCGCTGTCGCGTTTGAGTCGATCCAGTCCAGACACAGCGCCGTGGTCGGGTGGGTGCCGCTGCCGAAAGCCAGGCCGGGATCCATGCGAATCACGGTGGTCCAGTTCTGATCGGGTTCGAGGTGGCTGGGGCAAATCCACAGGTCTTTGCCAAATCGCATGGGTCGATAGCGATCCATCCATGCCCGGGTCCAGTCGCGATCGGCCAGAGTTGACCATTCCATCGCCGTAGCGCTGTCCACCAGACCCTCGGCCACCAGCGCCTCGCTGATCAAGGCAGCGGAGCAGTGACCATCAAACAGCGCCTGGACGCGCACCTGCGGCCACATGGGCAGTTGTCCGGGATCCGGTTCATGGAGCGGATGATCGGCAGCATCCAGCAGTGAAACGGCGCTGGCGCCCAGGCTGAACAGCAACTCTTCGGTTGTTTCGATGAATGCCTCGGCGACCGTGAGCTGCAGGTTCAGCCAGTCTTGCCCCGGCCTTCTGTTCATGACCAGTCTCCGAACCGGGTCTGCAGGATCACCAGCATGGCCGGCCCGGCGGTTTCGGTTCTGAGGATCCGCGCGCCCAGCGAGACAAATGCACACCCCTGGCTGTCCAGCGTCTCGATCTCGGATGGGCTGAAGCCCCCCTCCGGACCGACAACGACGGAAAAGCTGCTCGGCTTGGGGGCGTCAAGATCGCGCGGCATCCGCTCAGCCAGGGGGTCCATGACCAGCTTCAGGTCTGTATCCAGTGCCAGATCCGCAAGGGTCACGGGTTGGGCAATCTCGGGCACCTTGACCCGTCCGCACTGCTCGGCGGCTGAAATCGCCACTGCTTTCCAGTGGTCCAGACGGCGCTCCAGTCTTTGGCCGGAGAGTCGGACTTCGGTGCGTTCGCTCATCAAGGGCTGAATGCGGGTGACCCCAAGTTCGGTCGTCTTCTGGATACTGAAATCCATGCGATCTCCCTTGCCAATGGCTTGCACCAGCGTGGTCGCTATTGCAGATTCCACGGCTGGATACTCTGCCGTGCCCAGGCGCACGCGGCAGTGGTCGCGGCCATCGGTTTCAATGATTTCTGCCGGATACTGGGCACCGTCACCGTTGAACAGCACCACTGCGGCACCGGCTTGCAGCCTGAGGACCCGGACCAGGTGCCGGGCCGCCCGTTGGGGCAGGCAGGTTTCTTCACCGCCTGACAGCGGTTGATCGACATAACTGCGGATTGCTCGCATTGGCCTGTTGCCATCTCATTGCCGGGATCGCCCATGCGCGTATCATGTTCCTTATCGAGGATCGTGCTTGATAGCCACGAGCAAGAATTGGAGTGTACGTGAATGCCATATCGTCGTGCCGGTCGAATCCACAGCCTGGGCCGGGGCTTCTCTCTGATCGAAATTCTGGTGGTGGTCGTCATCATCGGCATACTCGCCGCCGTCGTTGTTCCCCGGGTGATGGACGAGCCGGATCGCGCCCGTGTCACCAAGGCCAAACAAGATATACAGGCGCTGGCCACGGCGCTGAATATGTATCGTCTGGACAACTTCGTCTATCCGTCAACCGAGCAAGGCCTGGAGGCGCTGGTTCGACAGCCCGCCGGTCAGCCCGAGGCGCCTAACTGGCGCGCTGGCGGCTATCTTGATCGGGTACCCAAGGATCCGTGGGGCAGGGATTATCAGTATTTGTATCCGGGAATCCACGGCGAGTTTGATATCTGGACTTTTGGTGCCAACGGCATGTCTGGCGGTGAGGGCATCAATGCAGAGATTGGCAACTGGGGCGATGGATGAAGCCGCCGATCAGTGGTTTTACGCTGATAGAACTGCTGGTCGTCGTCACCATTGCTGCCATCCTGTCTGCGCTGGTCGTCCTGAGTCTCGGTAACTGGTCCTCGCCAGAAGACCCGAAACATCAACTATCCCGGCTAGCCGCGTTGCTGGAGCAGCAGTGTGAGCAGGCGTTGTTCCAGTCCCGGGCAAGGGGCCTTCGGGTGACCGATGAGGGCTTCGATTTCTGGCAGTCCGGCCCGGATGGATGGCAGGCCCTGCCAGATTCGGGTGCAGCAGCGGCGCGGCGCTGGCCGGAGGGGCTGGCGGTCGAGTTGCTGCTTGAAGGGCGCCAGCAGGGACTGCGAGAAGAGATAGAAACTCCGCAAATCCACTGCCAGCCTCTGGGCCAGGTCACGCCGTTCGAACTCGCTCTGGAGGGTGGCGGACAGCGAGCGAGACTGCTGGTATCCGGAAATGGCCATAGCGAGCTTGCAAGTGGTTGAGGCAGATCATGCCTAGCTTGATACGGAGAACAAATAGCGGCGCAGCCGGCAGCCGGGGATTTACTCTCCTCGAGGTGCTGGTGGCTCTGGTGGTGGTGGCTGTAGCGCTTGGCGCGCTGGCCCGCTCTGGTGCGCAGGGACTGGATACCCAATCGGCGTTGGAAGACCGGACGATCGCCTTGTGGGTTGCTGATGCCGTGTTGGCGGAGATTCGTCTTGATCAGGCCAGTGCGTCGGGTCGGCTTCAGGGTGAGCGACGAATGGGAGATCGGGACTGGGAGTGGCAGGCGCTGATCCAGCCGGCTCCCGGCGGAGAGCTGACCCGAGTCGATGTCGCGGTTTATCGGGAATCGCTCGGTGAGCAGCCGGTTTTGACCCATACCGGATTTCTCCCTCGATGATCGCGGTGACAAGATCAGGAGGCTACACCTTGATCGAGGTGCTGATCTCGGTCAGCGTTTTCGCGGTGCTCTCCGGTAGCGTTTACCTCACGCTGTCGGCCATGGCAGATGCAGCTTCGGTTCAGCGCGAGCGCAGCGAGGCGCTCGCTGAACTGCAGCTGACGGTTGCCCGCCTGGATGCCGATTTGCGGCAACTGGTCAGTCGCCCGGTTCGTGCCACTGGCGGCGGACTGGCTCCGGCCTTGCAGGGACAGGATCGAGTCATTGAAGGCACCCGGGCAGGCTGGGGGAATTTTGCCCAGCAGCGTCGAAGTCAGCTGCAGCGCTTTTCATGGCGTCAGGTCGGTACGACTTTGCAGCGCCAGTATTTCCTGGTAACGGACGGTTCGAGCCAGGCGTCGTCCCAGATCGAGACCGTGCTGCAGGGGGTGCAGGCTTTCGACATTGCCTACCGCAGCGCTGACGGTCAGTGGCAGGATCAATGGCCGGCCGCCGCCGGGGTTGAAGCGTTGCCGACCGCCGTCAGATACCGTCTGCAGCAGGCGGATTTCGGACTGATCGAACGCATCGTGGTGCTTTGATGAAGCAGCCGCGACACCAGAATGGGAGCGCACTGCTCATTGCGTTGGTTGCCGTGGCCCTGGCGACCGTGATCGCGGTGAGCCTACTGGAGCGTGCCCAGAGCGGCATGGCTCGGACCGAGGCGGTGATGGCGAATGAGCGGTCCTACCAGTTTGCCCTGGGCATGAATGCGCTGGTTCAGGATGCGCTTGCCCAGGCGCGGGCCGAGGGTCTGAGCGCGTCCAGCATGAGCGGCGTTTGGACGCCGCCCTATGATGTTCCCGGCGGCTACGTTCAGGGTCGTCTGCTGGACCGTCAGGGTCGGTTCAATCTGAACGCGCTGGCCAACCCGGATCCGGTGCTTGCTCGTCAGGCCGAGTCAGCGCTGGAGCGGCTGCTGGATGCACTGGGCTTGCCGCGCTCCATTGCGGCCGAACTCGCCGACTGGATCGAAGGCGATGCCGCGATTCGTTCAGGCAGTGTCGGTGACTTCTGGTATCAGGCCCAGCAGCCGCCGTATCGGATGTCGGGGCTTATGCTGGCCCACGTCAGCGAGTTGCGCTGGCTCAGAAGTGTTGATCAGGCGGTCTATGATGTATTGCGACCTCATGTGGCCGCCTTGCCCGAGAGCCGTCTGCAGATCAACATCAATACCACCACGCCTGAGGTGCTGGTCGGTCTGATCGAAGCGCTGGATCTCGCTTCGGCCCGCCGCGTTCTGGCCGACGGGCCGTTCAACGATGCGGGCCAGCTGCGGGTTCATCCGGTGCTTGCGCCCTTGCTGACGCCCGACATCGAGCGGCTGTTCGTTGTTGATAGTCAGTGGTTTCTTGCCCAGGCGCGCGTTCGACTCGCCGGTACTGAGCGTGATTTCTTCCGGCTTCTTGCGGTCGACGGTGCGGGTTATGATTTCCGCTACGTCAGTCAGGGCCTGCCCTGAACGACAGAGGCTTCAATGACTGGATTCGGAGGGTTTGAATGACCGCAAGTGGTCAGTCCAGATTGCTGATTCATGCTGCAGGCGAACAGTGGCGCTGGGCTGAGCTGGGCGCGGGCGGGCAGATCAGCCGGGAAGGCCAGTGCGATCCCCTGAACCCTGACTGGCCCAAAGGCCGGGCGGTTCATGTGCTTTGCGATGCCGGCCGGTGCACGGCGCTGGAACTGGATTTGCCGGAGATGTCGAGCGCGCGTCAGCGCCAGGCGCTGCGCTGGGCGGCCGAAGAGCATCTGGCAGGCTCGGCTGAAGACGAGCACGTCGTTGATGCCGGGCGCGATGCTAATGGTCGCCTGCGATGCCTGGTGATGGCGCACGCTGACATGGACGCCGTGCTGTCTCCGTTCGCTGGCGAGGCGGTGGAAACCGTTTGTCCGGATGCCCTTTGTCTCCCCTGGGCACCGGGTCAGGTCAGCCTGGCAGCCTCGGATGGGCAGGTGCTGGCGCGCTGGGGGGAGTGGTCATTTGGTCGGTTTGATCCCGGACTTGTTCAGTCGCTGCTTGAGCCAGTCGCCGACGGACAGTGGCGATGGATCGCGGGTGCGATACCCGAGTTGCTGGACGGAGAGTTTGACGGCAAGCTCCAGCCTTCTCTGATGTCTGTCCTCGCCAAGGGGATTGATGATGCACCGGTCAATCTGCTTAGCGGACCCTGGGCGCCGGCTTCCACCCGGACCGCCGGACGACAATGGCGCTGGGTCGCTGGACTGGCCGGAGCCGTGCTGGTGGCCGCGCTGGGCGGGCTCGCCCTGGAAAATCGCCTGCTAACAGCGCGCAGTGCCGAATTGCAGATGGATATCGACGCAAGCTTTGCCGAGGCATTTCCGGGGATTCGGCCGGCAGGTCGCTATCGGGAACTGGCCGAACGCGAACTGGCGCGACTGCGTTTTGGACAATCAGCGGGCCTGATGGACTTGATGTATCGGGTCAGCCCGGTATTGCAGGGACAGCCCGGGATTTCCCTGCAGGGTCTGAGCTATCGAGACGAGCGGCTTGAGCTTGATGTGAGAGCGCCTGACGTGGCTGCGCTGGACGAGTTGGAGCAACGCCTGCGTGAGCTGGGTCTGGTGGCCGCGGTTCAGTCTGCCAACCTGGATGATGCCGGTGCAGCCGGTCGCGTTTCGGTGGAAGGTATCGGTTCATGACGGAGTTGTGGTCGCGATTGAATCGGCGTCAGCAGGGGCTGCTGATTGCGGCCGCGTTGATCGTGACGGGCGTCATTGTCTTTGTCGGCCTATGGGAGCCGCTGGTGGAGGTTCGCGATCAGCGGCGTGACCAGGTCGCCGCGCAGCAGGCACTGGTCAGCTGGCTGGATGCTGTTGGGCCGATTGCCTCGGACCTGCGCCAGAGAGCCTCACGGAATCAGGCTGGTACGCCGCGGTCTCTGCTGGGCCTGGCGGATGAAACTGCACGGGCGGCTGGCTTGGCCGGGTCGCTGTCGCGGATTGAGCCGGCGGGTGAGGACCGGGTCCGGGTCTGGCTGGATCAGGCGGAGTTCGTTGCCACCATGCAGTGGCTGGACGGTTTGGCCAGCGGTCAACCGGTGAGTATCTCGCAGCTGAACCTGGAGCGAGCGGGGACATCCGGCCAGGTCAATGTAAGAGTGACGCTGCTTGCCGATGGTTAAGCGGATCTGGCTTTTGCCGGTCCTCCTGATTCCGGTTCTGATCGCGGCGACTTTTCCTGCAGCCGTTGTGGTGCCGCGGCTGGATCTTCCCCCCAATCTTGCCCGGATCGCCGGCACGGTCTGGTCCGGGAGTGCGCACTGGCAGCAGGCCGGCTGGCAACCGCTGGATGTTCGCTGGCGCTGGCAGGGCGGGCGCGAGTGGCACTGGGAGGCCAGTGGTGGTCAAACCCTCCTGCAGGGTCGCTGGCTGCTTGCCAGTTCCCGCTCCAGCTCTCTGCCGGCGGTCAGCGGACAGCTGGAGCTTGACCGGCTTGATCTCGCGCACTGGCTGGCCATTGCTCGACCGGTGGGCGTGCTGGAGATGAACCTGTCTGATGTCGTGTTGACTGGGTCGGGCGGCTTGCAGGCGCAGGGGCAGATCGTCTGGCGAGCGGCTGAACTGCGGGGTGCCATCCAGGAAACACTGGGTGACATCGAAATCCTCATTGACGATGAGGAGGGGAACGCCGAAGAGATCAATCTCACCGTCCGGTCCCTGTCTCCCGCGTCCATCCAGGTTCGGGGTTCCATTGTTCTGAACGCCGTGCGCTACGATGCCGATCTATGGTTGCGGGCCGCGCCGGGCCGCACGGATCTGACGTCGTCGCTTGCTGCAATCGGAGAGTTGCAGCCCGACGGGCAGGTCCGTCTCCAGCTTGGCGGTAGCACGGGTCTGCAGGACGGCTAGAGGCGTCGGTTGACGAGCCGGCATCCGTTACACTGAAGAAATGCTTGAATCACTTTCGCCGAATTCTGACCTGACTCTGGCGCTGGCGACCGCGCGTGCGGCTGCGGTCGAGGCTGACCGGATCGCGATGGCTTACTTCCGCTCTGAAGGTCTGGCGGTCGAGCGGAAATCCGATGAAAGTCCGGTCACCATAGCCGATCGCGAGTGCGAGGCCGCCATCCGCAAGGTCCTGCAGAACACCTTTCCCGACCATGCCTTCTACGGCGAGGAGTATGGCCGGGAAGGCGAGAGCAACTGCCTGTGGCTGATTGATCCGATCGACGGAACACGCAGCTTTATCCGCGGGCTGCCGTTCTGGTCAGTGCAAATTGCTCTGATGATCGACGGCGAGCTGGTGCTGGGGGTGTCGTCGGCACCCGCGTTTGGCGAAACGGCTTGGGCGATCCAAGGTGGGTCGGCGTTTGTCGGCGATCGGGTGGTACAGGCCCGTCAGACCGAGGAGATTGAACAGGCCGACGTATCGTTCGGCAACCTTCGCAGTCTAGCCCGCGGATCGGGCTGGTCCATGGCCGGAGAACTGGTGGCAAGGGCTGCGCGCTGCCGGGGCTACGGCGATTTCTATTCCTATCACCGGCTTGCCGACGGCGGTCAGGATGCCGTGCTCGAAAGCGACGTCAATATTCTCGACATCGCTGCGCTGACCGTTATCTGTCGTCAGGCGGGGGCTCGGGTCACGGACTTGGAAGGTCAGCCCATCGGTCTGGAAACGACATCGATTCTCGCGGCAGCGCCAGTGCTGCACGCCAAGCTTTTGGACATGTTCAGTGAGCCTTGACAGTGATCGACCCCTGCCCAGGGTGCATGCCAGACGAGATCGCGAGCCGGCGCGATTGTTCAAGGTCGAGCAAGTGGACCTCGAGTTTTCCAACGGTGAACGGCGCACTTACGAACGCCTGATCAGTCGGGGGATCGGCGGGGTGATCGTCGTCGCCATGCCCGATGATGACCACGTGCTGCTGATCCGCGAATATGCCTGCGGCTTTCACCGTTATGAAATCTGTCTGCCCAAAGGTCGCCTTGATCCTGGAGAGACTGCGCTTGAAGGAGCCAACCGTGAACTGCAGGAAGAATGTGGCTATGGCGCCAGAAATCTGGTCAACCTGGGCCCTGTGACCATGGCGCCGGGCTATATGACCCACGCGACCGAGATTGTTCTCGCCCGCGATCTCTATCCGTCCAGACTTGAAGGTGATGAGCCGGAAGAGCTGGAGGTCTTGACCTGGCCCCTGGACGACCTGGCCTCGCTGATCCAGCGCGATGACTGCAGCGAAGGGCGGAGCATTGCTGCGCTTTACATGGCCCGCGATCTGGTCCGGCACGGCAAGGTCTGACCGCTGCCGCGCAGACGGCCATCGAGTTCTTGTTTGACTTGTCCCGCTAGAAGGGCTTGACCACGACGAGGATGACGACCAGGATCAGGAACAGCGCCGGCACCTCGTTGAACAGGCGGTACCAGCGTGAACTGTGCTGATTGGCATCACGCGCAAAAATGCCCACCAGACGCCAGCACCAGACGTGGTAGCCGATCAGACCGGCCACCAGGGCCAGCTTGGCGTGCATCCATCCACCGTTGTTCAGGTGCCAGGGCTCGCCAATCAAAAGGCTCAGGCCAAATACAACAGCAGCTGCTCCACCGATATGGGTGATCATCATCAGCCGACGCTGCATGATTTTGAGCAGATCGATGATCGGAGACTCCGGGTTCTCGGCCGCATAAACAAACAGCCGCGGGAGGTAGAACAATCCGGCAAACCAGGTAACAATAAAGATGATGTGGACCGCTTCCAGCCAGCGCACGCTTCGCTCCGAAACAAGTGATTAAGCACGCATTGTCTCAGTAAGTTTGTGCGAAAAACAACTTGACGTCTGCTTGCGCCCCGCGGTATAAATCCGGCGCACGTTACAAAAAATTTATGAAAATCCAACGGGATGGACGATCGGCGATGGATGATTCATGAGAACAAGTGCGCAACTTATCCGGTTTGGGGCAAGTCGATTGAAGCGGTCACTAGCGACCGCTTTTTTTTG
>JAZBPR010000285.1:0-2817 GCA_036351735.1 Wenzhouxiangella sp. | reverse complement strand
TTAAGTGCTACCTAATATGAAAGGTTCATGCAGAACCATTATCGTATACATTTATTTTGAATTTTCTTATGATTTATCTTCAATAGTTCAGATAATTTTGTTACATTAAATGATTGTTAGCTTTTACAGGTCCGCTGGACTCTGATGGTGTGAGCGCCCCCCGACAGCATCAGTGTGCCTAGGTTGGCCTACGTAAAAGGACGCTCTTGCTGGCATCACCACGGCAGGGCAATCGCGTTTGGCTCAGCTCTCTGGGGCCGGCGCTTTCAAGCCATTGAGAATGCTGCGTAAGAACCCCTCATCCCACCCCGCGCGCTTGAGCTTTATGGAGAGCGATCCCTTTGACGTGTCCTGCCGAACGACGTCGAGGGCACGGCGCCGCAGGACAGCAATGTTGCCCGGGGCGTTATCCTTGCGGTTGCGAGCGGCGTCTTCCCGGAAGGACACGTCGAGTTGCCAGTGCAGGACATTCTCGATGGCCCAGTGCGCACGCACCGTGGCCAGCAGCACCTCTGGCTCTGGTATCCAGGACAGCGCGAAATACCGGGTTTCCGAGCTTGTCTTTCCGTCGAGTTCTCGGGTTGCCTCGATCCGCCCGAAAGCCTTGAGGCCCGGGAATTCATGGTGCTCAGCCAATCCCTTGGCAGAAACGACCACTGCCTTTCGGTGTTCCTTACGGCCATGGCCGCTGTCCTCGGTGCTGGCTTGCGGATGACCTTCATCCAGGCGGCCGAAACACGTTCTGGCGTCCGACAGCAGCGAGTCCTGATTGGCCTTGAGCGCCAGGCACCAATCGCCGCCCTGCGCGTTGATCGCTGCAACCGTGCGGCGATTGCAATGCAGTGCATCGGCGGTCACGACCTTTCCCTTGAGAGCGATCAGTCCCAGAACCTCAAGAGCCGCGTCCAGCTCCGTGCCATGATCGGCGGCGACTGAGGCGAGCGTTAGGCGCAGACGCGCGGCATAGGCTGAGACCATCATGCGGGTGCGCGCACTCTCGCCCTTGTTGCGCGCCCCACGCAACGCTTTGCCATCGATGGCAATGACATCACCATCTTGCAGCGCCGCCGCGACATCCGCCAGTATCTTCCCAAAAGCCGCATCCAGAGACTTCGGGTCGATCATCTGGAACACCGTCGAGAAGGTGTCGTGCGATGGAATGGCATGCTTGAGCTTCAGGAAGCTTCTGAAAAAGCTCTCTTTTGCGCGCCCGAAAGCGGCCATCTCGGCGCAACTCGACGAGCCGCAAAGCACCGACACGAAGGCGATGACGAGCAGCTCAGCGAGGTCATGGCGGGCGTTGCTGGCTCGGGGATCAGGGACATCATCAAAGGCGGACAGGAAGATCTGCATCGGGGGACCAGGCTCCAGGACATGAATCCCCCATCCAGAATCGATCCCGTCGTCATCCGCAAGGGCAGATGCTCACTCCCTCAGTTCCAAACGCGATTCCCCTGCCAGCAAACACAGGTCTCTCGATCTTGTAAGACAGAAACATGCCCTGCAAGATGGAAGGGACACTAATGCAGTCATAGCCACTTTTTTCAAAGGGAAATCCCGAAATATTTATGTTTTCAGCGTCGTCACGGTCGTCCTCATGTCCCTGAATTATCTTGCGACCAACTTTGACACAAAGGTTAACCAACATTGTCGAGAGTAGTGTCTTAAAAAATGATTGATTGCTTGTGTTCGCAAAGCCAACGTAAGGTTCGTATTCAATTAGGCCGTCTGCAAGCTTCTGAAACGCGGTATCTGTAAGGTTGTTTATGTATACCACGTAGAACTGGCTGCTATGCTGGTAGTTGACGGGGCGCACTGTACAAACCGCATCGCGAAAAGCTTCGAACAAGATTTCCTGTTGATTGTTTTCTCCGATGTAGTCGCCTACTAGTATGCTGTTTTTTGTTCGCTGGTCGAGCAGCGGTATGACCCGCTCGAAAACCTGATAGCCGTACCAGCCACTCTCAATCTTTGTAATGTCGAATATAAGTGCTATCTCAAGTTTTTCGCGATCTGGGACTAGTGCTGAACGTAGGTCATCATAGTTAATGCATTTTGAGTTCAAAATACGCGCAACCTGCTCGCGCATCCCTTGGATAATAGACAACATATGGGCAGGCATCAGGCTTGCGCCGTCCCAAAGAACCTCCAACATGACGTTACCGCGTGCGTTTAGCGTATGAATCTTTTGAATGGGCATAATAAATTCCCGAAAAATATTTTAACCGGTGCACCCAGTATTCAAGCAACAATGGCGCTCTGGGGAGGGGTTTGGCTGCCATAAAGTGCCTAGCCCCACGGTCAGAAGCGCCACCGCCCGCGACGGCACTGGCGCTCTGCAAAGCCTCACACCCCCGGCACCAGCTTGAACCCAAGCCCTTCCCGTTTCAGCCGGTTGAACGCGGGCGACAGGAAGTGGCCGCCGGTGAACAGAGCCTTATCGGCATAGATCTCTTCCAGCAGGTGCCTGCGCGTGTCGCGGGCGGTGTTCATGTCGATGTCAAACGAAATCGCCACATCCGGGTCCGCCAGTTGCAGCGCGGGCGCGTGGATGATGTCGCCCGCGTGGATGAGCATCTCGCCCGCCGATTCCAGCCGCCACCCGGCATGACCCGGCGTGTGGCCCGGCAGGTCCATGAAGGTCAGGCCCGGCGCGACCTCTGACCCGTCCCGCGCCATCACCAGCCGGTCGTCATAGGCCGCCAGCACCGCCTGCGCCAGTTTCGCCCAATCGGCAATGCCGGACAAAGCGCGCTGGAAATGCGCGTCATCGGACCAGAAGGCGCGGTCAAGGTCGGTCACATGCAGGGTGGCATT
>JAZBPR010000284.1:0-15606 GCA_036351735.1 Wenzhouxiangella sp. | reverse complement strand
GCCAGCATGGGAACCCCTGGCCGCCAGTGCCAGGCCGCCGACGGGTGATTGCCGCCGGCCAGAATGATGCCGGTCCGCTTACTCGCTGGTTCGAAGGGCATGACCCTTGATCCACTCGCTGTCGCCGTCGACGTAGTGCTCCTGCTTCCAGATCGGTGCGCGCACTTTCATCTGCTCGATCAGATAGCGGCAGGCCTTGAAGGAGTCGTCGCGGTGTCCGGAACTCACGGCGGTGATCACGCTGGCCTCGCCCACATCAAGCCGGCCCTGGCGATGAACCAGGTAGACGTTGATGTCCTCGCCCCACTGATCGATGGCTTCGCCGCAGATCTCTTTGAAGATATTCAGGCAAAGGGCAGGATGGAGGTCGTAACTGACAGCGGTCACGCTGCGACCGTCGTTGAGATTACGAACGCGACCGATGAACAGATCGGCAGCGCCGTGGGCATCGCTGGAGCAGTGGGCAAGTGCGGCCAGCGGATCCAGAACCGCCTCGGTGATATCGACATGAATCATGGCTTTTCTGTCCTTCAGTCTTCAGCCGCCGCAAACTGGGGGCAGGATCGAAATTTCACGGTCTGGCACCACATCATCGTCGTCAAGGACGGCACTGTCGGTTGCAAATGCCGAGGCCTTGAGCAGGGAGCGAGCATTGTCGTTAGGCAGGGCGCTTTCCATCGCCTCGCGCAGATCCGCGACGCGTCCGCCTTGCGGGATTTCTACGGTCAGTTCACTGTCCGGATTGCCCTGACGGAAAGCGCCGAAAAGTCTGACAGTAATGCTTTGATTCATCCGGATGCTACTCCTGGCTGAAATACTTATGTGGATGCTTGTTCGGGAGCCTCGAAGCCCGGCGGCAGCGGCGGGAGTCCGTCCGGATGAATGAACAATCCGGATTTGCCACCTTCTTTGAGCAGCAGCCGGATGCCATCAATCGCCAGATCGGCTTGCACCTGCTTGGCCAGATCCCAGATGGTCATGAGCGCACCGCTTACACCGGCCAGCGCTTCCATTTCCACACCCGTGCGGGCTGAGGTCGCCGCCTGACAGAATACATGAACGCCCGGCAGACTTTCGTCGGGCCGGAAAGCAACGGCAACGTGGTCCAGTCCCAGGGGATGGCACAGCGGAATGATTTCTGCCGTTCGCTTGGCAGCCAATACACCGGCTACTTCGGCCAGGCGTAGAGGATCTCCTTTCGGCAAAGTGCCGTCCCGAACGTGGATAAAGGTTTCTTCTGACATGCGGATATGGCCGGTTGCGATAGCGCGGCGCCGGGTGACGGCTTTGGCACCGACATCGACCATGCGGTAATGACGACGATCAGACATCGTTAGATTTCATCCTCCGGTACTGGCCAGGTGGGGGGTATCGCCAACCTGACCTTGATGCAGCAAGTGCGTGGGTGGTTTTTCAAACAACGCCGACATGATATGGCTTTTGAGTTCATCGGTTTGGTGATCGTGGCTGAGCAGAGGCCTCAAATCAGAGCTGCCGTTGCCAAACAGGCAGAGTTTGAGCGCGCCGCGCGCGGTCACCCGCAGCCGGTTGCACCCGTCGCAGAAGTGTTTCGCGTAAGGCGCAATCAGGCCAATGCGACCGACATGTTCGGGGTGGCTGTACTCGACGGCTGGACCGGCGGCCTCCTCCCGTCGGATCGCCTGCCAGCCTGTGGCGTTCAGTTGATCGCGGATGAAGCTGCCCGGCACGTGATGGCGGCCAAAGTAGCTTTGATTATCGCCAGTCTGCATCAGCTCGATGAAGCGCAGAGTGATTGGCCGGTCGCGGACAAAGTCGAAAAAGGCTGGCAACTGTTCATCGTTGAGATCGCGCAACAGGACGGTATTGATCTTGACCGATTCAAAGCCCACTGCCAGCGCTTCATCGATGCCGGCCATGACCGTGTCGAAACGACGATCGCCGGTGATGTTCTGAAAACTGTCGGCCTCCAGTGCATCGAGACTGACGTTGACCGCGCTCAGGCCCAGTTTTCTCCAGCGTGCGGCGTTCTTGGCCAGCCGATAGGCGTTGCTGGTCATAGCGATCTTGCGGATAGCCGAGTTCTCGGCCACGGCGGCGAGGATGTCGTCGAAGTCGCGTCGCACGGTTGGCTCGCCACCGGTCAGGCGGACCTTGTAAGTTCCGAGTTCGGCAAAGGCGCGGACCAGCCGCCGGATTTCATCAACGGTCAGGAACCCGCGTTTGTTGCCCTGGAATCCGTCGGGCAGGCAGTACTGGCAGCGAAAATTGCAGACTTCGGTGACCGAGAGTCTGAGGTAGGAAAACCGCCGGCCAAACCGGTCTTGCAAAGTTTGCACGAATGCGCTCCTTTTCAGTGGTTTCGGAAGGCAAGACCGTTTCCGGCATTTGCCCCGGCCCAGACAATCATCTGAGCGGTATTCCGTCCTTGCCCCTGGGCCATCAGGCTGGCTTGGGGTTTAGGCCGGAATACTCGGAGACTTGATTTCAGTCTGAAGGGTAGGGCTTTTGGGGCACAATTTGATTGACCTGTGTCAAACACGGGCTCAAGAAGGCCATGGCAGGGTTAAAGGGGAGCGAGTAAGATGAGAGTCAATGAAGAGTACGGGAACGGGTCGGTAAGCTATGGATAGCGTCAACCTGGGGCTTGAAGTCGGAGACTCACTGCAGCTGCAGTTTGTCAATGACAACTCAGGAAATCGGCATTACGTCAAGGTGCTGGGTTGCTATCCGGGCCGAAGTATCCTGGTCGGGACTCCCCAGATTGGCGGACGCATCATGCTGGTTCGACAGGATCAGGCGGTGATCGTGCGGCTGATGATTGGTAACGACGTGGTCGGATTCAACTCCACGGTGATGCGAAGCTGCGCTCGGCCCTACCCTTATCTGCACCTGGCTTTCCCAAAGGAACTGCAGAGCAGCAGCGTACGCAAGGCACTGCGCGTGAGCCTGGATGCCGTGGTCTCGATGCGGCGCCTCGGTGCAGATGCTCAAACCGAACGGTCGCATCCTGCTTTTGCGGGGCGAACCCGTGATATCAGCACGACCGGTGCGCTGGTCAGCAGCAGTGGTCGTTTGGGTGGAGTGGGGGATCGTCTGAGTCTGGCCATGCAGGTTGTCGTCGCCGGTTTCAACGAAGAAATCCGGCTGAATTCGACGATCCGTAACACCACGGTTGTCACGCCGACTGACGAGGTGGCAGGGACCTTGTATGGGATCGAGTTCGACACGCTGGGGCGTCGCGAGGCAATCTTGCTACACGGCCATGTATATCAGACCATTCTGCAGCACATGGGCAAAATGGCCGCCCCGTTTTCCGACATGCCTGAGACGGAACCTGATGAGGTCTTTGATAACGAGGAAACGTTTGAGCCCTGATTGCGTGCTCAGGCCGTATCGGAAAAGACGTAGCCTGCCGTGAGTTGCTGCATGGCTTGACGGTATTCGGCTGAGGGTGCGAGGACTCGCAAGCCAAGGTCGAATAATTCAGGATTGGCCTCGGGCCGGCACCAGCGGACCTCAGCTTCAAAATGCACCGGCTCGCCTGCGCCGGCGTCGACAGGCGGCTGGAAAGAGAGCTGCAACCGTTCCCCGGTCTCGACCTTCTCCTCGGTCACCAGCATGATCCCATGCTCGGAGATATCCACCATGTGGCCGATCAACAGGTTGTCCGGTTGTTGAAAGACCTTCAGGTAGATGACCGGGCGGTGGCGGGTATAGCGTCGTTCATCCAGCATGCAACGGAGTATAGCGCCAGCCAAGCGGATCGCGAAACCCTGCAGAAATGCACAGGATTTGGAGATAATCGCCGCCATGGCCGAGCAAAAGCCCAACTGGACCACGATCGCCTGGCATGCGATTCGACCCCATACCTTGCCACTCTCCCTTTCACCCGTGCTGGTCGGGTCAGTCGCTGGCTGGGCAGAGAGTGGATTGGTCCGTCTGGATGTTTCGGCGGCAGCCGCCATTTCTGCAGCCTGCATGCAGATCGGAGCCAATCTGCAAAACGATGCGGCCGACGCTCTGAACGGCACGGATGACGCCAACCGAGCGGGGCCGCCGCGAGTGACTTCGTTGGGTTGGGCAAGTCCGAAGTCGGTGCTGTCAGCCGCGTGGGGGTGCTTCGCTCTGGCCTTGATCACAGGTCTATACCTCGTGGCGGTAGGGGGTTGGCCGCTGGTCTGTTTGGGGTTGATTGCCGTGACGGCGGCCTGGGCTTACTCGGGAGGACCGCGACCCATCGCCCGGGGGCCTTATGGCGAACTAGTAGTTCTGGTGTTTTTCGGTCTGGTCGCCGTTGCCGGCGTGGCCTGGTTGTACAGCGGGCGGCTGACCGCACCGATGTTGACGGCAGGTCTGGTCGTCGGCCTGCCTGCAGCGGCGGTGCTGACGATCAACAATTTGCGTGATTTGAGCGGCGATCGGCGAGCCGGCCGACGGACGCTGGCCATCGTGCTGGGGCCGGCCGGATCGGTACGAGCGATCACAGTCATGCTGGTTCTGGTCGCACCGGCGCTATCGGCACTGGCTATTTGGGGCCGGCCCTGGTCGGGCGCTTTGCTGGCGTTGCCGGTTCTGGCGCTGGCGCCCGGCATTGTTCGTCGGCTCGCGGTACCGATTACGGCGGAGGCCTGCAATTCCAATCTGAAGCGAACGACGCGGTTTCAGCTCATGCTGAGTTTGGTGATGAGTGCAGGTATGATTCTCATTGCATACTTCGACGGAACCGTGACGTGAACAACATTCTATTGCCGCTGGGGCTGGCCTTCATCATGTTTGCCGTTGGGCTGGGCCTGCGCATCGGCGATTTTCTTGCAGTTTTTCGTGCCCCGAAGGGCCTGATCGCTGCGCTGGGCAATCAAATCATCCTTCTGCCTTTGATCGCAGCAGTGCTGGTGGCGTTCTACAACGGTCGTCCGGAATTTGCCTTTGGCATCATGATTCTGGCCGCCTGTCCCGGCGGTCCTACGTCAAATCTTCTAACGGTTTTGGCAGGGGGCAATGCGGCGCTGTCTGTCTCAGCAACAGCACTGGCCAGTGTGGTTGGCATGCTGACTGTGCCGGCCATTCTATGGGCGTCGCAGGGGTGGCTGCTGGGCGAGACCACGCTGGTCACCGTGCCGCCCCAGCAGATTCTGCTGAGTGTCTTTCTGGTCACCGGGTTGCCGTTGATTGCGGGGATGGCCCTGAATCACTACCAGTCGGGCTTTAGCGATCGAATAAGACTACCAGCCCGCCGTCTGGCGACCGCGGCCTTCGCTTTTATTGTCGTGGGCGCGTTCCTGAGTCAGGGCTCGGTGATGATTGAGCACGCGCTGGATCTGGGACCCTATGTGCTGGCGCTGAATGTAGGCACGATGGGTCTCGGCATGCTCACCGCCAAGCTGATGCGATTGGATTTTGCAGATCTGGTGGCGGTGTCGATGGAAGGTGGCCTGCAGAACGCTGCACTCGCCATCTTCATTGCGGTCAGCCTGTTCGGGGTTCCAGCGATGCTGGTGCCGGCCATCATGTACGCGCTGATGATGAACATCACCGCCTTAGCGCTGATTGCCTGGGCGCGGGCTAGAGCAGGTAGTCAGGCGGCGTTTTCTAGCTGAGCGAGCCGGAAAATATTCCGTTAAGAAAAAGGCCGCAGACTGGCTGCGGCCTTTTGATCAACGAAGGAAAGTGGCGGCTAATCAGTCGCTTTTTTCATGGATGGCGTGGCACTGACTGCATTCCATACCCATCTCAACGGCTGCGCCATGCGCTGAAACGGCCGTAAATTTATCGGAACCGGTCTGGTGGCAGGTCGTGCAGGTTTCGTTGGTGACCGGTTCTGGATGCTCGCGGAAGTTGGCCAGATGCTCTTCGGCCCCATTCCCGTGACAGGCGCTGCACATGTTGTGCGCCGCGACAGGATTTTCTGCCTGATCCTGATGGCACATCAGACACTGGTCATTGCTCATCGCCGGTGCCATGAATAGCCCCAGCACGCAGGCCAGGCTAATGCTTGCTAGAAACTTTCTCATTCTTTGCTCCTCATTCCATCCTTAAGACAGGTTACTCCTGAAGGACGAAGATTAAGGGATTCACGCAAGATATACAAATGCGAAAAAACTGTATCTCCCCGAGAGTAGAACTCGTTTCAATAGCGCCCACCGATCTTGTAGACGTAGTTGGCCAGTTCCTGCGCTTCCCGATTCATCCGCATCAGGTTCAAGTGAGTAATCCTGAAAATGGCCCGCATGATCTTGTAGACCAGACGGGGGTGGGTATGGATCAAGCTTTCGAAGGCGGCTGGCTCAAGGCAGTAGACCACAGAATCGGACTGCGCCTTGAGCGAAGCTGAGCGCGGTGTGCCGTCGACGAACGCCCGTGTGCCGGCAAATTCGCCGGGCGACATAGCGTAGATATGCGTGGGATGGCCGTGCTGCAGGGTCAGCACTTCGAGTCCTCCAGCGGCGAGCAGGTACAGGTGGCGGTCCGTCGAGCCTTCTTCTGCCAGGGCTTCGTCTTTGGCCAGCGTCCTGATCGTCATGACCGTGCGCAAGGCTTCGATATCCGAATCGTCGAGTTCTTCTCCCAGAAACGAATCCTTGAGGTGCTTGGCGTTGATTTCTTGATCCATGCTTTTCAGTTCCGTCTTCGGATAGTCAAATTTGATTGATCTCGGTTCAGTCGTCGGGAAACCCACGCCCGAATTCTGCCGCAAACCGATCGGCTACTGCGCCGGGCGTCAGGTCGTGCTGTTGCGGGCCGCTATGGGCAATCTTGATAGAACCCAAGATCGCCCCTAGCCGACAGGCATCGACCGGGTTCCAGTCCCGCTCCAGGCCAAACAGCAGACCCGCTCGATACGCATCACCGCAGCCGGTTGGGTCGCGGACTGCTTCGGGGGGCACGGCGGGAATGGTTTCTCGCTGCTCGCGCGTAACCAGTTGGGACCCCTGGCCGCCGTGGGTAACAATCAGCCCACCCTTCAGTCTCGCAACAATAGATTCCGCTTCCAGCCCCGTTTTCTGGTGGAACATTTCCCATTCATAGGAATTGACCGTCAGCCAGTCGGCACGTTCGGTCATCAGGATCAATTCCTCGGCGCTGAAAAGCGGCAGACCTTGCCCTGGGTCGAAGATGTGCGGGATTCCGGCGGCCGCAAATTGCGCCGAGTGCTCCAGCATGGCCTCCCGGCCATCTGGCGAAACAATGCCGAACCGTGCTCCGGAGCTGTCAGGAACCGACTGACGATGAGCCTCGTTCATCGCGCCCGGGTGGAAAGCGGTGATCTGGTTGTCGTCCACGTCTGTGGTGATGTAGGCCTGGGCCGTCCAGAAGTCATCCAGCCGGAGGACGTGGGCCAGGTCGATGTCGAGATGGTTGAAATGGCGCTCGTAGTCGTCGAAGTCGCTGCCAACGGTGGCCAGTGGCAGGGGCTCGGCGCCCATCTTTTTCAGGGTATAGGCGATGTTACCGGCGCAGCCGCCAAAGAATCGGTGCAGTTCGGGCACCATGAACGCCACGTTCAACATGTGGGTTTTCTCGGGCAGGATGTGGTCGCGGAAGCGCCCCGGAAACACCATGATGTTGTCGTAGGCGATCGATCCGGAAATCAGGATGGACATCGTCAAGGCCGGTGATTGAGAAAGCAGGCGTCATTGTAAAAGCATTTAGCCTTTTGGCCGCGGCGGTCTGTGCACAAAATGTAGGATAATTTAATGTTGATTGACGCTTGCATCGAGACTTGGGAATGAATCAGTCAGCCGAAACGCCCGACCCTATGGAGCCGCCGGCGTCATCCGGTCAGGGGTTTTCCGGTTATGTGGTTGGCATTGGTGCTTCGGCTGGTGGGCTGGAAGCGCTGGAGCATTTCTTCAGCCATTGCCCCACGGACACCGGCGCGGCATTCGTCGTTATCCAGCACCTGTCGCCGGATCACAAAAGCATGATGAGCAACCTGCTGGCTCGTCACACCGAAATGCCGGTCAATATTGCGTCGGATCGCGTTCGCATCCAGCCCAACGAGGTCTATCTGATCCCGCCTGGCGCCATACTCACCATTGAGGGAGACCGGCTGTTGCTCAAGCCGAAGCGGCCGCACGGACTCACCCTGCCGATCGACATCTTCCTCACCTCACTGGCGCGTGAATATGGTCCGCATGCGGTTGGCGTCATTCTCTCGGGCACCGGCTCCGATGGCACCCGCGGCGCCGTGGAGATTAATGCGGCGGCCGGTTTTCTGGTTGCGCAGGATCCGCGGGAGGCGAAGTTTGATGGCATGCCGGCCTCGGTCATCAACACCGGCGTGGTGGATGCAGTGCTATCGGCACGGGAATTGGCCGGGCGGCTGCAAACGCATTTTCAGAAACCTACCGACGGCTCGGCGGCCGAGGCGCTTGATGCGCTTCCCCTCGAGAAAACAGAAGATGCGTTCGAAGGTATCACCCAGTTGTTGCACCAGATTGGCGGAATTGATTTCGCCGAGTACAAACCATCGACCGTCATTCGGCGTATTGAGCGCCGCATGCAGGTCCGGCAGGCCTATTCACTGGACGATTATCTGGAACTGCTGGATTCCGATCGCGGTGAAGCCGTCACGCTGCGGCGAGAACTGCTGATTCCGGTCACCAGTTTCTTTCGCGATCCGCAGGGCTTTGAGCGTCTTGATGAAGTGGCGGTCCGCAAGATCGTGTCCAATGCTGCGGCAGGGGATCAGATCCGGGTCTGGGTGGCAGCCTGCTCGACCGGTGAAGAGGCTTACAGTATCGCCATGCTGTTCCTTGAGGCGTTCGAGCGCTTTGGCCGCAGGCCCTCGCTCAAGATTTTCGCGACCGATGTCAATGAGCAGGCGATCGAGCTGGCCGGCAGCGGTCAGTATCCCGATTCGGCGGCCGCGGAACTCACACCGGAGCGCATCGAGCGATTCTTTACCCGGACCGGCCATAGCTATGTTGTTGGCAACGAACTCAGGCAGTGCATTGTCTTTGCCCGCCACAACCTGTTGTCCGACCCGCCGTTTACGCGGATGGATCTGGTCACCTGCCGGAACGCTTTGATCTACTTCAAGCGCGAGGCGCAGAATCAGGCGATCAAGCGGCTGCAATATGCCCTCAAACCCGGAGGATTTCTCTTTCTTGGGCCGAGCGAGTCCATGGCCGGCATGGACGACGCTTTCGAGACAATGGACAGCAAGCACAAGCTCTATAAGCGCATGCCCGGCAGCGTGCCGCCCGTCTTTGCTCTGGAAACACCCAGCGGTTACTCCAGCCCGACCCGCGACAGACAGCCCGCTGGTCGTCCTGGGGGTCAGCGGCGCTCGCGTGAGTCAGTGTTGATTGACCTCGGTATGCAGGAATTGCTGGAGGCGTACGCACCGGCTTCCATGCTGGTCAACGACAAGCATGAAGCCGTTCACTTGTTTGGAAATGTTCATCGGTTCATCCGCCTGCGCGACGGTCTTGCGAGTCTTTATCTCAATCGGATCCTGCTTGAGCCGTTGATCCCGGTGGCTTCAGCCTTGCTGTACAAGGTGGCCAAGGACGGCACCCTGCTGGTATCCAGCCCGCTGACTTTGACCCTTCCCGACGGTGAGGATGTGGTTGTTCAGTTGAGCGTTCGGCCATTGAAAGGTCACGAGGATGAGCGCTACATGCTGTTGTCTTTCGAGACACGAGAGCGGCGCAGTGATGGCACGGAGCCGGAGCCGGTCGATATCGGAGCGGAGAACTCAGCCCATATCGAGATGCTTGAGCATGAACTGAATGCCACGCGCGAAAGCCTGCAGGCAACGATTGAGGAGCTTGAAACTGCCAACGAGGAGCTGCAGGCGACCAATGAAGAGTTGATGGCATCGAACGAGGAGCTTCAGAGTTCCAACGAGGAGCTGCAGTCGGTCAACGAGGAGTTGAATACGGTCAACTCCGAGTATCAAGAAAAGGTCCAGATTCTCAATCGCCTGAACGCTGATCTGGATTCGATGGAAAAGGCGGTTGGCATTGCGACGGTCTTTGTCGATCAGGATTTGCAGGTCACGCGCTTCAGCCCGGATGCGGTTGATCTGTTCCGGCTGAGGCCAAGCGATATCGGCCGACCGCTGGACGAAATTGCACACACCATCCGTCATCCGGAACTGATGGATGACCTGCGCAAGACGCTTCGCTCGGAGCGTATGGTGGAGCGAGAGGTTTCCGGTCGGGATGGGGCCAAGTTGTTGATGCGGGTCCTTCCCTACCGAGTGTCTTCTTCCAGTGCGGTCGGCGCGGTTGCCAGCTTTATCGATGTGACGGCGCTGCACGACCTGAGACAACTGCAAACCGTGATCGACGCACTTCCGGAGCACATCGCGGTGCTGGAAGTCGACGGCAATATTGCACTGGTCAACGAAGCCTGGCGGCGGTTCGCCCGCGCCAACGGCGACCCTCACATGCTGCATTCGGGCCCGGGAAGCAATTATTTCCGGGCTTGCCGCTCGGATAAAGTTGACGAGGACGGCACAGCCTCAACTGCCTCGAACGGAGTCAAATCGGTTCTGGAGGGCTCTCGCAGCGACTTCAGCATGCGCTATCCCTGCCATTCGCCTGACGAAAAGCGCTGGTTCGTGATGAATGTGGCGCCGGTGAATCAGGGTCCTTTTGCCGCGGTGGTCAGCCATGTCAACATTACCGACTGGTACCTTTCCGGGACCGAGGACGAAAAGGACTAGGCCTTAGTGGCTGGGCACGACGATCCGCTCGATGTCCTGCGAGGCCGCGCCAGACGCGCGCTGGCCCGTGGTGAGCTGACTCCCGATGATCTGGGTCTGGACCAGGCATCGGACGCCAGGCGGCTGCTGGAGAATCTGAGGATTCATCAGGCCGAACTGGAAATCCAGAACGAGGAATTGCGTGAATCCCGTGAACGTGCAGAAGCAGAGCGCGCGCAGTATCAGCTGCTGTATGAGGCCCTTCCCCTGCCGGCGCTGGTGATTGACCGCATGGGCGTGATCGGTGAGGTCAATCAGGCGGCGGTTGATTTTTTTGGATTTCCGGCCTCTGGGCATCTGCGGCGCCATTCGGTTTTCAGGCTCTTCGGGGATCGTGGCATGGGCTGGTTCGGCCCGGCCCTGGAGCGTGCGACCCGCAATAAGTCGCCGGTGATGACCGAGCGTGTTCCGATGCTGGATTCCGATGGCCAGACGGTTCCCATGGACTGTCTGGTACTCAACCTTGAAAGTCGTTTTCAGGCCGATCAGCACAGTCTGCTTCTGTTTATCGACCGAACTCAGGAACAGGAGCGGGATCGAGAGCGGGCGCTCAATCGGTCGCTATTGCGCAACAGCGATGCCCTGATCTACGCGTTTGATCTGGATGGGCGCTGCCTGTTGATGAATCATGCCGCTGGCAAGGTTTTCGGTATCGACGAGCGTGATGCCATCGGCCAAAGCCGTGCAGAATGCATGGGTGAAGCGCGGGCGCGGCGCGAGACCATGGCCGACCGGCGCGCACTCTACCAGCGCCAGCCACTACTTGAGGAGCAAACCTGGTCGTTTGAGGGCCAGAACGATCGGATCCTTGCGATGACCCGCTTTGTTCTCAGAGACGAGCGGGATGCGCCGGTTGGCGTGGCGGTGATCGCGACCGACCTGACGCGGCACAGGCATATGCAGGCGCGGCTTGAACTGGCGACAGAGATTTTCAGCCGCGGCAGTGAAGCCATCCTGATTACCGATGTGGATCACCGCGTGACCTTCGTCAACGAGGCTGCGGAAAGCCTCAGCGGATATGCTGAGGCCGAACTGATGGGGCAAAACCCACGTGACTTCCTGTCCAACCGACACGACGACAAGTTTCTGCAGCGGCTAATCGGCCAGCTCAGAGCCGACGGTTACTGGGAAGGAGAGGTCTGGCTGAATCGTCGGGATGGCGGTGTGTTTCCAGGCTGGCTTCGAATCAGCCGGGTTCAGTCGAAACTCGACAGTACCCTGCATCATGTCCTGGTGCTGCGAGACATCAGTCAGGAAAAAATGGCCGACGAAGAGATTGAGCGTCTCGCCTTTTTTGACAAGTTAACCGGCACGCCCAACCGCTACCTGCTCCGTGACCGCACCGCGCAGGCCATCAAGGCTGCGGCTCGGCAACAAGGGCAGTTTGCTTTTGTCTTCATGGATCTTGACCGTTTCAAGGACATCAACGATGTCTACGGCCACGAAACGGGCGATCACATTCTGGTGCAGGTCGCCCAAAGGCTTGCGGGTCAGACTATGGACCGCGATACGGTCTGTCGCCTGGGTGGAGATGAGTTCATTGTTCTCCTGGAGGGCGTAAACCGTCAGGCGGCCGGTGAGCGAATGGAGCAGATACTGAGGTCGATCAGCTCACCTTTCGAGGTTGACGGGCAGTCACATCGGGTCGCGGCGTCTGTGGGTGTGGCGATGTATCCTGACGATGGAGAAGCTTACGAGGAGCTGCTCAAGCACGCGGATACCGCCTTGAACGATGCCAAGGCGAACGGGCGGAACAAGTGCCGCTTTTTCCATGCCGATATGGCGGACGCCGCATCGTCACTGGCGCAGATGGATGCGGCCATGCGTCAGGCTATCAAGGCTGACGGGTTTCATCTGGTGTACCAGCCGCAGATCAGTCTAGCTACGGGCAAGTGTGTTGGTCTTGAAGCTTTGCTGCGCTGGGAGCCAAAGGGCCAGGCGCCAATCCCGCCGTCAAGATTCATTCCGATTGCTGAGCAAAGCGGTCTGATCATTGAGCTTGGTGCGTGGGTGATAGACAAGGTCCTTCAGCAGGTCCGCCAGTGGTCGGGACACCCGCTCGACGGCGTACCGGTCAGCATCAACGTGGCAGCCGAGCAGTTCTGGTCGACTGGTTTTGTCGAGGACTTGGCGGGTCGCCTGCATGGTTCAGGCGTGAAGCCGAACTCGGTAGTGCTGGAATTGACCGAGCGCACCGCCATGAAAATGCCGGCCCAGTCGGCCGAAATCTTGCGGGCACTGGCCCAACAGGGCATCGAGCTTTCGCTTGACGACTTCGGCACGGGATATTCCTCGCTGGCCTATCTCAAGCGGTTTCCATTGAGTTACCTGAAGATTGACCGGAGCTTCGTCGTCGACCTGGTTCATGACCCGGAGGATCAGGCTATCTGTCATGCGGTCATTCAGCTGGCCCATACGCTTGGCATGGAGGTGATCGCGGAAGGGGTTGAGACGGTGGAACAGGAGCAGTTCTTGCGGGAGGCGGGATGTGACATTGCTCAGGGCTTCTTGTATGCACCCGGTTTGAAGTCGGGTGACTTGGTGCACTGGCTGGCCGAACAGCCCACAACAACAGGCTGACAACGCTATTTACGCCGCAATTTAACAATTGCGGTCTGTACAATACCGGATTACCTTTTCGGTCTAGCCAAGGCCCGTTCTGTCATGTTCAAGCGCTTACGCGGCATCTTCTCCAACGATCTTTCCATTGACCTCGGAACGGCCAATACGCTGATCTTTGTTCGTGGCCAGGGCATTGTTCTCAATGAACCCTCAGTGGTCGCGGTTCGAATGGAGCGTGGTCCTGGCGGGCCTCAGTCCGTCGCGGCTGTTGGTATGGAGGCCAAGCAAATGCTGGGCCGCACGCCGGGCAATATCCGCACGACACGACCGCTGAAAGATGGGGTGATCGCAGACTTCAACATGACCGAGCAGATGCTGCAGCACTTTATCAAGAAGGTCCATTCAACCCGGGTGCTGCGTCCCAGCCCGCGGGTCCTGGTTTGCGTGCCCTGTTCTTCAACCCAGGTCGAGCGACGTGCGATCAAGGAATCTGCCGAGGGCGCCGGTGCGCGCGAGGTGTTTCTGATCGAAGAGCCGATGGCTGCTGCCATTGGCGCGGGCATTCCGATTCATGAGGCGCGGGGCTCCATGGTGCTGGATATCGGTGGTGGCACCACTGAGGTCGCTGTCCTCTCTCTCAACGGGATCGTTTATTCAAATTCCGTGCGCATGGGGGGCGACCATTTTGACGAGGCAATCATCAACTATGTTCGCCGCTCCTACGGAACGCTGATCGGTGAATCGACTGCCGAGCGCATCAAGGTGGAAATCGGTTGTGCCTATGCACTGGATGATCAGACCGAAATCCAGATTTCGGGCCGGAATCTTGCCGAGGGCGTGCCAAAGATGATCACGCTGAACAGCAATGAAGTGCTGGAGGCTCTGTCTGAAGCCCTTTCAACGATCGTGAGCGCGGTCAAGGTCGCGCTGGAGCAGACCCCGCCTGAGTTGTGTGCTGATGTTGCCGATACGGGGATTGTCCTGACGGGCGGCGGTGCCTTGCTGCGCGGGCTCGATCGCTTGCTGATGGAAGAGACCGGGCTGCCGGTCATCATTGCCGACGACCCGCTGACCTGCGTGGCGCGCGGTGGCGGTCGGGCGCTGGAGATGATGGATGAGCATCGCGTTGAGTTCTTTTCTGCTGCCTGATCCGATTCGATTGATCGTCTTGCCGACACGGTGAACCCACCGGGCGGTCCATTCAACTTCAGCGCAGACCTGGCCGGACGCACGTCCCGGCTGATGATTTACGCGTTGGTGTCGGTGATCTTGATGACCTTGGACTATCGGGGCGGCTGGGTCGATCGGATTCAGCATCAAGCGGGCCTGCTGGTCGAACCCATGGTGCTGCTGATTGAATCGCCATTTCGGCTGATTCGATCAGCCTGGTCGGGCTTGCGTGCCCGTCAGCAGTTGCTGGGCGAAATCGACGAATTGCGCGATCAGCTGGCTGAAAGCTCCGCCCGCCTTCTGCTGCTTGAAGAGATGCGCCGCGAAAACGAGGAACTGCGCCAGTTGCTCGACGCTGAAAGGCCTTTGGGTGTCTCATACGATCCGACTGAAATCCGGCAGGTTGACTTAAATCCGTTTTCCCATCGCGTGCTGATCAATCGCGGGTCGGCGGACGGCGTGCAGACCGGTCAGCCGGTCGTTGATGCCCATGGCGTGGTCGGCCAGGTCGATGAGGTCTTCATGCACAGTGCCCGGGTCGTTTTGCTGACCGATCCGGACCATGCCCTGCCGGTTGCCATCGAGCGCACCGGGGTGCGCACCATCGCTTATGGCAGCGGACTGAACACAGAACTGCGCTTGAATGATTTGCCGATGAATGTCGATCTGGAGCCAGGGGACCGGCTGGTGACCTCTGGTCTGGGTGGCACATTTCCGGCCGGATTGCCGGTCGCCGAGGTTGTCTCTATCTCGCGCACGCCGGGAGAGTCGTTCGCCCGGGCGACGTTGAAACCGCTTGGTCGTCTGGATCGCTCCAGGCATCTTCTGATTCTGAGAATTCAGCCCCAGGGCCCGCCGGAGTCTGAATCAATCCCTGAAGCTGAAGATCCCGGCGCGTCGTCGGTTGACGGTGCCGACGCCACGGCGGAGCCTGCAGGGGTTGAGGAGACGGGGCCATGAGTCAGCGCACCGGAGAAAATCGCCTGGTCGTGCTCAGCGTTGCAGCGGCGTTGCTGCTGACCCTGATGCCGTTGCCGGAGGTGATCCAGTCTCTGCGGCCTCATTGGGTCGCGCTGGTGATGATCTACTGGCACCTTGAGGGCGGTCGGCTGCGCACCATGGGCGGTGCTTTTGTGCTGGGCCTTTTGCTCGATGTCATGACCGGCACCCTGCTT
>JAZBPR010000283.1:0-3572 GCA_036351735.1 Wenzhouxiangella sp. | reverse complement strand
TATTCTTTACCCCAGCTATGCGCATCCTGAGGAATATAGGCTCGTTCCAGGACGGTCTTGGTCATTGAGTCTTCATGGCGCATGCCGCCGTACAGCACCTTTCTCAGCGCATCGATTCGAGACGTAGTGACATAGTTCAGGAAATCACCACTCCAGCCAGACGAGCATTTCTTATCAGCTGCCGTTCCCGAAGGTGAAAATTCACCACTGCTGTAGCTGTAGCAAAGGTTGGAATCAAAATATCCGTAGTAGTCGACTTTGTCCGGCTCGTACCCTACGTTCAATACGCCGTCGCCGTTTAGATCGGATGCATCATTGTAGGCTTCGTAGTAGAGGGTATGGTCTCGCCCCATGACCAGCATGTTAAGAGGGGGCGGGTTAACCACTTCAAACAAAGGAACCGGGGATATGTCCAGCGGCTCTGCTTGAGCAGTCGTCGTCGCACCCGATGAAAAACCGATGATCGCGACGGCAACAATTACTGGGAACTTAGATGAGATTTGCATCTGCTTAGCCTTGAACACATGAAACGATGGATTGGACAATAACTTCACTTTGGCCTGCCGGCGCCTGGCCACTCGCCAGAACAATGTAACTCTTGCCGGTCAGCAAATTTCCTTCTCGGCTACTCGCGATTTCGCGGCAACGATTAGGGGGTAACTCAACTGCAAAATAACGAGCCCAGCCACTACCGGGCGGCTGGCTCATACCTGGAGCATCTTGCCAGGCGGGTGACGCCAGGCCAGATAATGTGCAGTCATTGGGATCGACGCCTAAAGAATCCATATTCGGCAAGACACCGAATCCGCCGGATCCGCCACCTAGGCAAATCCCGTTGTAGATTCTGGTTTCAACTTCTCGCAACACGGTCTCGGCGATCTGAAAGGACTGGTTGTACTGAGCCACGTTGCCAGCCATTCGCTCCTGCATGATGCTCACGTTGCTTGAGCTCAGCCCAAGCAACGTCAGGATAAGCAGCATGATGAGACCCACAAACAAGGCCACGCCTCTTTGCCTGCCTACTAGCGAGATCCGTTGCATTTGGTTTCTGCTAGTCGTCATACATCACCCTATTACGCATTGCGATGGTACTTGCCGAGCCCTGACGCAAGATGCCATCCGAAGGACTAACCACACGGGTTCCGACGAGTTCATAGGCAACCTCGCCAGCACCCAGACCGGCCCCGTCAGGCGAGCGATGCAACAAGGCAATGCGAACGCCAATCACGGGCCACCAGTCGTTGATTTGATCTGCAGTCAGCCATCGGCCCGGATCCACGGACTTTCCATCACCGCCCTGAGTGCTCGGCAGACTGTATCCGTACAATGCCTGAAGGTTCTCAACGCCTGAAATAAGCTCCTCGGGCTGTGCCCCGCATGGGCAGCCGGACAAATCCATGCGATACAGTCCGGGCTCTTCACGATTATCGTTAAAGCCAATGTAGTACGCTGAAATTTGAACGCGGTAGAGCTGGACAACCTGCGTTGACACGGTGGACCACTCTCGGCCTACCGGGCTCAAATTCGTTGGGCAAGAACCGCAGCTGGAGCCCGTTGCGCGAGACAGCGTGGTTCCGCTTCCCTGGTTTCGAAAAAGGTCCGCGTCGTTGCAATCGGTAATCAGAACGAGGGCGTCTTCCGCAAGACCCGGATCAGCATCAAGGGTCAGTTCGTTCAAACTTGGGTCAACAGTGCCCGTCGTCGACACGCCGGGAATCGGGATCAACTCCCTCACTATGAGGACGTCCGTATCGGCAACGACGCGGTCGGTCAGGACGTCCGGCAAATCAAGCGTCGGCGTCAAACCGCTCACCTGCCGAGGAGCGGCAGCCCATTGATTTAAAGACCCGATCGGGTACGAGGTATCGATAGTGACTGACTGCGCTATCCCGGTGTCAAGCGCTTCCCAACCGATGATGCCATTGGTTTCGTTAAAAACTGCATCAATCCAACCGCCGCCCGGCAGATCTAAGTGGACCTCAGGCTCGGGCCGCATCCCGCAAAACCCGAAATGCGAGGCACCACGAACGACGCGTTTTAACTCCTCGGAAGAGAAGCGGACGTTTTCCTGCACTCGCGCCAAGGCTTCATTGGTGGTATAGGTCACACGCGATCCGACAAAAAGCTGGAGGACCCCACCCAGCAGAAGCAAGCCCAAGGTCAGGGCGACCATCAACTCAATGAGGGTAAGACCGGAAGATTTGTGCGGTATATTTCGCATCGCTTTTGGGTAGTCAGTCATAGCCTAGCCGTTATTGTTACTGTCTCGCCGCCGGTTTGTTCGTCGTCTAGACGGTCATCGCGCCATCGGACAGTGACCGTTACGACCTCGCCATCACTAGCAAAAACCGGGGTGTCAACCGTTCCGGCAGGAAGGTGGTCAGCAGCGCGCTGTTGCCAGAAGGGCAGCACCGTGGATGACAGGGCTTGTTCGGGGTCGCCTCGATTCACTCGAAGGAAGTCGACGATTTCGTATCCAAGATTCACCGCTTGGGTTCTGTGGTAAGCACCCTGGTTGGCCTGCAATGAAAAGGCCTGCAATGCAGCCACACCAAGCAAGCCGATCGACAGCACCAGCAGAGCAATGAGCACCTCAATCAGCGAGACGCCTCGCTGAGAACGGCGCGTAACCCCAGGGTGTCTCAAGACTGTGTTTAGCTGCACGCTACTCTCCTCAAAGAAGTACGCCCGCTTCGGGCAATTTCGAGATCGCGCGCCTGGTCACCCGTACAGCCGGGGATCTCAATGGAGACCGTAGCCGGGATACCGACGCCGGCACTGTCATCGAGAATACCTCGCGGCAGGAATCGATAAAATGTTCCCGCGCCGGTTAAAGTCAGGTCTCCGCTGACAGCGCCCCAGACGCGTAACACTTCACCTTCATCGACATCACTTTCACCGGCATTGTTGTCGTCGACCACAACGATCCATCCGTCCTCCCAGTCTCCAGAGCAGGTGGCGGAGTCATCGCTGGGACACACGACAATCGGGCTTCCGCGCTTCAATGATTCAGAGCGTGCAAGTTGGAAAGCTGTCAGCAGCTCATTCGATTGGCTGCTGATGCGATTATTCTGGATGGCACTTCGAAAGTTGGGTAAGGCCACCGCCAGAAGAATTGCAGCCACAGCTATTCCTATCATCAGCTCAATGATCGTAAATCCATTTTGACGCGACTGAGACAACTAGGAAACTCCCTTTATTACTTACATCACATCGTAACGCAGGGCACTAATGGTCCACCAGTCACTTGACGACCACTGGCGCGGATCGCCCGATGAACGGCACTTCTACGCGATTCATGGACGCAAATCCATTGCGGGACCGTCGAACGTCCGCAATGGGCACGCAGACCGCGCCGAGAAATTAGTTCAGCGCTCGCAGACCTAGACTTGGAGAAGGTGGTGGTGATTTGCCCGGGCACGCAGCGGTACCCGATTGCAGATAAAGTCGAAGCGGTTCCGCTGGCGCAGCTGGCCGCGCCAGGCGGTCTATCGGTTTACTTGCCGTAGCGCTTCTTGAACTTGTCCACGCGCCCGCCGGCGTCCATGATCTTGTGCTTGCCGGTGTAGAAG
>JAZBPR010000282.1:0-25132 GCA_036351735.1 Wenzhouxiangella sp. | reverse complement strand
GAGGTGCACGACGGTGCGGCAACCACTGACTTCATGGCTCAGGAGCAGGAGCGCGGCATTACGATTCAGTCCGCAGCTACGACCTGTTTCTGGAAAGACCACCGCCTGAATATCATCGATACCCCGGGGCACGTGGACTTCACCATCGAAGTCTATCGCTCGCTTAAGGTGCTTGACGGTGGGGTCGGGGTGTTCTGTGGCTCCGGCGGTGTTGAGCCGCAGTCCGAGACCAACTGGCGTTACGCCAACGATTCAAGAGTCTCGCGTATCATTTTTGTCAATAAGCTCGACCGGATCGGTGCTGACTTCTATCGGGTCGTCGATCAGGTCAAGGAAGTGCTGGGTGCCAAGCCGTTGGTGATGGTGTTACCCATTGGTACCGAAGAGAACTTCAAGGGTGTGGTTGATCTACTCACCCGCAAGGCGTGGATCTGGGACGATTCTGGCCTCCCTGAGAACTACGAAATCACCGATGTTCCGGCCGAGATGGTCGACGACGTTGAAGCCTACCGTCAGGATCTCATCGAAACGGCGGTGGAAATGGATGATGATCTGATGATGGCTTACATGGAAGGCGAAGAGCCTGCCATCGAAGACATCAAGCGCTGCATCCGCGAAGGCACCCGGACTCTGGCGTTCTTCCCGACCTACTGCGGGTCGGCGTTCAAGAACAAGGGCGTTCAGTTGATTCTCGATGCCGTCGTTGATTACTTGCCGAGTCCTAATGAGGTCGATCCGCAGGACCTGACTGATGAAGAAGGCAATCCGACCGGACAGAAGGCGATCGTCTCGGTCGATGAGCCGTTCCGCGCGCTGGCATTCAAGATCATGGATGACCGCTTTGGCGCGCTAACTTTCATCCGCGTCTACTCCGGCGAGATCAACAAGGGTGACACCATTCTGAATTCCGCGACTGGAAAGACCGAGCGCATCGGTCGGATGGTGGAAATGCATGCCAATGACCGCACAGAAATTCAAAGGGCCCAGGCCGGCGACATCGTTGCCTGTGTTGGCATGAAGAATGTGCAAACCGGGCAAACGCTTTGCAGTCAGAGTGCTCCATGCACGCTGGAGGCCATGGTTTTTCCGGATCCGGTCATTTCCATTGCGGTGGCGCCGAAGGACAAGGCTGGCAGCGAGAAGATGGGTGTAGCAATTGGCAAGATGATTGCAGAAGACCCCTCCTTCCGCGTCGAAACCGATCAGGATTCAGGCGAGACGATTCTGAAAGGCATGGGCGAGTTGCATTTGGACATCAAGGTCGACATCCTGAAGCGGACCTATGGCGTAGAGCTTGAAGTCGGTGAGCCACAGGTTGCTTACCGCGAGACGATCACCCAGGCGGTCGAAGACAGCTATACCCACAAGAAGCAGTCAGGCGGTTCGGGTCAGTTCGGCAAGATCGACTATCGCATCAAGCCGGGCGAGCCAGGGACTGGTTTCAAATTTGAATCCACCGTTGTCGGCGGCAATGTGCCGAAGGAATTCTTTCCTGCCATCGAGAAAGGCTTTGCCGGCATGATGGAAGCAGGACCCTTGGCCGGATTTCCCGTCTTGGATGTCGAGATTGAACTCTTCGACGGCGGGTACCATGCAGTTGACTCCTCCGCCGTGGCTTTTGAACTAGCCGCCAAGGGGGCTTACCGCCAGTCCATGATCAAGGCGGGCCCGCAGCTGATCGAGCCGTTCATGAAGGTGGATATATTTACGCCTGAAGACAACGTGGGTGACGTGATCGGCGACCTGAACCGGCGCCGTGGCATGATCAAGGATCAGCAGCCTACCCCGACCGGCATCCGCGTCAAGGCAGAAGTCCCTTTGGCTGAAATGTTCGGCTATATCGGGCACCTGCGCACCATTACTTCAGGGCGTGGGCAGTTCTCCATGGAGTTTTCTCACTATCTGCCCTGCCCGCAGCAAATCGCGGAAAAGGTCATTGAAGCTGAGAAAGCACGTCGGGCGGCGAAGGCTGGATAAACGCACTATTCAGCTGCAAATGAGTTTGAGGGAAGGCCCCGCCGACGCTTTCTCGCGGGCCTTCGGCAGCTTGGTATTGCCTGGCGGTGGTTCAAGGAGATCTGCAAGGTCCGCACCGGACTTTTTGCAAATGATCACGGCTCCAGCAGCCGTGATCAGTGTCGGGCCATGTCCAAACTTCTTTTGATCGCACTGGGCGGGGCGACCGGATCGATTGCCCGCTACCTGATCTCGACCGCAACCTACACGCAATTTGGCGTTATCAGGTTCCCACTGGGCACGCTGGTCGTGAACAGTCTTGGCTGCCTGGTGGTAGGAATCTTGGCCGGGCTGGTCCAGAAGCATGACCTTTTCTCTGACGATATTCGACTGATGCTGTTTGTGGGCATTGCTGGCGGATTTACAACGTTTTCTGCGCTGGGGCTGGAAACCTTTGAATTGCTTCGCCACGAAGAATGGATGCTGGCCAGCACCTACGTGTTGGCGAGTGTTTTGATTGGTGTTGCCATGGTTGGGCTGGGTTATGCCCTGATCGGCATTAACTTGAAGTAGGTGTGAAAAATGGAAGATATCTCTCTACTGATTGACCTCCATAAAAATAACTTGCGTCAGGGCCCCGGCGGTCTTGCCGAGACACAATTGGCGCTAAGTCTTTCCCGGACCGCTGTAGATGCCCCCTTGAAGATTGCCGATATTGGTTGCGGAACAGGTGCTTCGACGATGGCTCTGGCGAGATCGTTGCCCCAATCGCATATCGTCGCGGTCGACTTTCTTCAAGAATTTATTGACGTTCTGAGGAATAACGCGGACGCCGCTGGTTTTGGAGATCGGATAACAACAATGGCGTGCTCGATGGATGCGCTGCCCTTTGCAGACGAAGAGTTTGATCTGGTCTGGTCCGAAGGCGCGATCTACAATATGGGGTTTGAGGCTGGACTGAAAGCCTGGCGCCGGTTCCTCAAGCCCGGCGGTGTTATGGCCGTCTCGGAAATTACCTGGCTGACGCAAACCCGCCCTGAAGAAATACAGTCGCACTGGGTTGAGGAGTATCCGGAGATTGATGTGGCCTCAGCCAAGATAGCCATGCTCGAAAAACACGGCTATTCACCCATCGGGTATTTGACGCTTCCGGAGTCGTGCTGGCTCGAAAATTACTATCATCCGATTCAGCATAGCCTCAAGGATTTTCTTGATAGAAATAGTCACTCTGCCGAGGCGCAGGCGATTGCGAGCGCTGAGCAAGAGGAGCTCGCGCTCTATCAAAAATATAAAAACTATTACAGCTATGGCTTTTATCTGGCCAAGCGAGTCGATAAAGTCTGATTTTTTCCCGAGCTGATGTTTTGGTGCTCGGCATTTTCCAACAACTAAGGAGTCTGTGATGTTTAAGAAGGCAAAAGGTGCAGCCTTGATGTTTGTGGGTGGTGTGGTTTTGAGTTCGTTTGCTCTTGCCGATCAGCATATGCATGACGGGCACGAGCAATCGAAGCAGGAGCATGCCGCCCATGCTGCAGAGCATCAGATGTCGATAACTGATCACTATCGGTTACAGGCAGCCGTTGCCAAGCTGCAGATGGTTATGGCCCGGCACGAGCTTGCGATTGCTGAGCACCAGAAAATGATGGTCGAGCACGAGCAAGAAATAGCGGCTCATGAAGAGCAGGGATCATCGCTGGATGCAAAACATGCCGAGTGGACAGAGACGCATGACATGAAAAATGCAGCCCACGACGGTTATCAGGCGCTGCATGATCAGATTATGCAGATCGTTGAGGATATAGAAGCGCTCGATATTGACTGACCGGCAGTAATGCTGCTCAAAATCTCACAGGGACCTCGTAACAGGTTAAGGTGAGAGCAGACAACCAGTGAGAGTCCTTTCATTCGCGCGTGCCGGTTGCCGGGGCGCTCGAACGACAGCTAGCGACCAATGCAGACATTTGAGGGACCAGGTACTGACAGAGCCCTTTGGTTTCACAACCTGCGTGCGTCTGATGGCACCCAGATTGCTTATGACCCGGCAAGCCGTTCTTTCACCGCAACAGCGCCGTTCTGTTCCAACCGAGATCAGATTGGCTGTAACTGGGTAGCGCTCCAGCCCGGCGGGTTGTGCAGGTCTTGCGCGATGACGGCGTTGGTGCCTGACCGCACGATGGATAACGCGGTATCCAACTGGGGGCAGACTGAGGCTGCCAAGCGCTGGGTGCTGGACAACCTGGGTCAGTGGGGCTGGTTTCGACCGGAGGATTCGGGGGTCAAGCCGGTGTTTCACATGCTGGCGGAAGGCCCAACGCCGGTGTCTATGGGCCATATCGAAGGGGTGGTCACGATCAGCGTCGCAGAGGCTGATGAGGTGGTACGGATCAGTCGCCGCAGGGCGCTGGATGAACCGTATCGGAGTCTCATTGGCCATATGCGACACGAGCTTGCGCACATGATCTGGTGGCGGCTGAGCCGGAACGAGCGGTTTCTAAACGAGTTTCGGGTCTTGTTTGGCGACGAGCGAGCGGATTATTCTCAGGCCTTGTGGCAGCACTATGATGTCGGGCCTCCGATGGACTGGCGGGATCACTATTTGACCGCCTACGCCTCGGCCCACCCACACGAAGACTGGGCTGAGACGGCCGCCAACCTGATGCACCTGACTGACATTGCAGACAGCTTCGCGACCTCGGGCTTTCGATCTCCAGGTGTCCCCGACGACGATTGGCAGCCCTATGCTGAAACCGATTCAGAGCGGCTGATCCGTGCGGCCGTCTCCATCGCGCTGGGGGTCAACCACATCAACCGGTCCATGGGCCTGTCCGATCTTTATCCTTTCGTGATCTGCCCGGCTGCGCGACGCAAGCTGCACTTTGCCCACCAGTGGCTGCGAACCGGTGCGGCCGAATCCTGAAATAGGAGTCACCGACCATGCAACTGCTACTGAATGCCAATCAGCCCGTCACCCGGGAAGCGCTGATTGCGATTGCCCATATGCCAACCCCCAGCCTGCCAGTGCTGGCCAGTGACGACTTCTGGACACAGCTGACCGACGCTGATTTCATGCGAATCGCCGTGCTCCTGGCCGACAAGAGCTTTTGTGAAGGCGGCTGTCCAATTGGTGCTGTGATCATCGACAATGCAACCCGCAGGATCGTTGGCAAGGGGCACAACACCCTGGTGCAGGAAGATCATCCCTACAACCACGGCGAGACCTCGGCGATTCGCGACGCTGGACGAATCGATTTCAGCCAAACCACGCTGTTCACGTCGCTCAGTCCTTGTGATGTTTGCGCGACCTTGCTGTACATGCGCGGTTTTGCCCGCGTGGTGGTAGGCGATGTCACCAACGCCTCGGGCAACGAAGCCTTGTTGCGCGAAAAAGGCATCCAGGTCGATATCCTGGAAGATCCGGACGGCATCCAACTCTACTCGCGCTACCGGGCTGAGCACCCTGATCTCGATATCGAGGACTGGAAGGGGGTGGCCGGTCTGGGCCGGGCAGAATCGTCGAATCAACAATGAAGGTGCTTGGGTTGATCGGTGGCATGAGCTGGGAGTCCACCGCCATCTATTACCGCTTGATCAACGAACAGGTGCGCGAACGGCTGGGTGGCCTGCATTCGGCGCATCTGCTGTTGTATAGCGTCGACTTTGCTAAGGTGGAGGACCTTCAGGCCAATGATCGCTGGGCGGAGGCGGGTGCTCTGCTGGCCGGTGCGGCCCGCGCGCTTGAGGCTGCAGGTGCTGAATGCTTGGTGCTCTGTACAAACACGATGCACAAGGTGGCATCTGCCATTGAAAGCGCGACCCCGCTGCCGTTTTTGCATATTGCTGACGCAACGGCAAAAGCAATTCGCAATGCCGATACGAAGCGGGTGGGTCTGCTCGGCACGCGGTTCACCATGGAACAGGACTTTTACCGCGGCCGCCTTCGGGATCAGCATGGCATAGATGTTCTCGTGCCGGATGAGCTTGACCGAGGACACGTCCATCGCATCATTTACGAAGAGTTATGCCTTGGACAGGTCCGACCTGCCTCCCGAAAGGTTTTTGGTCAGGTGATCGCCGATCTGGTTGCACGTGGCGCGCAGGGTATTGTTCTAGGCTGCACGGAAATCGGACTGTTGGTTGATGCCGACTTGAGCCCAGTGCCGCTGTTTGATACCACGGCCATCCATGCAAGCGCGGCCGTTGATTTCGCTCTTGAGGAGGGTCGGGGATGAAGAAGCTGTTTCTAATTCGGCATGCAAAGTCAAGCTGGAAAGACCCTGGGTTACATGACCTTGATCGGCCGCTGAACGGCCGTGGCCGACGTCAGCTTGATCTAATGCGGGAACTGATTCATGCCAACGGCGCTTTTGACGGCCCGGTGTTTTGCAGCACGGCCATGCGGGCCCGTCTGACGCTGGCCGGTTTGCTGGGCAACCGATCGCCCGATGTGGCGCACTTCGACGAAGCGCTCTACACCTTTGATGACGACGACCTGCTCGAGTGGCTGGACGATCGGGAAGAAGACCAGCTGACCCTGATTGGCCACAATCCGGCGCTGGAGGATCTGGCCGACCGGCTGCTCAAACCCGGCCCCGGCCATCTGCCGACATGCGCGTTTGTCGGAATGGTGATTCCGGTGATGTCCTGGCAAAACATTGAGCAGGCCAAGGCCAGGTTGCTGGTCTTTGCAACCCCCAAGCGGGTGGCCGCCGACGCTGGCCTTTAGGGGCATGTTCGACGAATCTTCATCTTGCGGTACTCTTGCCTCTGAGGCCTCTTGGCGGCTTACCTGCAGCAGGCAGGTGGGTCGTAGCTGGGGATTTTTTAAAGGAGTGATTCTATGCGGGCAATGGTAATGGTCTTACTGCTGGTGCTGACTGGCTGTGCCGGACTATCCCCCTATCCGGATCCCCCCACGGTCAGCGTGACTTCGTTCAACCTGGCACCCACTTCGGCAGGTTCGACACCGCGCTTCCGCGTCGGGCTGACGGTGATCAATCCCAACCGCCGAGCGTTGTCGCTGGTCGGCATGAGCTACTCGGTGGAGCTTGAAGGTGCCCGAATTCTCAACGGTGCCACGGCCGATCTTCCCGAGGTGCCCGCCTATGGTTCGGCGGATTTCACCGTGGACCTGAGCCCTGACCTGCTCGGTGGGGTTCGCCTGCTTGCCGATCTGACTGCTCGCCAGCGTGATCGCCTCACCTATCGTTTCCAGGGTCGGCTGGATGTTCAGGGCTGGCTGCCCGACATCCGGGTTGAGGAGGCGGGCGAGGTGCGGTTGACGCCCCAATAGGTCTGGCATGCCCTGACAGATGCTTGTCTGAGCCACAGAAGATGACAAACCCGGTGGACTGGTCGCTGCGAGACGCCGTTTCGGAGGATGCTGAGGCGATCGCCGGCATCTATAACCACTACGTCGAGCACAGCACAGCGACTTTCGAGGAGATCGCGGTGGCGCCGGGTGAGATGGCTGAGCGCGTCAGATTCGTCCAACAGGCAGGTCTGCCCTGGCTGGTCGCCGAACGCCACGGTGAAGTCCAGGCTTATGCGTATGCCACGGAGTGGCGTGCCCGCACGGCGTATCGGCATTCCGTTGAGGTCAGCGCTTACGTCGAGCCGGATCAGTCGCGCAGCGGGATGGGCACGGCGCTCTACTCTGCGCTGATCGAACGGCTTGGAGCATTGAAAAAACACAGCCTGATTGCAGTGGTCACACTGCCTAATGCAGCCAGCGCTGCCTTCCACGACAAGCTGGGCTTCAGTCAGGTCGCTCACCTGAAGGAAGTGGGCTACAAGTTTGATCGCTGGCTGGATGTTGGGTATTGGCAGCGGGTGCTGGCTTATACAAGAAGTTTCTAATATAATGGCCAAATGATGACAATGAATCTGTTCGAAAAAAGTGTTCTGGTGATTGCCGGCCTGCTGTTGTCGGGTGGTTTGCTGGCGGTCGAGACGGTGGTTGTCGAGCGGCAATCCATGGTTGAGCACCTGCGCCTGGATGGCGTAATCGAGGCGGTCCAGCAAAGCACCGTCTCGGCCCAGACCAGTGGCACCGTGGTTGAACTGCCGTTTGACGTGGACGATGTGGTCGACGCTGGCCAGTTGATTGTCCGCCTGGATGACAGCGAGCAGCGCGCCCGCTTCAACCAGGCCGAGGCCGCGCGCCTTGAGGCGGTCTCCGGTCTGGATGACGCCGAGCGCCAGTTCGAGCGCATCGAATCGCTGCTTGACCGGGGTGTTGCGACCCAGGCCGAGTTTGACAATGCCCGCAACGCGCTGGCCGCCGCTCGCGCCCGACTGACTCGGGCCGAGGCCGCTGCGAGTGAAGCCCAGGAGCAGTTGGACTACACCCGGATTGAAGCCCCCTACAGTGGAATTGTCACCGAACGGTTGGTTGAACTGGGCGAGGCGGTTGCGGCGGGTGCGCCCCTGTTGAGCGGTTTTTCGCTGGAAGAGTTGCGCGTGGTGGTCTCCATACCCCAGCAGTATGCTGAGCTGGCCCGGCGTGAGCGTCGTGCCGAAGTTACGCTGGACGATGGTCGGGTGCTCCCGACCGGGCAGATGACCTTCTTCCCGTATGCCGATCCGGCCACCCACAGCTTCCGCCTGCGCATGGACCTTGAAGAGCCGGACGGCACGCTGTTCCCCGGCATGCTGGTTCGGGTCAATCTACCGGTCGGTGAGCGGGGGGCTTTGATGATTCCAGAGACCAGTCTGTTCAGGCGCGGTGAACTGCGTGCTGTTTACGTGCTCGACGAGCAGGGGCGTCCGCGCTTGCGACAGGTGCGCATCGGCAGTCGCATGAACGGGCAGCTGGAGGTTCTGGCGGGATTGGATGAAGGCGAGCGGATCGCCGTAGATCCGCGTCGGGTTTTTGAGGAAACGGCGCAGGACAGTCGGCCTTGAACGAGTCGACCCGCCCGCTGGGGATCTCCGGGCGCATTGCCCGGTTGTTTCAGGATGCTCACGTCACGCCGCTCCTAGCATTCGTCGGTTTGCTCGCCGGCTTGCTGGTCGTCGTCATCACGCCCAAGGAGGAAGAGCCGCAAATCGATGTCACCATGGCTGACGTGATCGTCGCCTTCCCCGGTGCCAGTGCCCGACAGGTCGAGCAGTTGATTGCGATACCGGGCGAGCAGATTCTTGACGAGATCGAGGGTGTGGAGCATATCTACTCGATGTCCGCGCATGGCCAGGCCGTGATCACGGTGCAGTTCGAGGTTGGTATTCCCCGTCAGGAGGCGCTGGTTCGTCTGTATAACCAGGTGTTTTCGAATCAGGACTGGTTTCCACCGGATCTTGGCGCCATGCCGCCGGTGGTCAAGCCGCTGGGCATTGACGATGTCCCGATTCTCAGTCTGACCCTGTTTGATCCGGAAGGCCGCCAGAGCGCAGAAGACCTGACCCGGCTGGCTCGGGCGCTGGAGGTTGAGCTCAAGCGGGTCCCCGGTACTCGCGATGTCTTCACCATTGGAGCCGTGCCCGATCGCGTAGATGTGCGGTTCGATCCAGCCATGCTGGCCGGCTATGGCCTGAGCCTCAGTGACCTGAGTGCTTCGATCCGGGCAGCCAACGCTGCCGGTTCCGAGACCAGGATTACCCGTGACGGCCTGTCCATCCCGATCGAGCCGGGCACGCCCTTGCGCGAAGTCGATGAATTGACCCACCTGGTGGTGGGGATGCGTGATGGTGCCGCGGTCTATCTGCGCGATGTGGCGACCATCAGTCGGGGCCAGACCGTGCCCGACAGCATGGTTCAGGCAGGTTTCGGCCCGGGAACGCCCGAGTTCAAAGGTCAGGTCTTTCCTGCCGTGACCGTAGCCATCGCCAAGAAGCCGGGAGAAAACGCGGTGGTCATCGCCGATGCGGTGCAGGCGCGCATCGAGATGCTGAGCGGTCGGGTCATTCCCGACCACACCGAGGTTCTGGTCACGCGCGATTACGGCAAGACCGCGGGCGCCAAGTCACGCAAGCTGATCAGCGACCTGATCATGGCCACCGTGTCAGTGGTTCTGCTGGTGCTGGCGGCTATGGGCTGGCGTCAGGCGCTGATCGTGGGCATCTCGGTGATCGTGACCCTGTTGATCACGCTGGTCTTTTCCTGGGCCTGGGGCTTCACGCTGAACCGGGTGTCCCTGTTCGCCCTGATTTTCTCGATCGGCATTCTGGTTGATGATGCCATCGTGATCGTCGAAAACATCTCCCGGCGTCTGCGGGTGAGTCAGCGCGGCTTGCGCGAGGTGATTCCGGCGGCGGTGGATGAGGTTGGCACACCCACCATAATGGCCACCCTGACGGTGACCGCTGCACTTTTGCCGATGGCCTTCGTCACCGGTTTGATGGGCCCTTACATGAGCCCGATTCCGATCAATGCCTCGGCCGGCATGCTGCTCTCGCAGGTCGTCGCTTTCGTCCTCGCGCCCTGGTTGGCCGTACGCCTGCTCCGGCACGAGAAAGGCATGAACATCAGCGGCGCGGCAGCTGACGATTCCGCGGCCGAAGGCGTCAACCGGCACGTGCTGAGAATCTTCAGGAAGACTCTCGGTCCATTCCTAGGCGATCACGCCTGGCGCCGTCGCGGGCTGGCAGCGGGGGTTGTGTTTCTGACGCTTGCCGCTGCATCGCTGCCGGTATTTACCCTCGTGGTGCTGAAGATGCTTCCGTTCGATGACAAGTCCGAGCTGCAGGTGGTCATCGATATGCCGGAGGACACGCCAGTCGAGCAGACTCTGCGCGTGCTCAACGAGATGGGTCACTACCTGGAAACTGTGGAGGAAGTCTCCGACTGGCAGGCCTATGCCGGGACCGCGGCGCCGATCAACTTCAACGGTCTGGTGCGTCAATACTATCTTCGGGCCGAGCCCTGGCAGGGCGATTTGCAAGTCAATCTGATCGATGAGCGTGATCAGCAGTCTCACGACATCGCCCTGTCCCTAAGGGCTCCCCTGACCGAGATCGGCCAGCGTCACGGCGCGGTGGTCAAGGTTGTGGAGGTTCCGCCGGGCCCACCGGTGTTGTCGCCGGTCGTGGCCGAGGTGTACGGGCCGGACCACCAGGCACGCAATCAGCTTGCGCTGGAGTTGGCCGAACGAATGCGCGGTATCGAAGGTCTCGTTGATATCGACACCACCGTGGTTGCCCCCACCCAGCGCTGGGAACTGGTGGTGGACCGCGACCGCGCAGCGCGCCTGGGCGTCCACCAGGCTCAGGTTGTCGAGGTGCTGGAAACGGCGCTTGGGCGGCGCAACGTCAGCTATCTGCATGATCCCTATGCCAAGCACGCCATCCCCATCCGGGTCATTCTTGAGGAAGGTCAGAAAGCGCAGATTCCCGCGCTGAAATCGCTGACGGTTCGGAATCAGGACAATGAACTGATCCGTCTAGCCGATATCTCTCATTTTGAAGAGACCGATTGGCCGGGGGTCATTCACCACAAGAACCTGCTCCCCGTGACCTATGTCACTGCCGACATGGCCGGTGAGATCGACTCACCGCTCTACGGGATGTTCAGTCTGGCCGCGGAACTGCGCGACGACGAGCAAGGGCCCGACCAGTACTACATCCGCCAGCCTGACTGGCCGGATCGCCCGGCTCTGAAGTGGGACGGCGAGTGGCAGATTACCTACGAGACCTTCCGCGATATGGGAATCGCCTATGCCGTAGGCATTTTTGCAATCTTCATGCTGCTGGTCGCCCAGTTCAGGGCCTATGTCATGCCGCTGATCGTGATGGCGCCGATTGCACTGACCCTGATCGGGATCATGCCCGGCCATGCCATTCTTGGCAGGGAGTTCACAGCAACCAGCATGATCGGGATGATCGCGCTGGCCGGCATCATCGTTCGCAACTCCATTCTGCTCGTGGTGTTCATCCGACAATTGTTGGAAGAAGGGCAGTCGCTTGAAGAGGCGGTGCTCCTTGCCGGCGCCGTGCGCTTAAAGCCCATCGCGCTGACAGCCATTTCGGCCATGGTCGGTGCGGCCTTTATCCTGACTGATCCGATCTTCAGCGGCCTGGCGATTTCCCTGATCTTCGGGCTGGCCGTCTCGACTCTGCTGACGGTTTTGATTATCCCGCTGCTGTATTACGCGGTCATCGGTGAGCGCGAAGTGGCTCATCTGCGTCGCCACTGAATCAGAAGCGACTGGAATGACCAGCGGCTGGCCGGCTAGGCTGGCCAAGCGCGTCTGGTCTGACCGCTACTGATTAGCCAGCAGCAAGCGGCAGCCGTGCAGTTCTCGCCCGTCGATGTTCGCGCGGGCGGTTTGGCCGTCGGTGGAGAAGAGCAGACCGGTGGCGGCATATTCGCGCACAAATGGATCGTCTTCTGAGACAAGATCCAGGACGTGAGCCTGGTCAAGAAAATGAAGGGTCATGTGAGCAGGACCAATCCGGGTGCGCAGGATGTCGGCCCGGCAGTCATAGAGCTGTTCTTCCACCTCTGCTTGCAGCGCTGCGTCCAGATAAGGCTGGAACGCTGCCAGTGAGCCGTCGTTGTCGGCCGGGTCCAGATTCAGCAGCTGCGCCATGAGGTTGTACACATCCACCGAGCGCACCGCCGGGCTTTCGCCTGAGGCAATGCCTGGTCCGCGGATCACGAACGCGCCGTGCATCTCGAGCAGCGCCGGATCCCAGCCGTGCATGCCATACAAGGAAAAGAACTGGCGACCCACCATATAGGGCGTGTTGGAGATCATCCATTCAAGGTCCGCCTCGGCCAGTACATCCGGGACGCGATCGTGTGACCCGAAGTAATACCGGTCCGGAATATCCTCTCTTGCCCAGACTCGAAGGCGAGGATGCGCGCCGTCCAATGCCGCTACGATCTCGTCTGCCGGCATGTCGGTCGCCCAGATCTGTGCGGCCGGGCCCCAGTCAGAGACGCGAACCCGCCGCAAGTCCAGGTAGTCATCGAGCATGATGTACTGATCAAAATCGACCCGGCTCATCCCGTGGTCGGAGACCAGAATGATGTGCATTTGATCAAAAAGCCCCCGCTGCTCCAGACCATCGAACAGAATCCCCAGGTGACGATCAACGTCGATGAGGGCGTTCCGGACTTCTTCAGCGCGAGGGCCATGGCGATGCCCAGCAGAATCGACCACGCTGAAGTACAAGGTCAGGAGGTCAGGACGCTGATCGGGCGGGAGATCCAGCCAGCCGAGCAGGGTTTCCACTCGGTCAATGTGGGGTGTGTCGCCGGCGTAAGGCTTCCAGTAGGTGGGCCGCGCCCCACGAATGCGGGCCTCTGTTCCGGGCCAGAAGTAAGTGCCCGCGATCAGGCCCTGATTTTCAGCCGTGACCCAGATGGGCTCACAACCGTCATACCAGTAGCCATCGCTGACAGCGTCCCGGTTGCCGAGTGAAAACAATGCATCTCTTGCCGGATCCCACATGTTGTTGCCCACCACGCCGTGTGTTCCCGGATGGCAGCCTGTGGCCAGGCTGTAATGGGTCGGAAAGGTCTTGGTCGGGAACACATGGTGCAGGCTGTCTGCTTTAAGTCCGCCTTCGATCAGCCGGTCCAGCGCCGGGGTGTCGGCCAGGTCAAAGTAATCGTGGCGGAAGCCATCAATGGAGATCAGCAGCAGCGGCGTTGGTCGCTGGTCCTCGGGTACCTGCCGCGTGCCGTGACAGCCAATCAGGATACTGGCCAGAAAAAACAGAAACAGGACGCAAAGTGCTCGGGTCATTGTCGGACTGGACCGCGGTGTTCGGGGCAACGATTATAGTCTTGCAACCGGATGTCACTGGCGTGACACTGATTGACTCAGTGGGCCGTCTCGCGCCTGCGAGGCATTGAGAACACAACAAGGAGAAAGGAAACATGCCAAAGCCGCTGCTGGGTTGCCTGATGGCCGCTGCCCTGCTGGTGGTTGGTGGTGGCGTGGCCGGCTATTTTCTGGTTTTCAAGCCCGCTTACCAATTCGCTTCTGATGTCGGGCGCTTCACCTCCGAGTTTGTCGCGCTGAACGATGAAATAGAGCGAGACCAGCGTTATCAGCCGCCGCTCGAGGGCATGCTGAGCCCGCAGCAGCTGGAGCGCTATCTGGCCGTACAGCGCGACATTCGTGCCGGCATGCAGGGGCAACTGGATCAGTTGACCGGTCGCTTTGAGCGGGTCAACTCCGAGCTGGAGCGACAGGAGCGCGACACCAATATTCTCGACATGATCACCGCGTACCGCGACCTGGGTGACCTGATTCTGGCGGCCAAGCAGCAACAGGTTCAGGCCATCAATGCGCATGGTTTTTCGCTGCAGGAGTATCTGTACATCCGAAACATCAGCTTTCGAGCGCTAGGTGAAGACATTGCGGTTGCGGCTTTCGGCCAGCAGGGCGCGCCGCCCATGGTGCGCGAGCTTCCCGAGGATGTGGTTGAACTGGTTCGGGCCCATCGCGAGGAATTGATGAAAAGTTACCCGTTGGCCTGGTTCGGTTTGTAGCGTGCTTGTCAACGATGGTTTAGTGTCTGCACACTGCCGCTGCCTTGCCGGCCAGCGGGGTAGAATGTGAATATGTCGCCTGCCCAGCCCCTGCCCGTTCAAGATTGCCAGCATGCCCTGCATCTGGCCCCTCAGGCAGCAGCACCTCAATCCTTGATCAACTTCGTGTTCGATCACTCGCGAACTGTCTGGCCTTCCAGTGATATCGGTTTGGAGTGCCTCGGTGGTGATCTGCGCTGCGAGCAGTGGTTGACGGGCGCACCGGTTCGGTTTGGCAATGGTGACCAGTGGCACTGGTCCAGAAATTCGGATTTGCTGGCCGTGGCGTTGAGCGCGCCTGACGCTGGCGATCCGGCCGAGCCGACCGCCCGCTTTTACCGCGAACTGATCGGCACGATCCGCTCTGCCGGCTATCCGCATCTGCTTCGCATCTGGAACTATCTGCCGAATATCAACGGTGGTAACGGGGACAGCGAACGATACCGTCGTTTTTGCGTTGGGCGGGGACAGGCGCTGGCCGAGGCGGGGCTTGAGGATGCGCGGATGTGTGCGGCTACCGCGATCGGCACGCTTGACCAAAGGTTTCGTTTGATCGCCATCGCCGGACGGTCACCCGGACAGTCGGTCGAAAACCCCAGACAGGTCAGCTCATGGGAGTACCCCTCACTGTACGGCCCCCGGAGCCCGGCATTTGCGCGGGCAACCGCGGTGAATCTATCTGACGGTCGCGTTGCGCTTCTTATCTCGGGCACGGCCAGTGTCGTGGGGCATGCGACCGCCCATCCCGGTGATGTTCTTGCCCAGACTGACGAGGCGGTCAGCAATCTCGCCGCCCTGCTCGCGGAAGCGGCCACAGATCTTGATCGCCCGGGACTGGCGCGGTTTGGTGAAGAAGCGGCGGCGCGCGTTTATGTGCGCCACCCCGAGGACTGGCCTGCGGTCTATGCACGCTTGCGCGAGCACTGGCCCACATTGCCGCTGGCTGGTTTTCATGGTGACATCTGTCGCCGCGATCTGCTGATGGAAATCGAGGCTTGGCACTGCGCCTGAGCTTGACGCCATGAAGCTTCAGCTCATGACCTGGCCCGAAGTCGAGGCCTACCTGCAGCGTTCTAAGACCATCGTTCTTCCCATTGGCTCAACGGAACAGCACGGGCCGACTGGAATGATTGGTACCGATGCGCTGTGTCCGGAGATCGTGGCTGAGGGGATGGCTGAACAGCGCGAACTGATCATTGGCCCGACCTTGAGCATCGGCATGGCGCAGCACCATCTGGCTTTCGCCGGCTCCATCAGCCTGCGGCCGTCGACTTTGATCCAAGTGGTTGTCGATGTGGTGGAGTCTCTGGCCGGCCATGGCTTCAAACAGATTGTTTTCCTCAATGGGCATGGTGGAAATATTGCGACGGTGCAGGCTGCGTTTTCGGAAGTGTGGGCAAGCGCGAGTTTTGGCGGGACCGATAGCGGACTGGATTTGAAACTGATCAACTGGTTTCAGGGACCCAGGGTGGTGCGTCTGACCCGCGAGTTGTTCGGCGATGACGACGGCAGCCATGCCACGCCTTCTGAAATCTCGCTTGTTCTGTCGGCCTATGCCGAGGCCGTCAGAAATGTGCCGCTTGAGCCTGAAAAACCGCCGACTGGGCCGATTCGCGATGCGCGAGATTTCAGGCGTCAGCACCCGGATGGGCGAATGGGTGCTCGCTCAGATCTGGCGACCGCGGAATCCGGTCACCGGCTGCGCGAGGCGGCCGTTGCCGATGCCCTGGAGATTCTTGGGTAGAGCACTCCTTTACCCGCGGCGGCGCTGCAGTTCGGCCAGCACCTGATCCAGCGATGAATCTGCCGCGGTCAGGCAAACCAGCAGGTGATACAACAGATCGGCGGCTTCTTCGTCAAGCTTGTTGGCGGTGACCGCGGCCAGTGCTGTTTCCACGCCCTCCTCCCCGACTTTCTGCGCGCATCGAGCCAGATCCCCTTGCAGCAGCCGGGTGGTGTAGCTCTTTTCCGGATCGCCGCTGCGGCGGTCTTCGATGAGGGTCTGCAGGCGGGCAAGCAGGCCGACGGGTGGCCAGTTGGTTTCGCCGAAGCACGTCTCGGTGCCGGTGTGGCAAGTGGGCCCGTGCGGAATGGCCTGAACCAGCAGCGTATCCCGGTCGCAGTCAGCGGCCATGTCGACCAATTCGAGATGGTGGCCCGAGCTTTCGCCCTTGGTCCACAGACGCTGCTTGCTGCGCGAGAAAAATGTGACCCGTCGGGCTTCGATGGTCCTGGCCAGGGCCTCGGCGTTCATGTAGCCCAGCATCAGGACACGGCCATCTCTGGCGTCCTGAATGATGGCTGGAATCAATCCATCACCTTTTGTGAAGTCCAGACGGTCAATGTCGTTTTCGGTGAGCATGGATTGCCGCCTTGTTTTACTGATGACTGCCGACGGGCCCGCCGGCGCCCGAATCTGTGCGGGTAATGATGCCCCGCTCACCCAGCCAGCCTTTGAGTTCAGGGATGGCGATCTGCCCGGAATGGAACACCGTGGCGGCCAGGGCTCCGTCTACGTCAGCCTGTCTGAAGACGTCGAGAAAGTGCTGTTCCTCACCCGCTCCTCCCGAGGCAATCAGCGGCACTTTGCACAGGCTTCGAATGTGCTTCAGCTGCTCGATGTCATAGCCTGAGCGCACGCCGTCGGCGTCCATGCAGTTCAACACAATCTCGCCCGCGCCCAGCCGCTGGACTTCCTCGACCCAGTGCTCGGTATCGCGCCTGGGGTCCACCATGTTGTCCGGGTCTCCCGTGTATTGACGCACTCTTAAACTTGCCCCTTCGCGGATTGAGTCAATGCCGATGACCACGCACTGTGAACCGAAGGCTTCGGCCAATTCTGAAATCAGGCCCGGACGTTCCAGTGCCGGGGAGTTGACCGAGACCTTATCGGCGCCGGCGTGCAGGACCGCGCGAGCCGTGTCGACATCGCGTATCCCGCCGGCCACGCAGAAGGGAATATCGATGGCGGCCGCCACTTTCTCCACCCAGCCCACGTCCACGCTTCGGCGCTGCGGTGAGGCAGTGATGTCATAAAAAACCAGTTCATCGGCGCCCTCGTCGCGATAGCGCCCCGCCAACTCGACGATATCGCCCATCTCGCGGTGGTTGCGGAAGCGCACGCCTTTGACCACCCGGCCATCGCGCACGTCCAGACAGGGGATCAGCCTTACCGCGACCATCGGTGGATCGCCGACATGGATACGCGGCCTTCGAGCAGGGCCCGTCCAACAATGCAGCCGCTGACACCGGTCTGAGCCGCAAGCGCAAGGTCCTGCTCTTCCGATATGCCGCCCGAGGCCTGCGTCTTGAGGGCCGGAAAGCGCGTGACCAGGGCCTGGTAGAGCTCCACGCTCGGGCCGGACAGCATCCCGTCGCGCTCGATATCCGTGCACAAAAGGTGGCGCAATCCGGACGCTTGCAGTCTGTCCAGCAGAGCAAAGAGCTCCAAGTCACTGGACTCGGTCCAGCCCGCCGCCTTGGGAATCCATCCACCTTCGGCATCGTGCAGAACATCCAGGCCTGCGACGATGGCTTCCGGACCGATATCGGACAGCCATTCGGCAACCGTATCCGGCTCCCGAACCGACAGGCTGCCAATCACCACGCGTCGGGCGCCGGCTTCGAGCCGGGCTTCCAGGTCGGCGCGAGACCTGACACCGCCCCCCGTCTGGACAGCAATCGAAAGCTCGGAACAGATTCTGGCAATGGTCGTCAGGTTGGCATCGCCACCTTGCCGCGCGCTGTCCAGATCAACAATGTGTATCAGGCTGGCGCCCGCTTCCTGATAGGTCGCAGCCAAAGCGATGGGGTCGCTGTCGTAGTGCGTTTCCCGGTTGTAGTCACCTTGCGCCAGGCGGACCACGCGCCCACCTCGAAGGTCGATGGCAGGGATTAACTGCATAAGGGGCTTTTCCTTGGCGTGTTGGGCGACCTGTAGGCTCTATTCCTCACGACTCTTCCGGCTCCTATTGAGTGAGGAAGTTCGCCAGCAATTTCGCGCCGGCCCGAGCTGACTTTTCCGGATGAAACTGACAGGCGGCAAAGTTCCGGTTGCGGACCACGGCCGCGAAACACTGGCCATGTTCGCTGGTGGCGGCCGCGTGTTCCACGGGCGCGGCGAAGCTGTGAACGAAGTAAAACCATTCGCTCCCTGAAAGGCCATGGGCCAGGGGATCTGAACGATCCAGCCAGTCCAGCTGGTTCCAGCCCATGTGCGGAAGACGCTGATCATTGCGCACCTGAAGTTTGCTGACCTGGCCCGGAATCACGCCCAGGCAATCGGTGTCGCCTTCTTCGGAGCGTTCGAACATCAGCTGCAGCCCCAGGCAAATCCCCAGAACGGGCTGAGTCAGGCTCTGGATGACCTCGACGAGTTGGGCCTCTCGCAGCGCATTCATCGCCCAGGCTGCGGCACCTACGCCCGGCAGGATGACCCGAGAGGCCGATCGGATGACGGCCGGATCGCGGGTCAGGACGCTTTCGGTTCCCAGCCGATTGAGGGCATGAAGGACCGAGCCCAGATTCGCACCGCCGGAATGAATGACTGCGACGGTCATGCGCTTTACAGCAGCCCCTTGGTTGAAGGCACGCCGGCCGTTGCACCGCGCCCCAACGCCGGTCGAAGTGCCCGACCGACGCCCTTGAAACAGGCTTCGACCTGATGATGGGCGTTATCACCGGACAACTCGATATGAATGGCGCAGCGCAGGTTCTGAGCCAGCGAGGCGAAGAAGTGGCGAACCATTTCGGTGTGCAGTCCGCCCACCGATTCGCGTGAAAACTCACCGTGCAGCACGAAGGCCGGACGTCCGGACAGGTCGATGGCGACTTTGGCCAGCGATTCATCCATCGGCAGCACAAACCCATAGCGGCCGATGCCGGTGCGGTCGTTGAGCGCCTGATCCAGCGCCGAACCCAGCGCCAGGGCGCAGTCTTCGACCGTGTGGTGTTCATCCACGTGCAGGTCGCCCTGGCAGTCGAGTTCCAGGCTGAACCCGCCGTGGGCGGCGATCTGCTCGAGCATGTGATCAAAAAATCCGATCCCCGTGCTGATCTGAATCGGTTTGGGCGCATCCAGATTGACGGCAACCCTGATGCCGGTCTCTGCGGTTTTTCGCTCGACCCGGCCGACGCGTGGGCGGTCGAGGATGGCGCTCGCGATCTCTTCCCAGCTTTGCCCCTCAGGTCCCACGCGAAAACCCGTCAGCCCCATGTTGGAAGCCAGTTCAAGATCGGTCTCACGGTCGCCGATCACGGCCGAGTGGGTCCGGTCCATCTGCGGGTCGCGCAGATAGTCCAGCACCATGCCCACCCCGGGTTTGCGATTGGGCGATTGATCCGCGGGAAGGCTGGGGTCGATGTGGATGGCATCAAAATCGATGCCCTGTGAACTCAGAATCTGCAGCAACAACTCGTGCGGCCCCTGGAAATCGGGTTCAGGGAAAGACTCGGTGCCCAGACCGTCTTGATTGGACACCATCACAAAGCGAAAGCCGCCCTGCTTCAGCCGCAGCAAGGCCGGGATGACGCCAGGCATGAGTCTGAACTTGTTGAACGCGTCGATCTGCTCATCTTCGGGCTCTTCAATCAGGCAGCCGTCGCGGTCGATGAAAAGAATCTTCTTTGTGCTCATGGTTGCCAGTCTGTCAGAAAATCGATCAGTGCCTGCGTGTCATCGGCATTGCCGATGGTGATCCGAACGCAGTTGCCAAGTCCGGGTTGAGCAGACTGGTCGCGCAGTCGGATGCCGGCGGCGAATGCATCGTCCACGAGGCGCTTGGCGTCACCGGTGCGCACCAGCACGAAGTTGGCCTCACCGGGCCAGACCTGCGTCACTGCCGGATGCTTGCCCAGCATCTGGAGCAGCCTTTTCTTTTGTTCGGCCAAGGTTTCGAGCTGGCGGGTCTGCTCGGCCAGCCCGTCTGGAGAGAGCGCGGTCATGGCAGCTGCCGCCGATGGTTTCGGCAGCGGATACGGCGCAATGATCCGGCGCAGCAGGTCGATGATTTCGGGATTGGCAATTACGGCACCAATGCGGCAGCCGGCCAGCGCATAGGCTTTCGACAAGGTTCTCAGCACAACCAGGTTGGCGGTACTGGCCACGTGACTGGCCAGCGATGGCGAGTCGCAGAACTCGATATAGGCCTCATCAATCACAACCAGGCCATGACCGGCAACGCGATTGGCCAGCGATAAGACAAGTTCGGGTGCGATGAGGTTGCCGGTCGGGTTGTTGGGCGAGCAAAGAAAATATAACCGGCAGTCCTGACTGTTCTCGATGGCCTGAACATCTAGCTGCCAGTTTCCCTCGCGCTCAATCAGCGGCACTTCGACGATGCTGGCGTTCTGCACCCGTGCGCTTAATGCGTACATGCCGAAGCAGGGTGGACAGATCAGGACGCTGTCTTCGCCCGCCCTACAGAAGACCCGAAGCAGCAGATCAATGCCCTCATCGCTGCCGCGTGTAATCAGGAGTTGATCCTCGCTGACCCCGTAAAGATCAGCGAGCCTCTGCCGCAGCGCTGCAGGCTGGGGGTCGGGATATCTGTTGAGTGCCAGACCGCCATCACCTGGCGGCGGCCAGGGGTTCTCGTTGGCGTTGAGCAGGATCCCGGCACTGTCTGCCAGCGCGCGTGCCGAGGCATAAGGTTTCAGCGCCCGAATTTCGGCGCGTGCGAGTTCGGCCGGGTTCATTGTCCGGACGCCGCCCCTAAAGACTCCAGCCGCATGGTGATGGCCAGACGATGGGCGTCCAGGCCTTCGTGGGCGGCCAGCCGGGCGCCTGGCGGGCCCAGTTGACGGAGGCCTTCGGGTGTCGCTTCCTGCACCGTCATTCGACGCATGAAATCGGTGATCGATAAGCCACCAATCGACCTCGCCCAGCCGCCGGTGGGCAGGACATGGTTGGTGCCGGAAATGTAATCGCCGAGTGACTCCGGCGTGTAATGACCCAGAAACACCGAGCCTGCCGAGGTGGTCGCATCGCACAAGGCCTGCGGGTTCCTCGTGCTGATGATGAGGTGCTCGGGTGCGTAGGCGTTGCTGATCTCAACAGCCTGATCCAGGTTTGCGGTCACAATGATGGCGCCGTGGCCGAGCGCGATCCGCGCGGTTTCCGCACGGGCCAGTTCAGGGGTCAGGCGCTCCAGTGACCGATTGACTTGCGCGGCAAAGTCCGTGCTGTCCGTAATCAGAAAGGCCTGGGAATCCGGACCATGTTCGGATTGCGATAGCAGATCCATGGCCACAAAGTCGGGATTGGCCGATTCGTCGGCGATGACCAGTACTTCCGAAGGCCCGGCGGGCAGGTCTTGCGCGGCTCCATCTGCGCTCTCGGCAACCTGGCGCTTGGCCTCGGTGACAAAGCGGTTTCCCGGGCCGAAGATCTTGGCGACCCGCGGCACCGAAGCCGTCCCGTATGCCATGGCGGCAACCGCTTGCGCGCCGCCAGCGACCAGCACGGTGTCAATGTCGAGCTTTTGGGCAATAGCAAGAACTGCTGCATCCGCTTTGCCTTCGGCGTTAGGCGGGGTGGCGAGCACGATCTGCTGGCATCCGGCCAGACGAGCGGGAACCGCCAGCATGATGGCCGTGGACGGCAGTGGTGCGCTGCCGGCCGGGACATAGAGTCCGACGGGATCCAGCGCCTGCCATCTGGCCTGACAGGTCACGCCGGGGGCCGTCTCGATGGTCAGGTCTTGCGGCTTGCCGGCAGCGTGAAAGCGCCCGACGGTATCGATCGCCGTGTCGATCGCCTCAAGTAGCGATCCGTCCAGGATATTGGCTGCGCCAGCGAGATCGTCATCGGTCGCCAGCAGGCTGGCGGGTCGACGGCCGTCGAAGCGCTCTCCGAAATCCATCACCGCCTCGTCTCCGCGCGTGCGGACTTCGGCGATGATGTCAGCCACACTCTGGCGCAGCTCGGCATTGGTTTCCATGGCCGGTCTGGCCAGGATATCCAGCAAGGCAGCCCGGTCCAGGTCCCGGGCGTTGACGATCTTCATCATGCGAGCATTTTCTCCACGGGCAGCACGAGAATGGCAGATGCGCCGACGCGCTTGAGTTGTTCCAGATGCTCCCAGAATACTTGCTCGGTGCAAACGGCATGCACCGCCACCTTGTCGCCCTGCCCTTCCAGGGTCAGCACGGTGGGCGACTCTGCACCCGGCAGAATTTCAGAAATCTCGGCCAATCGTGATCGTGGGGCGTGCAGCATCACGTACTTGCTTTCAGCGGCCCGTCGCACACCTTCGATTCGGGTCAGCAGCACCTTGAGCAGCTTCTCGGCCTCCGCATCCAGTTGTTCGGGGCTTCGGAAGAGCGCTGCCTGACTGCTCAGAACTTCGTCGGTGGCCTTCAGGTGGTTGGCGCGCAGCGTGGTTCCGGTTGAGACCAGATCCACGATGGCATCGGCCGTGCCCAGGCTGGGCGCAATTTCCACCGCACCGCTTAAGGTAACAACGTCGGCCTGCACGCCCTGATCGTCCAGCCATTGCCGGGTCAATTGCGGATAGCTGGTGGCAAGACGTTTGCCGTTCAGGTCGGTAGGGCTCTGATAGTCGCTTTTTTCAGGGACAGCCAGCATCAGACGACAGTGGCCGAAATCGAGCTGGGTGAGTGCGTCAAGACTGGCATTGGGCCTGCGGTTGCGCGCTTCGAGCAGTTTTTCCCGGGCCACGTTCTCGCCCACGATGCCGAGCTGGCACACGCCCTCCAGCAAGAGTCTGGGTATGTCGTCGTCGCGTACCAGGAGCAGGTCGACGGGCAGGTTGCGGCCGTACCAGAACAGCTTGTCCTTGGACTTGTTGAACGACAGGCCGGAGCGTTCGAGCAGGCTGAGCGACTGCTCAGAGAGGCGGCCCGATTTCTGGATGGCGATCTTCAATCGATTCATGTGGTGTTGTCCGATGTTTGTTTGATCCTTTCCAGTGCCATGCGGTAGCCGCCGTTGCCGTCCTCCAGGAAGCGGGCAACCCGTCCAATGGTGGTCACACTCACCCCGGTGCGGGCGTGAATCTCACGGTACGGCATGCCTTGATCGAGGTACTTGACCACGCGCCAGCGGTCAACCAGCGCCTCAAGTTCGGCAGGCGTGGTCAGGTCGCGCAGAAGCGCTCGACATTCCTCGGCGCTTTGCATGGCCAGAAAGGCTTCTGCCAGGCTGGAACGCGCTGCCCGGTTGGCTTCAAGAAATTGAGGATCTCGTTGTTTCATAGTCTGAATGTATTAATGCGCTAATACATTAGCATGCAACTGAACCGACGGCAAGAGGAATTTACTCTAGGGCGTGGGCGGGTGAGCCGGTGGGCGACGGCGACGAAAGCGCATGCGAAGCGTGATCCATAACACGCCAGCCAGGACCATGCTGCCGCCAATCATCAATCTTGGTCCGGGGCGGTCACCCCAGAAGATCACGCCAAGAAGAACCGCGAGTACGGGGACCATCAATAGATAAGGCGTGACCTTGTTGACCTCATGGCGCTGGATCAGCCAGTAGAAGCTGCCGTGTCCCACGATGGAAGCGCCGATGGCCGAGTAAGCAACCGCCGCCCAGACCATCGGCTGGCGGGCACCATCGGCATCGGGCAGAGGCCCCTGGCCGGCGACCATTGAAAGCGCGATTAGAAGTGGCAGTGACAGAAGCGCGTTCCAAGCCTGGAAGTTCAGAACACTGATCCCCTTCAACCGACGCATGAGCATGGTGCCTACGGCCAGGGAAACGGCCGAGCTCAGCACCAGCACCAGAACATCCAACTGTGCGAGAACGAGGGGGTCAAGCCCCATGACCAGCACGCCGCCGAAAGCAACCAGAATGCCGGAACTGGTTCGCCAGCCAATGCGCTCGCCGAGAAATATCACCGCCAGAACGGTGCTAATAGGAATGTAAACCTGCATCAGCAGGGCAATCGAGGAGACGTCGCTGGAACGCCCAAGCGCGACAAACAGCAGTGCGAAGTGAACGCCGCCCATGGTCCAGCAGGTCATTACGAGTGGCCACCACTGGTCTCTGGCGGGGAGTTTGAGCAGTGGCGCGAGGAACAGCAGCACGACGGCAAATCGCGTGACGGTAAAACTCAGCGGCTCGATCTGTTGAACCACCCAGGCCGAGACGATGAAGTTTCCGGCCCAGATCAGGCAAATCAGACCCAGCAGAGTGAAATGGGAGACAGGCACCAGCGCGCTCTGGAAAAGCAGGCCTCGCATTGTGCCTCATTCCGGTGCCTATCTGACCAAACCCGGCAGTTCAGATGCGCCAGTTGGGGGCCAGATCGCTTGAGAAGTGCTTTTTGTACGATTTAACCGGTCTAAGGCCCGTGAAACGTGAAAAGTGGCCAAATCCATTAGTTTTTGGAACGGAATCTGCATGCATAGCTGCAACACTCATCGACGGTAGAACAGCAATGGGGACAGACCAAGCGGCTTCCGAGCATCAGGACCAGCACGAGATTCAGGGTTTGATTTGCAATGACGTTCTGCGCGATTGGCTCAAGCAGCTTGAGCACGACGCGGAAGACGGCCAGAGAGCGGCCATGAGTGCAACGGAGCGTCAAGGCGACGAAGCGCGACAATAGAGCATCTTCTTCCGACGCTTCAGTCTGGATCACCCAAACCCGGCTCAATGAGTAGCCGGGTTTTTTTAGGCGCAAAATTAGGATTCACTAAAACAACGAGAATGCTTTGCATTTGCATTTC
>JAZBPR010000281.1:0-11163 GCA_036351735.1 Wenzhouxiangella sp. | reverse complement strand
CTTTCTCCGAGATGCGCTTGGCTTCCAGCACGAAATGGCCGCGCTTGTAGAGGTCGATATACCCGCGCGTGGTGGTGCCGTCAGGGTGCTGGACATCCACCCGGCGTTCGAAGACGTAAGAATCATCTTCATCGCTGTCGCCGGCAGGCTCCGGGCCGGGTAAGTTCAGCAGCTGGCAAAGTTCGGTCAGAAACAGCTGATAGTTCGCGCGCTCTTTGCCGCGCGCATGCTGCCAGCGTTCGATAAACGCGTCAATGGTTGCTGAAGTCGGCCGGGGTCGGTCGTTCATGTCTGGGAGCTGCCGGATCCCTGATCTGCCAGAGGCTAAGACTAGCAGTAAATCTGGGCACAGAAGAGTGGTGATCGAAGTGCATTGAGAGCACTCCAGGGTGACACCTGTCCCCGAAAAGCAGGGGTCGCGCAAATTTTGGGCACAAGTGCTCTGTGCCCATCGAGGGCAGGGGTCAAAATGAGCTTAAGACGCCGGTCGTCGAAAATTTGAGTTCAGGAGATTTGGGCACAGGATGGGCACAAGGTGGGCACAGACTGGTTTTGTTGCAGAAAAGCTACAGCCTAAACAGGGGGTTTTGAGCTAGGCTTGCGGGACGGAGGGGTGTGCTAAAGTGCTGATCCGGATAAGAAAAAAGCCAACCGATTGGCTGGCTTTTCCGATTTAAATCCTGGTCGGGGTGAGAGGATTTGAACCTCCGGCCCCTGCCTCCCGAAGACAGTGCTCTACCAGGCTGAGCTACACCCCGTTCAAGCCGGCCATTGTAGCGCTGCCACCGCTTCCGGACAAGCGCCCGAGCCGCGATTTGAGAAAAGTTAGTAAATTTCCTCTTTGGGGTTAATTTTCTGTAACAAATGGCGGATAATATGCGCGCTGTAGGTTGCCATACGGGCACCGACAGGCCCGCATATGCGGGCATTCCTTATGTTTGATCCACAAGGCTGGAGCGAAATAATGTTCAAAGTGCGAAGTACTGCGGTGGTCTTCATCATCGCCCTGCTGCTTGCCGGTCAGGCGATGGCGCAGCTCACCTCATCCAATCTCAGGGGGCAGGTCGTTACTGCTGACGGATCGCCCGTTGCAGAAGCGTCTGTTCAGATTCTGCACGTCCCCTCCGGAACCGTCTCTCAGGCGACAGCATCTGGAACGGGTCAGTTCTTCCAGAGCGGTCTGCGTGTGGGTGGTCCTTATCAATTGACCGTCACGGGCGATGGCTTTGAGCCAGCCATTGTTGAAGGTCTGTTCCTCGACCCGGGTTCACAGGATCCGATTCGTATTGCCCTGGACCGCATCGGCGAAGTCACTGACCGAATCACCGTCACTGGCACCCGTTTCATGGAAGCGGCTGAACTGAACAGCGGCGTTGGATCGGTGTTCAGCGCTCAGGACATCCGCAACCAGCCTGGCACAGATCGCGATGTGATCAACACGCTGCTGCGTGATCCTCTGGCGCAGTCCAGCGGGGTCGGCAACCTGTCGGTTGCTGGTGTCAACCCGCGTTTCAACGGCCTCTCGATTGATGGCGCCCTCCAGCAGGACGATTTCGGTCTGGGTTCCAACACCTACGCGACCGAGCGCTCGCCGATCAACATCGACGCGGTCGAGTCAGTCTCGCTGGTGGCCTCTGAGTACTCTGTGACCTCTACTGGCTTCACCGGCGGTCTGGTGAACATCGTGACCCGCTCCGGTACGAATGAATTCCAGGGCAACGCCTACTACGCCTATCAGAACGATTCCATGGTCGGCGACAAGATTGGCGACCGGGATTTTGATCCAGGCGACATCGACGAGAAGGAATACGGCTTCACCTTTAGCGGTCCAATCATTGAAGACAAGCTATTCTTCTTCGTTTCTTATGACGAGTACGAGTCCGGTTCTCCGTTTGACTACATCAACTCCGATGTCCAGAATGGTCGTGAGCCTGGTTTCTTTGACGCGCTGGGCAGCCTTGTTCAGAACACCTACGGCTTCGATCCGCTGACCCCCGCGCGCACCGGTAATATTCCGGTCACTTCGGAGCGTATCCTGACCAAGCTGGACTGGAACATCAGCGACGCTCATCGTGCTTCGTTCACTTATCAGAGCACGGAAGAAACGGGTACCAGCATCAGCTCTTCCAACTTTGAATCGGCCTGGTACGACATTCCGGTTGACCTTGAAGCCTACACCTTCCAGCTGTTCTCGGACTGGTCTCCGAACCTGTCAACCACGCTGCGTATGAACTACAAGGAATTCGCTCGCGGTCAGAACTGCCGCGCCGGTGGCGGTGGCCACTTTGAATTCCGCCTTGACGAGAACGACGTAGCCGGCACGGCTCTGGACGGTTTGCTGACCGACAACGTGACCGTTGTCGCCGGTTGTGACCGGTTCCGCCACGCTAACGATTACAGTGATGATCGTCTGCAGTTGTTCGCTTCGGCTGACTATGTGGCCGGTGACCACGTGTTCACCTTCGGCATGGACTACGAGCAGTTCAACCTGTTCAACCTCTTCGTCCAAAGCTCCAATGGCCGCTTCATCTTTGATGATGTCGACCAAATCATCAATCGCTCTCCGAGCAGTGTTTTCTACAACAATGCTGTGACCAACAACGCCAACGATGCAGCCGCCGAATGGGGCTACGACAAGTGGGCGTTCTTCGTGGGTGATCAGTGGTCGGTTAATCCGGATCTGCAGATCAGCGCGGGCGTTCGCTACGAGCGCTTCAGCCAGAGCGACAAGCCGGTCTTCAGCCAAGATATCTTTGATACCTATGGCGTTCGTACCGACAACAACCTCGATGGTCGTGACCTGTTCATGCCGCGTCTGGGCTTCCTGTACACCGGCTTTGACCGCACCACCATCAGCGGTGGCGTGGGCCTGTTCGCTGGCGGTAGCCCGCAGGTGTGGATTTCAAATGCCTTCCAGACCCCGACCAGCGACGTCACCATCCGCAACCTGACCAACGTGGACATCAATACCGTCCCGCAGGAAGCGCTGGATGCACTGGCCTCCGGCAGCGCCGGCATTCCGATCGACTACGTTTCAGACAGCTTCCGCATTCCGTCAGATTGGAAAGCATCGCTGCGTTACGAGCGTTCGTTCGACATGGGTGCCTTGGGTGATGACTACCGCTTCACCGCTCAGTACCTCTACACCCGCACCAACCAGGCCTTCAACTGGACCAACCTGGCACAGACCGACCTCGCGGCCGCTCTGCCAACGGGTGTTGCACCGGATGGCCGCACCATCTACGCTGACCTGCAGGACCTGGGCGAGCGCAACCTGACCGAGCTGGGCAATCTGGGCGAGGGCAGCAGCCACGTCTTCACTCTGGCTCTTGGCAAAGTGTTCGAAAGCGGCTTCGACATGAACGTGTCGTACGCTTACCAGAACGTCTCCTTTGCTAGCGAAGGTGGTTCATCTCGCGGTATCTCCAACTGGCGTGGCATCTTTGATGCTGACCGCAACAGCCCGTCAGCTCGCGATTCGCTGTACCAGGTTGACCACACCTTCCGTATCGCTCTGGGTTACGAGCGCCGCTTCTTCGGTGATCTGATGACCCGCGTCGATGCCTTCGGCCAGATCAACAGTGGCGACAAGTGGAGTACCGCCTTTGACGTAACTTCCAGCAATAGCCTGTTTGGCCGCGCTGGTCAGTTTGAAAGCCCGTTCGACAACAACCCGCTGTACATCCCGAATCCTGCGGGTGACCCGCGTGTTGTCTACGGTTCAGGCTTTGATCAGGCCGGATTCTTTGCCTTCATCGATGACGAAGGCATCCCGACCGGCGGCATTCACGCGCCGTTCTCTGAGAAGGCCAGCAAGTGGAACAATATCTGGGATCTGCGTCTGCAGCAGGAACTGCCGGGTATCCCGGGTCTGGGTCGCTGGGCCAAGGACAACCGCTTCAGCCTGATTCTGGATATCGAGAACTTCCTGAATCTGCTGAACTCGGACTGGGGCAAGTTCTACAATGGCCCGGGCTTTGGTCAGTACGCTATTGTTGAGGCGGATCTGGTCTCTGCTGCTGATGTGGCTGCCAACGGTGTTGACGGTGCGACTGCCCTGACCGGCGATGCTCCGCGCACCACCTGTAACAGCGAAAGTGCGTGTCTGTACCGGTTCAATGATTTTGACGGTGGCGACACGAACTTCCTCAGCGTGCCGAACTCGGTCTATGAAATTCGTTTGACATTGCGTTACGATTTCTGATCGATCGAGTCTCTGCCGGACCGGTCGGTTCGGCAGCCTGATTGCAAACGGCCAGCCTCGCGCTGGCCGTTTGTTTTTATAAGAGGATCAAGAACAAGAAGATGGATGAATACACCAATAAAGAAAAACTAGAAAAGGCGCCACGCGTATCGACGCAGGTCTATCCGTCGGGGAAGTTGACCATGCTTTCGCGCGAAGAGGTCGTGCGCTTGTCGGATGCGACAGAACAGGTGGGCGAAATTCTGCGCCGCTGTGCGCTGGCCGTACTGAACTCCGGGGAGCAGGGCGATGATGCTGAATCGATGATGCAGGCCTATGCCGATTTCGAAATCGAGGTTCATCAGGTCAATCGCGGGATGCGCATCGACCTCCACAACGCGCCGGGTCACGCCTTCGTCGACGGGAAGATCATCACCGGGATCCGGGAGCTGCTTTCCGCGGTGGTGCGCGACATCGTTTACTTCCACGCCGAGATCGGACCCAACCCCTACTTCGATCTGAATGAGCCGGAAGGCATCACCAACACGGTCTTCGAGATCTTGCGCAACGCCCAGCTGATGGATGCCAGACGCGAGCCCAATCTGGTGGTTTGCTGGGGCGGACATTCGATCAACCAGGAGGAGTATCACTACACCAAGCTGGTGGGTTATCAGCTGGGCCTGCGCGGGCGCGACATTTGTACCGGCTGCGGCCCCGGCGCCATGAAGGGACCGATGAAGGGAGCGACCATTGGCCACGCCAAGCAGCGCAGCGTGCCCGGCCATTACGTCGGAGTCACGGAGCCCGGAATTATCGCAGCCGAGTCGCCCAATCCCATCGTTAACGAACTGGTCATCCTGCCGGATATCGAGAAGCGGCTGGAAGCGTTCGTCCGGCTGGGCCACGGGATTGTCGTGTTTCCGGGAGGCGTGGGAACCGCCGAGGAGATTCTCTTCATTCTCGGCGTGCTGCTTAATCCGGCTAACCGGGAGGCGCCTTTCCCACTGATCTTTACCGGCCCTGCCTCTTCAAAAGAGTATTTCGAGGAAATCGATCGGTTTATTGGTCTGACGCTGGGTGATTCTGCTCGGGCTCTGTACAAGATCATCGTCGACGATGCCCCTGCTGTTGCCCGCGAGATGAGCCGGGGGATCGATCAGGTCAAGGACTGGCGGGTGCGAGTCAATGATGCCTTCTATTTCAACTGGCTATTGGAGATCCAGCCGGAGTTTCAGCAGCCGTTCGCGGCCACGCATGAGGCCATGGCCTCGCTGGACATTTCCAGAGAGCTTCCGACCCACCAACTGGCTGCCAACTTGCGGAGAGTGTTCTCCGGTATCGTTGCTGGAAACGTCAAGCCCAATGGCGTCAAGGCTATCCGCGAGCATGGGCCATTCGAGATTCGGGGCGAGCCTGACATCATGGAGGCGCTGGACCAGCTGCTGCGCCGTTTCGTCAGTCAGAACCGGATGAAGCTGCCCGGCGGCTCCAGCTATCAGCCCTGCTATCGCATCGTTAATTAGGCGACACCAAAGCCTGTTTTGGGTAGTCGGCTCTTAACCACTCTGCCCAAAACCCGCCTCCCGATTCCCTGAGCCGAATCCCCTGCGTGCTGAATGGCGCGCGGGGGCCTCCTTGCGTGGCGGGCCAGTTCTTGCCGGCCTAGAGCCCTGTTCCCCTTGACACTGAAGCGCTTCGAGACTATCGTGGCGAGCAGTGGTAATTTGTGGGAAATAGTGGTTTAAACGGGCAAGGAGCTGCTTCGCTGGTGTTTTTTGGAGAGACTGCCATCAACCTCGACGCTAAAGGTCGTATGGCGATACCTACCCGGTATCGCGACGATCTGGGGTCGGTCTGTGCCAATCGCCTGGTGCTGACTTACTCCGCGTTCGACGCCGGTTGTCTCTGGCTCTACCCCGAACCGGAGTGGGAGCGCGTTCGCGAGCAAGTGATGGCGTTGTCCACCTTCAACCCAAGTCACCGCAGTCTCCAGCGTCGCCTTGTGGGATCGGCCACCCAGACCGAGCCGGACGGCAATGGCCGACTGCTGCTGGCGCAGACCCTGCGTCAGGTCGCTGGGCTGGAAAAGCGCGTGGTGATGATGGGGATGGGGCAGCGTTTCGAGATCTGGAATGAAAACGTGCTCAATCAGCGCCGGATCGAAGAAGAGCGTGAAATGCAGGAGCAGGCCTCCCAAGAAATGGCCCAGCTGGTTCTGTAACTGGTCATGGGTGAGGTCAAACCACACGTCCCGGTGCTGCTAGAGCCGGCGCTCGCGGCATTGAATCTTTCCGCGGATGCGACCGTGGTGGATGTGACCTATGGCCGGGGTAGCCATAGCGCGGCGATCCTGGCCCGACTCGGCGCGTTGGGGCGATTGATCGTGATGGATCGGGATCCGGAAGCCATCGCGCACGCAAGGCAGGCCTTCGGGGACGACGACCGGGTCACGATCTGCCACGGCAGCTACGACGGCCTGGCCGAGTTGGCCAGGCGAGAAGGGGTTTTTGGATGCATCGACGGTTTGCTGGCTGATCTGGGGGTTTCGTCGCCGCAGCTCGATCAGTCGGAGCGGGGATTCAGCTTTCGCGAAGACGGTCCATTGGACATGCGGATGGATCCAACGCGCGGAGAATCGGCTGCCGACTGGCTGGCGCAGGTCGATGAGGATGAACTGGCGCGGGTGATTCGTGAATACGGCGAAGAACGCCACGCCCGAAGGATTGCAAGAGCGATTGTGAAGGAACGCGAGCAACGAGCGATTGACGGCACAGCGCGTCTGGCGGCGCTGGTGGCTGCTGCGGCCGGCCGATCAAGCGACAAGATTCACCCGGCCACGCGCACATTCCAGGCCATCCGCATTCAGATCAACGATGAACTGGATGCGCTCGACCGCATGCTTGAGCAGGGGTTGGACGTGCTGGCCCCGGGCGGGAGGTTTGTGGTCATCAGCTTCCATTCCCTTGAGGACCGGCGCGTCAAGCAGGCTTGGGCGAGGGCATCGAAACCACCTGCAGCCTCACGTCGCCATCCCGTGGCGCCGGCTTTCAAGCCCAAACTGCGCCAGATCGGCAAACTGATCCGGCCCGACGAGAACGAGTGCCGGGCCAACCCGCGTGCGCGCAGTGCCCGGATGCGAGTGGCTGAAAGGCTGGCCGAGGTGGCAGCATGATTCGCTGGGTCGCATTCTTCGTGGTTCTGGCGTTCTTGCTGGGTTCTGCAATCGGCGTAGTGACCCTGCGCCACGAGTCGCGCCAGCTGTTTGCAGCCCTGCAGGAAGCCGCCGCAGAGCGCGATCAGGCAAGAGCCGAATGGAGTCGCTTGCAGCTTGAGCAGGCATGGCTGGCCGAATCGGGTCGGGTCGAGCGGCAAGCGCGCGATCAGCTCAATATGCAGCTGCCGACCCAGACCGGAATTCTGGTGGGGACGCAATGAGCGAGCAGCGGCCGCGCAATATCTCGGTACTCCGGGTGTGGTTGACTGCAGCCATCATGTTGCTCGGCGTGGTTGTGTTGATCGCCCGCGCGGTCAATCTCCAGGTGACTGACGCGGAGTTCCTGCAAAGCCAGGGTGAAGCCCGCTTTCTGCGGACTGTGGAAATTCCAACGGTGCGCGGCAGCATCCTTGACCGACACGGCGAACCGCTTGCGGTGTCCACGCCGGTTGACTCGGTCTGGGCCCATCCCGGTGAGTTGCTGCAGGCGGTTGATCGTCTTCCCGAACTGGCCGAGGTTCTGGACATCCCTGTTGATGTTCTCGAGCGCAGACTGACCCAACGCGCAAGCCGTGAATTTGTCTGGCTTAGGCGCCGCGTTAATCCTGAGCTGGCAGAGAAAGTCGCCGACTTGAATGTGCCTGGCGTGTCGCTGCAAGGCGAATATCGTCGCTTCTACCCGACCGCTGAGGTGACTGCTCAGGTTCTGGGCTTTACCAACGTTGATGACGCGGGCCAGGAAGGACTGGAGCTGGCCTACAACGCCTGGCTGCAGGGGGAGCCTGGCTCGAAGCGCGTCATCAAGGATCGCTTGGGGCGCGTGGTCCAGGATATCGATCTCATTCAGGAGGCGCGCCCGGGGCGTGATTTACAGCTGACACTGGATCGGCGGCTGCAGTATCTAGCGTTTCGCGCGCTCAAGCAGGGTATCCAGCAGGTCGACGCGCGTTCAGGTTCCATTGTGGTGATGGATGTGACCAATGGCGAGATTGTCGCCATGGTCAACTATCCGTCGTACAACCCCAACACGCCCGTTCGCGCTGTCGGTGAGGGGATTCGTAACCGGGCCATGACCGACGTGCTCGAACCGGGGTCGGTGATCAAACCTTTTGCGGTGGCGGCCGCCATGGAGGCCGGGTTGGCATCGCCCGACATGCCGATCGACACAACGCCGGGTACGATGAACGTCTCTGGCCATACCATCCGAGATGTCCGTAATTTCGGCGAGACCACGGTTGAAGGCGTGCTGGTCAAGTCATCGAATGTCGGTGTGGTTCAGCTGGTGCTGTCGATGGAGGCGCGACATCTGTGGGGCCTCTATTCGCGCCTCGGCTTTGGAGCCGTGACCGGGACGGGGTTTCCTGGCGAGTCAGCCGGGGTGCTCAGAGACTTCGAGCGCTGGCGCAAGCTGGAGCAGGCCACACTGGCCTATGGTTATGGCCTGTCCGTGACTCCGCTGCAGCTGGTTCGCGCCATGGCCGCGATTGCTGATGATGGTCGACTGCATCAGCCGAGTTTCATCATTGGCAGCGATAACCCCGTTCAGTCGGTCATGGATCCCGCGCTGGCGCGCGACATCATCGGCATGCTTGAGTCGGCAACCGGCGTGGAAGGAACAGGGCAGCTGGCCCGCGTGCCCGGTTACCGTATTGCCGGCAAGACCGGGACCACGCGACTCGTGGGCGCAGGGGGATACGAGTCGCGCTACGTTTCAAGCTTCGCCGGCTTTGCTCCGGCGTCCAGACCAAGGATGGCCGCGGTGGTCATCATCAACGACCCGGCCGGTGACCGCTACTACGGTGGTCAGGTGGCCGCTCCCGTGTTCAGTCAGGTGATGGCTGCCGCGCTGCGGCTGTTCAGCGTCCCGCCGGATGATTTGTCGACCCTGGTCGCTGCCACCGGAGAATCGCAGTGATGGCTGGGGCTGAGGGTATGACGCTCTCGGATCTGCTTGAGGGTCTGGCTGCCGCGGTCCCCGATTTGACGGTGACGGATCTTTGTCTGGACTCCCGTCACTGCCGCGCGGGCAGCCTCTTCGTCGCCATAGGTGGCGATCATGGACACGGGCTGGACTATCTTGATCAGGCAGTCGAGGCTGGCGCGGTTGCTGTGGTTCATGATGAACATCGCTCTCCGGTCAGCAGTTCAGTGCCGACCGTCCTGATCCCCGCTCTTGGGGAGCACCTGCCGATGCTGGCCTCGCGATTCTTCGGCATGGCCGAGGATATGGACTTGGTTGCGGTGACCGGCACCAACGGCAAGACCTCGGTGGCCTGGTTGCTGGCTCAGGCGCTGGATGCGGCAATGCTGGGAACGCTGGGTGTGGGCCGTCCGGGCGCTGAACGCGCAGGAACGCACACCACGCCGGACATCCTTAGCGTCTACCGGGAACTGGCCGGCCTGCGCGCTGAAGGGCATCGTTGTGTGGTTCTGGAAGCCTCGTCGCATGCGCTGGATCAGCAACGCCTGGCCGGACTGAGCTTCACCAGCGTCATCTTTACCGGTCTTGGGCATGATCATCTGGATTATCACGTCAGCCTTGAGGCCTACTTCGAGGCCAAGTCGCGACTGTTTACCGATTACCGGAGCGATCGTCAGATCATCAATCTGGATGATCCGCATGGTCGGGCCCTTGCGGACAAAATTGCCGCGACCGGCAGCGTCCTGAGCTATTCGCTCAAAGACCGACCCGGGGCGACCGCCAGACTGACCGCGCGCCGCGCAGATCTTTCCGGGATCGAGGCGCTGGTCGAATTGCCTGAGGGACAGACAGTACTGTCCTGCCCGCTAATCGGGCGGGTCAACCTGCACAACCTGGCCATTGTTTACCTTGAACTTCGGGCCCGAGGCCTGGGGTCTGACGACATTCAGGCACGCGTCGCTGCGCTGAAGCCGGTGCCCGGGCGCATGCAGGTCGTCAGTGGGGGCGCCGGCATTGCAGCGGTCATTGATTACGCGCATACCCCGGATGCGTTGGAGTTCGTTCTGACGAGCCTTCGCGAACTCAGCAGCGGACAGCTGTGGTGTCTGTTTGGCTGCGGGGGTGACCGTGACAAAGCCAAGCGCCCGATGATGGGGCGCATTGCTGAATCTCTGTCGGATCGGGTGATCCTGACCGATGACAATCCCAGAGGCGAAGACGGAACGGCCATCGTTCGAGAGATTCAGGGTGGGATGCGTCATCCGGAGCGCAGCCGGGTGATTCGCGATCGCGTCCAGGCTATCCGCACGGCACTCCGCGAGGCACAGCCGGGCGATCTGGTGCTGATTGCCGGCAAGGGTCATGAGACAACCCAGACAATTGGATCACAGGTGCATCGGCATTCAGACGCTGCGGTCGTGCGCGAGAGTCTGGTGGAGGCAGCCTGATGCGCTTGATGCTCCGGGATATTGCTGCCGTAACCACAGGTCAGTTGCAGGGGCCTGACGTTGAGGTTCGCGGGCTATGCCATGACAGCCGGCAGATCAGGAGCGGCGATCTGTTTGTCGCGTTGTCAGGCGAGCACAGTGACGGGCATGAGTTTGCCCGACAAGCGGTTGACGCTGGCGCCTCGGCCGTGCTTGCTGAACGCGCGCTGGATGACGACATTGCCCATGTTCAGGTCGAGGATACCCAGCAGGCCATGGGCCAGATTGCCGCGCACTGGCGCAAGCAACTCGATGGGCTGAAGGTGGTTGGTATTACCGGGAGCAACGGCAAGACCACGGTCAAGGAGATGACCGCGGCCGTGCTGTCTGTGGCTGGTCCAACCGCTGCCACGCCCGG
>JAZBPR010000280.1:0-3347 GCA_036351735.1 Wenzhouxiangella sp. | reverse complement strand
GGTTTGCCGGTGGACTCTGCCACGGTCGCGGTAACAAGCGGATTGTCGAGGGTGTTCCCAGACACTTGTTCCGGGCTTGTTTCCGCTCGAATCCGACTGCGAGCCCTCTAGCTGCGCTCGAACAGATCTTTAAGGTCTTGGTAGGTGCAGTTGGCTGGTTGAAGCCTATTTGGAGTTGTTTTCGCTGGTTCGCAGGGCCACAGCCTGCTCGCGAAGGTCGGTTAGTGTCGGGTGGTCTTCGCCAAGAGCATTGGCCACCGCGCTGAGGTCACGTTCAAGTAGGTCGACGGCCCGCTGAGAATCTCCGTCGTTGATCAGAAATTGTGTCCGGTTCTGAATGTACTCGCGGGCGGGTGCATCGAAGCTTCCGTTCAAACTCGCCAATTCCCGTTCAGCGTCTGCCAGACTGGAGCGTGCCGTCTCGTCGTTGCCAAGCGATTGTGCGGCAAGTGCCAGGCGGCTGAGAATGACTGCAGAGGTTCCGCTGCCATCGGGGTAGCGTTCACGACTGAACACCAGCGCGGATTCCGCCGCCCGCTGGGCATCTTCGAACCTGCCGGCCTGCAGGTAGACCTTTGCCCTAACGGACCAGACGACCATAAGGATACGGGGTTGGTCCGCCGCCAGCCGCTCGACATCCTCCAGCGTTGTCAATGCTTCATCCGTGCGCTCGAGTTCCATAAGCGACAGGGATTGGCTCACCAAAGTGGCGAGTCTTCGCCAGTGGTCAGGCGCGAGGTTTTCATCGAGGATGCGCAGGCTATCGGAAAACGCATCCAGTGCTTCCTGATAGCGTTCCAGTCTGAGCAGTAAGCTTCCGAGGTTGTTGTAGGCTGAGCCGACACTGATGTGGTCCGGACCGAGCGTTGCCAGAAGGATTTCCAGGGCTTCCTGGGAAGCGACTTCCGCTTCCTCGAGCCTCCCAGCCAGAGAATGAAGTGATGAGAGATTGCTCAGTGCACGGCCGATCAGCGGATGTCCCTCCGGATAGGATCCGCGGATCAGCTCCAGTGAATCATTGGCGGCTATGGTCGCCTCGTTCAGCATTCCCTGTCGCGATCTTGCAATGGCCAGCGAGTTGAGCATAGAGGCCTCTAGTTCCGCCGTTCCGCTCAGCGGTTCCACCAAGGCCAGAGCCTCGGTAAGCAAGGCGTCGGCAGCCGCGAACTCGCCGGCATCGCTGTAGACGCGGGCCAGCAAGAACGCATTGTTTGCCTGAAGAATGGGGCTATCTGGCGCAAGCTTCCGAGTGATTTCATGGAGCTCTTCGGCCAGCTCCCGCGCATCGATCTGTTCCTCGCTGACTAACTGCGCGGTGACCAGCGTCTCGGTTAAATCGGAGCGTAAGTCCAGCAGTGCGGGGTCATCTGAGGGCAGGGGGTTAAGGGCCTGTCGGGCCAGGGTAATGGCTTCGGCTGCACGCCCTGACCGAAGGAGAATTCTGGCGAGCACTTGTTCTGCTGCGGCGGCTGCCAATGGCTCCTCAGAAGGTGCTTCATTAAGCACATTAATGGCATCGCGGAGCAAATCCTCGGCATCCGCGTAGCGCCCTTGGGTCATGAAAATGTGTCCGACGGTGCGCAGCATTTGCGCCTGCAATTCGGGCTGCTCCAAAAAATCGTTGCGGGCGCGAATGGCGGCCAGTTCGAGTAGCTCGGCGGTGCTGGCCAACTCGTCCTGCGCCACACGGCCGGCCTCGGAGGCTTCGAAAATGCCAAGCAGGAAGTCGTTGAGTGCCTCGGCGCGGGCCGAGGCCGCCAGGGCCTCTTGGGCCTCGCGCTCGGCGATGGTCGCCTGCCAAACAGTGGCGCTGACTCCTGCGAGGGCGGTCAGCAGCAGAAGCAGACTTGCTGCCACTGCAACCCGATTGCGCTCGACAAATTTCCTTACCCGGTAAGTCAGCGCATCTCCAGTCGCTAGCACTGGGCGACCGTCTTGCCAGCGCCTGAGATCTTCTGCCAGTGCGGCGGCGTCACGATAACGCTGGCCGGGATCGTCATGCATGGCCTTTTGCAAGACGTTTCGCAGATCCCGATCCGGCACGGGTCTAGGCTCAGCGGTAGACGAGGATTCGGCACCGTCTGTCCGAACCGGGTCGGGCTTGACACCGGTGAGCAGGCGGTAGAGCGTGGCCCCGAGCCCGTAAACGTCTGTAGCCAGGGTGATGGCACCTCCGGTCAATTGCTCGGGCGCCGCGAAGCCCGGGGTATATACACGCGTGGTGGTGACCGCGATCTGCTCCTCGTCAACCAGGCGGGCAATTCCAAAGTCGAGCAAGCGCGGATTGCCTTCGGCGTCTACGAGAATGTTTGAGGGCTTGATATCCCGGTGTACGATCAACCGTCGCTGCGCATGTGCGACCGAGTCACAAATCGGCAGAAACATCTCCACCAGTTGCTGGGCCTGAGGCCGGGTTGCATCAATGAACTCATCGATGGGCCTGCCATCCACGTATTCGAGCACGAAGTACGGCGTTCCGTCCTCAACGGCGCCCGCATCCAGCAGTCGCGCGATGGTCGGATGTCCGAGCCCCGCGATGATTTGCTTCTCCCGTTGAAAGCGTTGCCGACCCTCTGTCGTTAGCAAGCCGATGCGGAGCAACTTGATCGCGCCAACCTGCACCACATCCTCAACCTGACGCTGGCATCGGTAGACCGTCGCCATGCCGCCCTCGCCAATTTTTTCAATCAGCACCCAGCCGCCAATCGTTCGGCCTACAAGCGGGCTGTCGGCGGTGCCATCCATGGCGTCGCTGATTAAAAGATCGCTGCGTGCCTCCAGATTCGGGTCAGGGTCGGCGTCCGCTTGAAGCAGGGAATCGAGGATCGAACGGGTGCGTTCGCTCAGTCCCTGGGCCTCGATCCAGGCTTCACGATCCGCCGTAGGCACATCAATCAGCTCATCGAAGAGACGACTGGCCTCCTGCCATGCGGCCCGCTCCTCCGGTGTCACCCAGCGGCTCCTCCGTCAGGCACATCGTCAAGCAAGGTCTGCAGAGCCGACCGTGCCAGCCGCCAGCGACGATGCAGGGTGCGGACAGAGACCTCGGTTGCTTCGGCAATCTGCTCCATGCTCAAGCCGGTGAAGAAGCGCAGTTCTACGAGCTCGAGAAAGGCGGGGTCGATTTCTTCCAGACGCCGAAGCGCTTCGTCGAGTCTGATGGCATCGTCCGGCGTCACACTGAGATGAGCATCGTCGAAAGTGACCTCGTACAGACCACCGCCGCGCTTCTCCGCGGCTTTTGCGCGGGCCTGATCAATCACGATCTGGCGCATCGCGTGGGCAGCACAGCCAAAGAAATGTGCCCGATCCCGGGCGTTGAACGCAGCGGAGCGTGAGATTTTTTC
>JAZBPR010000279.1:0-4471 GCA_036351735.1 Wenzhouxiangella sp. | reverse complement strand
TGGGGACGCTGATCCAGCCCAGATCGGTGGCTTCCTGATGGCGTTGAGGGTCAAAGGTGAGACCCCGGCCGAAATCGCGGCCGCGGCGGAAGTCATGCGAAGCTTTGCCGCCAAGGTCGAGATCGACCGCGACGGTTTGACCGATATCGTCGGAACCGGCGGGGACGGGGCCAGCCTGTTCAATGTCTCAACGGCTTCGGCGTTCGTGGCGGCTACTGCCGGGGTGCGCGTGGCCAAGCACGGCAATCGCTCGGTTTCAAGCAAGTCGGGAGCTGCCGACCTGCTCGAGGCGGCGGGCTGCAGATTGGATCTGAATGCCGACCAGGTCGCCGTTCTGATTGATGAACTGAACGTGGGCTTCCTGTTTGCGCCCCAGCATCATGCAGCGATGAAGCATGCCATCGGGCCAAGAAGGTCGCTGGGGCTGCGCACGTTGTTCAATTTGCTCGGGCCTCTGACCAATCCGGCTTCAGCCCCCAACCAGGTACTCGGCGTCTTCTCCGCGGAGCTTCTTCGACCCATGGCCGAGGTCATGCTGGCGCTGGGAGCCAACCACGTGATGGTTGTCCACAGTCAGGACGGGCTGGACGAGATTTCGCCTGTGGCAACGACGCGGGTGGCTGAGCTGCGCGATGGAGCGATTGGCGAATACCCGATTTCGCCGGAGGATTTCGGGGTGCAGCTGGACTCTCTGGACGGTCTGGTTGTCTCCGGTCCTGCTGACAGCTTGGCGCTGATTGAATCCGCGCTGGCCGGTGAGCCAGGGCCGGCTGCCGACACCATCGCGCTCAACGCAGGCGCGGCCATTTATGTTGCCGGACAAGCCCAGTCACTGGCCGGCGGAGTCGAGACGGCGCGTGATGTGCTCCAAAAAGGCGCCGCTCTGGTCCGCCTGCGCGAATACGCCGAGCGGACGCATACCCTGTGAGCGACGACATTCTCCGTCGGATCCTCGCCGTCAAACGCGAGGAGGTGGAAGCGGCCAAGCGTGACCGCAGCCTCGCAGACCTGCAGGCCGCCTGCGCCGATTTGCCGCCAGCGCGAGACTTTTCGGCTGCTCTAAAGCAGCGGGCTGCTGCCTCTCAGGATGCAGTCATCGCCGAGGTCAAGCGGGCTTCGCCCTCTGCTGGCCTGATTCGGGAAGATTTTGATCCTGCAGCGATCGCCAAATCCTACGAGAAAGGCGGTGCGACCTGCCTGTCCGTACTGACCGACCAGCCTTTCTTCCAGGGGCACTCGGAGTTTCTGGTTCAGGCCCGGTCGGCTTGCGGCTTGCCCGTATTGCGTAAGGATTTCATCATCGAGGCCTGGCAGGTCTGGGAAACCCGCGCCATGGGTGCCGATGCCATGCTGCTGATTGTTGCCGCACTGGATGACACAGAATTGGAACAGTTATCCGCGCTTGGACGCGAGCTGAGCCTGAGCGTGCTGGTTGAAGTGCATGATCAGAACGAACTGGATAGGGCGCTCGCTGTTCCTGGCGATCTGCTTGGCATCAATAATCGAGATCTGCACCGATTCGTGACGGATCTTGATACCAGCCTGCGCTTGGCCCCGCAGGTTCCCGACGAGCGCCTGGTGATTTCTGAATCCGGCATTCATTCATCTGCCGACATCAAGCGTCTGCGCTCAGGCGGAATCGGCGCATTCCTGATCGGAGAGTCGTTCATGCGCCAACCCGACCCGGGTCGGGCACTCGCCGAACTCATCGCCTGACCATACTCGCTCCGCATCTTCAGGCTATGAGCCGCGCGAGGCATTTGCGAGATTGTTCCCAAGCAAGTCATCGACATCGACTTCAAGGACCGCCGCCAGTCGGCTCAGACAATTCACGGAGCCCGTTTTGGAGCCAGACTCTATCTGTGACAAGTGGGATTTTCCGATGCCGGCAGCCGCCGCCAGAGCCTTCTGCGTCATGCCGCGATACTGGCGCCAGACGGATACCGGGTGTTCCCCTTCAAGGAGCTTGCGCGCAATCTCGGCAGGCACAATTTCGTCTTCGCCCGCCGCCAGCTCGCGGCTGGCCTCGTCAGCTGCGCGGATGTCCTCGGCGTCTTCGGCCAGCGCGCAAATTCGGCGCCATACATCAATGGGCACCACCGCATATTCTTCGGTCCCATTCTTTTCAATAATCTGAATACTCGCGTTCATTTGTAAACATCACCTCTAGAGCCGACTGTGATGACAAGCAGTACAAGTTCATCATCGCGCAGATCACAAATGGCCCGATAGCTACCGATTCGCAACCGCCAGTATTCAGAGCCGACCAGTTTCTTCCAGTCCCCGATATGGTTCGATGGGTTCTCGGCAATTTGCTCCAGTTCTTCAAACATTCGGCTCGCCACTTTCGGCGGCATGCGGCGAAGAGCCTTGATTGCCGATTTCTTGAAGCTGACGGTATACACACTAAAAGACTACCGCAAGATTTACTTAAAGTAAACTAGGTATTGGGTATCAAGGTCAGAGCTACTGCTTTCGTTCCTTCTGAAATCAGCTTGAGATTTCTTCGCCCAGTGTTCCCCACCAGTAGGCGGCGGTGACCCCGCCGTCGATCAGGAAATCGCTGCCAGAGATGAACTGGGCTTCCGGTCCCATCAGAAATGCGCCGAGACTGGCGATTTCGTCGGCAGTAGCGGTTCTTTTTGCCGCAGAGGCTTCGATCATGCGCTGGTAGCTGTCCCGATTGGAGCTATTCAGTTCGCCTTGAGACAACGCGCTGCCAAAAATGCCTGGGCTGATCGCGTTCAGTCGCGCCCCGTTTCTGGCCCAGCGCACAGATTCAGCCTGCACTCGTAATGACGCCCCGCGCTTGGCGTACTGGTAAGCCACCAGTGGCTCGGCGACCTGGTCCGATTGGAGAATCGGCAGGTTCAGCAGGTCATCAGCCGGCGTTGTTGCCAGGGATTGCTTTGTGTCCCAGGACCATGCCGGTAGTCGATGTCCTGCTTGCGAGGAGATAACCAAGCCGGAACTGTCTTTGGCCATCAGCGGGCCAAAGATTTCCAGCACGATTGCGGTCCCGTAAAGATCGACTTTGAAAATCGTATCCGGCGAGGCGCCAGAAGGTGAGACGCCTGCCGAATGGATCAGACCACGGATGCTTCCCAGCCCACTGGCCTGGTCGGCCAGTGCCTGGACAGACGCCCGGGCAGTGACGTCCACGGTGACGGGCTCAACATCAAAGCCTGAAAGCCGCAGGGTTTTGGCGACCGATTCGGCTGCCTCCATCCGCACATCGGCCAGCAGGATTTTGCGTCCCTCGCCGATACGCCGTGCGATGGCCTGGCCGAGGGCGCCTGTTCCGATCACGACCAATATTTCGGCCATGCGACTCTCCGAACTTGGGTCTGCGCCCAGCATAACAACGGGATGGGGATGACCGCCGACTGGCTGGCATCCTGCAATTGGATGAGCAGAGCTGCGCTGCGATCAGGTGCTGGTAATGGGCACGTCCGGTGCGAAATCGAAACTGTCGTAGAACAATCGATCCTCGCCAAGCCCGGCAGCCAGAAAAGCGCCCCGTCCGGCGCTGACCATGGCGGGTGGGCCGCTCATGTAGACATCGTGGGCTGAAAGGTCGGTGACCTGCTCAAGGACTGCCTGATGGACCAGGCCTGTGGCGCCGCGCCAGTCACCGTCGGGTTCGGCCAGTACCGGAGTAAAGTTGAGATGTGGATGAATCTGCTCCCACCGCTTGATCAACTCGCTGGCATAAAGATCGGACTGGTGTCGAACGCCCCAGAACAAATGCACCGGTCGAGAGTCGCCGGCTTCAATAAGCTCTTCAACCATCGATTTCAGGGGCGCAAACCCTGTGCCGCCGCCCATCAGCACCAGTGGGCGCTTTGAACCACGACGGATAAAGAACGTCCCCAGCGGGCCCTCGAAGCGCAGGATTTCTTTCGGTTCCATGGACTCGAAGACGTGACCGGTGAAGCCACCACCGCTGACGTGCTTGATGTGCAATTCGATGAAATCGGTTTCAGAGGGCGCTGAGGCAATTGAAAAAGCTCTACGCTTCCCGTCTGACTGGATGATGTCGATGTACTGGCCAGCGAGAAACTGCAGCCGCGCTGCTTTCGGAAGCTTCAGACGTAGCCGCATGATCTCTGGAGTGAACTTGTGCAGGGATTCCACCCGAGCGGGCAATTTGCGAACCGGAATGTCGGCTACCTGCTCCAGTTCGCGCGCTTCGATCAGCACGTCGCCTTCGGCAACTGCCTGGCAACTCAAGCCCCAGCCCGCGTAAAGGTCATTAAACGCTAACGCCGACGGAGGGTTATACGGGTAAGTTACTTTCCCGTCGACCACAAGGCACTTGCAGCTTGCACAGGTGCCGTTCTTGCAGGAGTATGGGAGCACGACCCCGTGCCGAAGGGCGGCATTGAGCATGGTCTCGCCCGGGCGGGCAGAAAAGCTGCGGCCTGACGACGCAATGGTGATCTTGCTGGCTTCGGTCACGGTAAAGCGG
>JAZBPR010000278.1:0-2982 GCA_036351735.1 Wenzhouxiangella sp. | reverse complement strand
GCATACACAGATTGCAGTCGATCGTTCATTGTCGGTCAACAGTCCTTTGTGAATCAGTGGTTGAGTGTGCAGGCGAGGCATTCAACACAATGTCGATACCGCTATTCCCGCCACGGAACAGTAGACCATATGCTAGCAGTAAGGTTTCGCGGGCGCCCCAGTATTTCTTTGCTTAAGGTTTCCGAGTTACAATAGTCGGCTGCCCCGATTGTCTGGTCGCGGACGAGCGGGTTTTTTTAACGGCAATGAATTGCCTTCAATCGAAGCGAGATCAACATGAGCAAGAAATTTGAAGTTTCGGCCGAACTGCGTGCCGATGTGGGGAAAGGTGCGAGCCGCCGCCTGCGTCGCACGGGCAGAGTTCCGGCTGTGTTGTATGGGGGTGACCGGGACCCGGTCAGCCTGACTCTGGATCATAACTTCATGATTCACGCCATCGAAGACGAGGCTTTTCGTTCTTCGGTACTGGAAATGGTCGTGGCAGATGGCAAGCGCCAAAGCGTGGTCCTCCGGGATCTGCAGATGCACCCGTTCAAGCCGCTGATTACCCACGTGGATTTTCTGCGAGTCATGGAAGGTCAGCAAATCAGGATGAGCGTGCCGCTTCACTTCGCCAACGAAGAGTCGTCTCCGGCCGGCAAAAAGGTGGGTGTCGTGGTCTCGCATCAGGTTACCGAAGTCGAGATTTCAGCGGCGCCTGAGCATCTTCCCGAGTATCTGGAGGTCGATTTGGCGACCCTGCAGCCGGGCGATAGCGTCATGCTGAGTCAGATCAATCTGCCCGAGGGTGTCACGATTCCAGCGCTGGAAGTCTCCGACGATAACGACTACGCACTGGTCACTGCCATTTATATCCGCGAAGGACAGGGCAGTGGTGAGATGGCAGCCGAGGCTGATGCTGCTGCGGCAGTGGGTGCTGAGGTCGAGACGATATCTGAAGAGTCGGAAGAGGCGGATGATGCGTCGGACGAAGATGGGGCCGATGACGCAGAGTCTGAGTCCAAGCCCAAGGAAGACTGATCCAGTCTTTCCTGCTGTTTTGCTGTGAGTGATTCATGGCTGATTGCGGGCCTGGGCAATCCTGGCAGCAAGTACGACAGAACCCGGCACAATGCCGGGTTCTGGTTTATTGACGAACTCGCTCGAGAGCATGGTTGGCAGTTGAAGGCTGACCGAAAATTCCACGGTGAGTTCTGCCGTGAGCGAATCAGTGGTTCGGGTGTGCTGGGCTTAAAGCCCGACACCTTCATGAACGACTCGGGTCGCTCGGTCCGGGCGGTCATGGATTACTTCAACGTGCCTGTTGAGCGGGTTCTGGTCGCATACGACGATCTGGATCTGCCGCCTGGCATTGTTCGCCTGAAAAAAGGCGGCGGTCACGGCGGTCACAACGGGCTTCGTAGCCTGTTTTCGCATCTGGGTGATCAGAATTTCTGGCGGCTGAGAATCGGAATAGGGCACCCGGGGATCCGTGAGGCGGTCACACCCTGGGTGCTCAGCCGGCCGGGCAAGGAGGACGAGGGCCTGATTTTGCAGGCTATTGAGCGCGCGACCGCGGTGGCGCCGCAGGTTGTGGGCGGATCCTCGGATCGCGCGATGCAGGTCTTGCATACCACCGACCCCGAATAGGGGCCGGCTTTGGATGGAACGAGGATAGCGATATGGGATTTCGATGTGGAATCGTGGGCTTGCCCAATGTGGGTAAATCGACATTGTTCAATTGCCTGACTCAGGCCAGTATTGCGGCAGAGAACTACCCGTTTTGCACGATCGAGCCCAACGTCGGAATGGTCGCCGTTCCTGATCCGCGGCTGGAAGCGCTTGCCGGAATCGTCAAGCCAGAAAAAATCCTGCCGACCATGATGCAGTTCGTCGATATTGCCGGGCTGGTTGCCGGGGCTTCCAAGGGCGAAGGCCTGGGCAACAAATTTCTCGCCCATATCCGCGAAACCGATGCCATCGCGCATATCGTGCGCTGTTTCGACAACGACGATGTCACGCACGTTTCCGGGAAAGTGGATCCTCTGGCCGATATCGAGACCATCGATACCGAATTGGTGCTGGCTGATCTTGATACAGCCGAACGGGCGCTTGAGCGGACCGCGCGCCAGACCAAGTCTGGTGACAAGGAAGCCAAGCGACTATCGACTTTGCTTGCCTCCGTGGTTGAGCACCTTGGAGAAGGTAAGCCCCTGCGGTCGCTGAATCTGGAAGACGATGACCGCGCATTACTCAAAACCTGGCAGTTCATCACTGCCAAGCCGGTTCTGTATGTGGCAAATGTCGACGATACGGCGGCTCAGGACAACGAGTATGTCGATGCGGTCAAAGGGCATGCCGCGGATGAAGGGGCCGAGGTTGTGGTGTTGTGCGCGTCCTTGGAGGCCGAGCTAGCCGAGCTTGATGCGCAGGAGCAGGCTGAGTTTCTCGCCGATCTGGGCCAGAGTGAACCGGGGCTGCACCGCTTGATCCGAGCCGGTTATTCGCTGCTGGATCTGTTGACTTTCTTTACTGCCGGACCAAAGGAAGTTCGGGCGTGGACTGTTCGCCGGGGCGCAACGGCACCCCAGGCCGCGGGGCGAATTCATACCGATTTTGAAAAGGGATTCATTCGTGCCGAGGTAACGGCTTACGAGGAGTTCCTGGCCTGTGGAGGGGAAAGCGGCGCCAAGGCCGCGGGCAAGCTTCGGCTCGAGGGCCGCGATTACATCGTGTCTGAAGGGGACGTGATGCATTTTCGGTTCAACGTCTAAGCCCTTTAAGGCGGATGAAAGGCGCCCGAGACTTGCAATCTTTCGCAAATGAAGTGTTGACTCACGCTACTCGATACGCGACAATTGCGGGCTTCGTCTGGATTTGACGTACTTGGTGATCTTTACGTCCATGCATGCGGAGGGGTACTCAAGCGGTCAACGAGGGCAGACTGTAAATCTGCTGGCTATGCCTTCGCAGGTTCGAATCCTGCCCCCTCCACCAGTTTGG
>JAZBPR010000277.1:0-5486 GCA_036351735.1 Wenzhouxiangella sp. | reverse complement strand
TCAAATCATGGATGAGGCCGGCGTCGGTCGTCGTCAGTTTATGAAATATTGTGCTGGCATGACCGCCCTGATGGCCATGCCGCCGATGGCCACGACGGCCTTTGCCAAGCAGCTCCGCGCTGCCCGGCGCCCGTCGGTCATTTACATGCCGTTTCAGGAATGCACCGGCTGCCTGGAGTCGCTGACCCGCTCCTTCGCGCCAAGTCTGGAAAGCCTGATTTTTGACACGATCTCGCTGGACTACAACCATACGCTTCAGGCCGCAGCGGGACACGCCGCAATCGCTGGCCGTGATGAGGCGATGGAAGAGAACTGGGGCGAGTACATTCTGATTGTCGATGGGTCAATCCCAACCAAGCTCAACGGCATGTACGGCTGTAGCGAAGGCAAGACCTTCACCTATGAGCTTGAGAAGTGCGCCGAAGGCGCGGCTGCTATCGTCGCTGTTGGCGTTTGCGCCGCCTACGGTGGAGTCGGTGCTGCCTATCCGAACCCCACTGGCGCGGTGGGCGTGGCTGACCTCATCAAAGACAAGCCAGTCATCAATGTGCCGGGTTGCCCGCCGATTCCTGAAGTTATGACCGGAACCTTGGTCAGCTTCCTGGCCACGGGCGTGCCGGATCTCGATCCGCATCTGCGCCCGCGGGCTTTCTTCGGCAACACCATTCATGACCGCTGCTACCGCCGTCGCTTCTACGATCGCGGCCTGTTCGCCAAGAGCTTTGACGATGAAGGCGCGCGCAACGGCTGGTGCCTGTATGAACTGGGCTGCCGCGGGCCAACCACTTACAACGCCTGCGCCACCATCAAGTGGAACGGCGGCGCCGGCTGGCCGGTTGAGTCTGGCCACGGCTGCATTGGCTGCTCCGAGCCCGGTTTCTGGGACCAGGGCGGCTTCTACGAGCCGGTGACGGCGAAACTGTTCAGCGAGCGCGGTGAGTCAATTGCCGCAGCCGCAGCCGGCGTGGCTGTAGGCGCTGCAGCGGGTCTTGCCGCGAATGCGCGCAAGAAAAAACTGGCTAGCGAGACCGAATAAGGAGATCACTCATGTCGATACTTGAATTTTCCCGTGGACCGATGCTCCACTTCGCGCTGCTGGTCTTCGTGTTTGGCGTAATCTGGCGGCTGCTGGCCGTGGTCATGCTGGGCTTGCGCAAGAAGTACAGCGAAGATCGCCATTCCAACGACAAGGCCCTGATGGTCGGCACCGCGACCTGCGGTCTGCGCTCGTGGCCGCACAAAGAGTTCATTGGTCGTACGGCCTTTGGCGAGGTTGTCGGTTATGGCTATCACATTGGTATGTTCACCGTCGTTTTGCTCGGTGCGCCCCACGTGATCTTCTGGCAGAACCTGTTCGGTTTCTCTGCTCCCTGGTGGCCGACGTTGCCGGGCGCGATCATCACCGCCGTTTCTGTGCTGACCGTGGTTTTGATGCTGACCGCGACCGTGCGCCGCTATATGCACAAGCCGCTGCGTCAGATCTCAAACTTCGATGACTACTTCACCCTGGCTATCCTCTACGCCATCATGATTTCCGGCATTTGGGCTGTCCTGGGTGGACCGGGCCGCTATGAGCACATCCTGGCCGCCCACATTATTTCGTTCAATCTGCTGTTGATCTGGTTCCCGTTCGGAAAGCTGATGCACGCGTTCTATATCTTCCCAACGCGCTTCGTTAACGGTTACCTGCACGCCAAGAAGGGAGCTACCACATGAGCACGACTGCAACTCAAGCATTTGCCGGTACGGGCGCCGCTGAAGACAACCGCACCGCTGAACAGCGGGTTGAAGGGGCCATGCGCGCCTTCGCCAAGAGCTTTGGTGCCACCGTTGCCTGGAACATGGAATCCTGCATTCACTGCGGCATGTGTGCCGATGCCTGCCATTTCTACATCGCCACGGAAGAAGCCAAGTACATTCCGATCTGGAAGGCCGAAATGTTCAAGCGCGCTTTCCGTCGTGAGTCGGGCGCTTTTGCACCGTTCTTCAAGCTGCTGAACCTGAAGAAAAAGGTCACGCTGGATGATCTGGAAGAATGGCAGGAACTGCTGTTCGACAGCTGCAACCTCTGTGGTCGCTGCAGCCTGATCTGTCCGATGGGCCTGGAAGTGGCCGAGCTGATCGAAATCGGTCGTCGCGGCATGTACGAAGCGGGTCTGGCACCGAAAGAGCTGGCTGACCGCGCTGCGCTGCAGGCTGAAACCGGCGTACCGGAAGAAGTCGAAAAGCCCTACGCTGAACTTCTCAAGGAAATTGGCGAGAAGCATGGTGTCGAGATCGCTCTGGACAAGGCCAAAGCCGACATCCTGGTCTGTGCCCCGCGCAATGACCTCAACCGTAACCCTTCGTCGGTTGCGGCCATGGTCAAGATACTGAATAAGCTGGGTGCTGATTACACGTTCCGTTCAGACGCCATCGTGGCTGAGAACTATGGCTACTACGCCGGTAGCAGTGGTCTGCAGAAGACCATTGCCAAGCGGGTTGTGGACCAGGCCAAGAAGGTGGGCGCATCGATGGTTCTGGTGCCGGAGTGCGGACATGCCTACTATTCGCTGAGATGGCAGGCGGCTGAACTGATGGGAGAAACACTGCCCTTCAAGGTCCGTCATGTGTCCGAATATTTCGCTGATCAGGTCGAAGCCGGCAAGCTCAAACTCAACAAGGTTGACGGGCTACCCACAGCATTCCATGATCCCTGTCAGATCAACCGCAGAGGTGGCGTGGAAGACGCTCCCAGAACGCTGATGAAGGAACTGGGTGTCAACCTGAAGGAAGTCTTCAACCACGGTGGATTCAGCTTCTGCTGCGCTGGTGGCGGCGGGATGAACGACATTGAGCGGACCCGTCCTTTGCGTCTTAAGGCCCAGGAGCTCAAGCTTCGCGAGGTCGACGATACAGGCGCCAAGCGCTTCCTGACCACTTGCTCAGACTGCCGCGTGGCTTTTGACGATGCGGGTGAACATTTCAACTGGGACAAGAAGACCGAAAGTCTGGTAGAACTTGTCGCCGACAATATCAAGGAGTAGTAATCCATGGCCACGTCGAATGGAACCGTTGTCGTCGATCCGGTAACCCGCATTGAGGGTCATCTCCGGATGGAGGCAGTTACAGAAAACGGCAAGATCACCAAAGCCCTGAGCTCTGGGACGATGGTTCGTGGGTTGGAGATCATCCTCCGCGGCCGTGACCCTCGTGACGCCTGGGTCTTTACCCAGCGGATCTGTGGGGTCTGCACTCTCGTTCATGGGATGGCGGCTGTCCGGGCCGTTGAGGATGCCTTCAAGATTGAAGTGCCGCCCAACGCCCAGCTGATCCGTAACCTGATGATCGGCGCGCAGTACATCCACGATCACGTGATGCACTTCTATCATCTGCATGCGCTGGACTGGGTGGATGTGGTTTCCGCCTTGAGTGCTGATCCGGCAGCGACTTCACAGCTGGCTCAGTCGATCTCGGATTACCCGCGCTCCTCGCCCGGCTATTTCCGCGATGTTCAGACCAAGGTCAAGAACTTCGTGGAATCCGGCCAGCTGGGTATCTTTGCCAAAGGTTACTGGGGTCATCCGGCCTACAAGCTGCCGCCTGAAGCCAATCTGATGGCGGTTGCCCACTATCTCGATGCGCTCGAATGGCAGCGTGAAGTTGCCAAGTTGCACGCTATTCTGGGTGGCAAGAATCCGCATCCGAACCTGTTGGTTGGTGGTGCGCCTGTGGCAATCAGCGTTCACGCTGATGAGCCGGGTGCCGGCCAGACAGCGCTGAATACCACCGGGATGCAGAAGTTGGCCAACATCATTGCTCAGATGAAGAGCTTTGTGGATCAGGTCTACCTGCCGGACACGCTGGCCATCGCATCTTTTTACAAGGACTGGTTCAAGCCAGGCCACGGCGAAGGTGTCGGAAACTTCCTGACCTACGGCGATTTCCCGACGACCAGCATGTTCGATCCGGACAGCCTGATCATTCCTCGCGGAGCGATCCTGAACCGTGATCTGTCGCGCATCCATGAAGTCGATGTCCACGACGAGAACGAGATTCAGGAATTCGTCTCGCATGCCTGGTATGACTACGAGGGCGGAAAGGACACCGGTCTGCACCCCTACATCGGTGAAACCAACCTGAACTACGATGGCCCGGAAGCCCCGTACAAGAATCTGGATATGGATTCGACCTACACCTGGCTGAAGGCGCCGCGCTGGAAGGGCAACGTCATGGAGGTTGGGCCTCTGGCTCGTGTCCTGATGCTGTATGCGAGCGGTCATGAGCAGACCATCGATCTGGCCAACTATGCGCTGGGCCAGCTTGACCTCCCCATAGAAGCCATGTTCTCAACCATGGGTCGTGTGGCAGCCCGGACGCTGGAGACCAAGATCGTCGCCGACATGATGGACGGCTGGTTCAATGAACTGACGGTCAACATCAACGCAGGCGATACGCGGACCCAGAACGCTGAAAAGTGGAATCCGGGTTCCTGGCCGAAGGAAGCGCGCGGTGCCGGCTACATGGAAGCACCTCGCGGAGCGCTGGGCCATTGGGTAGTCACCGACGGCAAGAAGATCGCCAACTGGCAGGCTGTTGTTCCGACGACCTGGCTGGCCAGCCCGCGTGATCCTGACGGCAAGCCCGGTCCGTATGAGGCGTCTCTGGTCGGTCATGACCTGGTTGATCCGGATCAGCCGCTGGAAATCCTGCGCACTATTCACAGCTTCGATCCCTGCCTGGCCTGTGCCGTGCACGTAGCCGATACGGAGGGGAACGAGCTGGTGCAGGTGAAAGTCAGTTAGCTCGATAAACCAATGTAAGTAGTAAACAAAAGGCCGGTACCGCTATATGCGTACCGGCTTTTTTTTCGGCGCACAATAAGCAGTGTCTAAATTATGTGAAAAATTTGCATCAATTTGCGGTTTTTGCTTGATAAATGCATCCAATGTTCGGTAGGATGCAAGCTCAAAGGGATGTGAATTCAACGTGAAGGAGACGGGGATGATCATGCAACACCTCAACAACTGGACCCGGGTCAGCGCGATGATCGCGCTGGTGTTTGCGGTTCTTCTAGCTTCTACTTTCGCCTACGCTGATCGCGCCGAGTTGCGTGAGCAGGCAAGGCCCGCAGCATCCGAGCGTTCTGCCGGTGAAGCGGGGACTGCCATCAGCGAAGACGAGATGCGCTTCTACAAGGGTATGCCGGACAGTTTCCGGGAAGTTTACGACCCGGAGGGCAAACTCCCCGTTCCGGAACCGGTTGATGCACGCCTGCAACGCATCGGCGATCGCACCCGCTTGCCCGAGCAAGTTCGTCCTTTCATTGTGGACGTGACCTTTGACGGCGCGGTTCCCACCTACTTCTTTGAAGTGTTTGATGAAAACGGTGCTGGCGTTGGAGACATTGAGTCTGTTCGCATCGGGGTGACCGCTGTCAAGCTCGCCCCCGGCGGCAACGGCAAGAGCCCCCACTGGCAGGGTTACATCTTCCGTGACAACGATGG
>JAZBPR010000276.1:0-2673 GCA_036351735.1 Wenzhouxiangella sp. | reverse complement strand
CTGTCTGCTGCGGGCCTGCCCTCGGATCGATTCTGGTTTGAGGGGTTTTTGCCGTCGAAGACGGCCGCACGACGCTCGCGACTCCAGACTCTGGCTGCCCTGCCGGTAACCATGATCTTTTACGTGCCTGCGCGAGATCTGGTCACGGTCCTTGATGATTGTTGTGCGGCTCTCGGTGAGGATCGTCCCTCTGCGCTAGGGCGAGAACTGACCAAACTGCATGAAACGGTACACAGAGCGCCCCTGGGGGATCTGGCAGATTTTTGTCGCGATGACCGAAACCAGGCCCGGGGTGAAGCCGTGTTGCTTGTTGGAGGACATTCAGCGGATGCGGCAACGCCCGTCGCCGTCGACGATTTGGCGCGTGAGTTGGCTGTCGAGTTGCCGCCCTCACGCGCAGCTGCGGTGCTGGCCCGACTGACGACCCTGAGCCGCAAGGACGCCTGGACGGTGATTGAATCGATTCGCGCTGAAAACCCGTCAACACCCCGCAGCTAAAATCCGCGGCATGATTTTCATCCTAATGGCCATCGTTGCTGCCGTCATCTTCCTGCCCCAATGGTGGGTCAAGCGGGTGCTGGCGCGTTATCGAAAGCCCCAGAATCGCTACGAGCGAACCGGCGCTGACATGGCCCGGGAGCTGCTGGACCGTCTCGGGCTGGAAGCGGTGCGGGTTGAGCGCACGGAGCCGGGACAGGATCACTATGACCCTGAGGCCAGAGCCGTTCGTTTGAGTCCCGAGCACTATGAATTCGGGTCGCTGACGGCCGTGACTGTCGCTGCTCACGAGGTCGGCCATGCGATCCAGCACGCGGATGGCTATGGTCCCCTCATGTGGAGGACAAAGCTCGTCAAATCGCTGCAAAAACTGCAGCGGGTTGGTGTCATTTTGATCGCATTGATGCCTGTAGTGATCCTCGCCTTGCGTTTGCCGAGCGCGGGCGTGGCCCTGCTGGTGGTCGGTTTGGCCAGCCTTGCCTCAGGCATCGTTGTGCACTTGATGACATTGCCCACCGAGTTTGATGCCAGCTTCCGCCGTGCGCTTCCGCTGCTCAACAAGGGCGGCTATCTGCGCCCGGAAGATCGCCGGCATGCTCGACGGATCCTGACGGCTGCCGCACTGACCTACGTGGCGGCCTCATTGATGGGATTGCTCAATTTCTGGTACTGGATCAGGGTGCTTAGACCCTAAGAAAATTCTGATCAGTCCAAGCGCAAGGCCACCGCGTCTTGTCCGACCCAGAAAGCGCGCTCACGATAAAGCGCGATGGGTACGCCCAGCGCCTGCTCAATCTCTGATTCAATGACTTTTCGCGTGGTTAGGGTTGTCCCGTACTGATGGGCGTCCAGCGACGGGGACTCGCTGCTGGCCTGAAAAAAAATACCGCTGTCGTCGAACTGGACGCCAAACTCTGCGGCAGCCTGCTCGTTATGGAAACTCAGAAGCAGTAGCCCGCCCGGCTTGACGGCCCTGGCAAGCTGCCTCAGCCAAGGCTTCCAGGCGCGCACTGGGAGGTGGGTGAACAAAGACAGGACGAAAACCAGGTCGTAGCGCTGGGGGAATTCGACTTCCTCGGGCGTCATTGAGGAGGCAAAGGTCTGAGCCCCGAACTGTTGGGCAACAAACTCGACCGAGCCAGGCAACACGTCGGCACAGGTCAGCCGACCTGGAAGCACCGGCGCCAGATGGCGGGTGAATCGGCCAAATCCGCAGGCAAATTCGAGCATTTGCCCGGTATTGAGCAAGGGTCGATCCAGAGCTTCCAGCAACAGCATCAACTCACTAAGCGTTCGCCAGCCGTCGGCCAGGTAATCGCGGATCGGGTTGCTGGATTCCGGTGAACGCGCAATAAAGGCAAAAATGTCATCGTCGGGATGAATCTGGCAGTTGATTCGCATCCAATGGCTGAAGCGCTCCGGATGCTTCAAACGTTCCAGCGCGTTATGTGCGGTCAGGTTAGCGGGTTGTTCGCGCAGGATAGCTGCATACAGGTCTCCTGCTTGCTTTGGATCACGCTCTTCCAGAAGAGTTGCCTGATGCAGCGTTTCGTCCAGGCTTGCGGAAAGGTTTGCGGTAGCCACGGTCATTGTCGTTGGAAAGCCTGGCGATGGTAGCATTTCGCACTCTTTTTCTGAAGACAGTCGCATGCCGCTACCCGATCATCCGGATGGGCCTCTCCTGGACGCCGCCCGGAGCCAGCTGGCCCATACGAAACTGGCCGAGGTCCTTCATAGGCACTTTCCCTATCTGCCAGAATCCATCGACCCGCAGGCGTTGTCGACCGAGATTCCGGCGGGCTGTCAGATGCTGGAATTCTCGTTGCGCCATCATCAGGATGCCGCTTTATCGGTGAGTCAGTATTTTTCCGTGGCGCTGCAGCAATACCAGACCGTCATTCAGATCATGGATCGCATGTTTGGCTATCGTGATGACTTGAAAGTGCTGGATTTCGCCTGCGGTTATGGTCGCTTGCTGCGCTTCCTGATTCACCGATTATCGGCCGACCAGATCTGGGCTGCCGAAATCCAGAGCGATGCTGTCGATTACGTTAGTGAACACTTCGGTGTCCATGGACTTCAGTCCAGCGCAGAACCTGAAAATTTCAATCCTAATCAGCGCTTTGATGTGATCTGGGTTGCCTCGCTGTTTTCTCATCTTCCGGACGGACTGTT
>JAZBPR010000275.1:0-10377 GCA_036351735.1 Wenzhouxiangella sp. | reverse complement strand
CTGGGTTTCGATCATGTTGACCAGCTCTTCCACCACGTTGACGTTCGAGCTTTCCAGCGAGCCCTGCGCCAGAGCGCCGAGTCCATTGATGCCGGGATTGCCCTGCAGCGGCGGGCCGCTGGCGCCGGTCTCGACAAACAGGTTTTCCCCCAGCGGCTCAAGACCGGCGGGATTGATGAAATCCGCCAGCTGCATCAGGCCCACCTGGACGGGTGCAGCCTGCCCTGACAGGCGCACGGTGACCGTGCCGTCACGGCCAATGGTCACGCTCTGCGCGCCCTGCGGAATGTTGATATTGGGCTGGACCTGGTAGCCGCTGGAGGTCACCAGCTGACCCTGTGAATTGATCTGGAAAGATCCATCGCGGCTGTAGGCCACGGTGCCGTCGGGCTGCTGAATCTGGAAGAAGCCGCGGCCCAGAATGGCGACGTCGAAGGCGTTTTCGGTCTGCTGCAGGTTCCCCTGACCAAACATCTTTTCTGTGGCCACCACCCGCGTGCCAGTGCCCAAGTACAGGCCTGAGGGCATTTCGGCATTCTGCGCCTGCTGCCCGCCGGCCTGGCGCACGTTCTGGTAGACCAGATCCTCAAACACGGCCCGGCCCTTCTTGAAACCGGTGGTAGAGACGTTGGCGAGGTTGTTGGCAACCACCGCCATCTTGGTCTGGTGAGCATCGAGGCCGGTCTTGGCGATCCACAGTGCCTTCATGGTGCTATTCCTTTCATTCGGTTTGCTTGGGCGCTTTACCCCTGACAAAAAAGCCGGAGCAAAATCGGTGCCACGTTATGAGCTGTTGAGCCGTCCCATGGCTTAGCTCATGCGCATCAGTTCAGCGGCGCGGGCGCCGTTGTCGTCGGCGGTGCGCATCATCTTCACGTGGAGTTCGAACTGTCGCGACAGCTCGATCATTTCGACCATGGCCTGCGCCATGTTGACGTTGCTGGTTTCCAGATGGCCCGACAACAGGGTGGCCGAAGCATCGGGGGGTGGAATTTCACCCTCGCGGGGTCGGAACAGTCCATCGCTACCACGATCCAGATTCTCGGTTTCAGGAATGACCAGGCGAATCCGGTCCACCGTGGCCTGCACGGCCGCGGTCTGGCCGAGCGGAATCACCGAGATGGTCCCATCCTGGCCGATCGTGAGCTTGCTGTTTGGCGGGACGGCAATCGGGCCACCATCACCGAGTACCGGGTGACCGGCACCCGTGGTGACCAGGCCGCTTGCATCGACCTGAAGGTCTCCACGACGGGTCAGTGCCTCTTCGCCTTCAGGCCCTTGAACGACCATCCAGGCGTTGCCCCGGAGCGCCACGTCCAGATCCCGCCCCGTGGCCTGCAGAGTGCCGGGTGCAAAGTCAACCTGGCTGTGATCGGACAGGACATTGACTCGCGAACGCAATCCCACGCCCTCGATCTCTTTGCCAACCGCCTCCTGCAGACTGGCCTTGAAGCCTGTAGTCGACAGGTTGGCGATGTTGTGGGCCGTCACGGCCTGGCCCTTCATCACCTGGTTGGCGCCGGTCATGCTGACATAGAGCAAGCGATCCATAAGTCTTCTCCTGTGGGGGATGGTGTCTAAGTCAGCGCGCTAGTGAACGCGCTGGCTATCAGCCTCTTCCCAATCCCTGTTCTCAGGCTGCGTATTCATCGGATGTTGATGATGGTCTGGGTGACCTGATCGGCCGTAGAGATCATCTGCGCGTTGGCCTGATAAGTCCGCTGCGCGGTAATCATGTCGACCAGTTCGGTGGCCAGGTCCACGTTGGCGGTTTCCAGGGCACCAGCCTGGATCGTGCCCAGGTTGCCGGTTCCGGCGGCACCGCGAAGCGCCTGACCCGAATCAAAGGTTTCAGCCCAGCGCGTATCGGATACGTTTTCCAGACCTTCCGGGTTCTGGAAGTTGGTGATCGCCAGCTGGCCTAGCGGTGTCGACTGACCGTTCGTGAAACGTGCAAAGACAACACCTTCGGTATTGATCTCAATGGATGCCAGACGACCGCTGGCGAAACCGTCCTGAGTCAGGCTGTTGACATTGAAGCTGCTGCCGAACTGACTGACATTGGTAAAGTCGGTCACGATGTTCTGCGTCGGGTTGGCCGGGGTCGCATCGAAGGTTGCCAGAGTGATCTCGCCGTTGGCAGGCGTGGTCAACTGGCCGCTGGTATCGAACACGAGCTGGCTTGGTGTACCCGTCACGTCAGTCCCATCAATGACGGTGAACACGTTCCAGGTGTTATCCGCGGCGTCCTTGGCGAAGTAATAAGTGGCTGTCCGTGCGGCACCCAGCGAGTCGTACACCGTCACCGAAGTGGTGTGGTTGTAGGAATCCGGATCGGTCGGGTCAAAGGTCGCCACCGTTGGCGGTGTTGCATCAGACGGGAGATTCAGTCCGACAGAGACACTGGTGGTTTCCGAGGGCGGAGCGTCCGTGGTGTCAAGCTGCAGATCGATGGCAGTACCGGTATTAAACGTGTCGGTACCCGTGATCGGCGGGAATGCCTGCAGTCGCAGAGCCTGATCGTTGATCACAAATCCGTCCCGGTTAACGCTGAAGTTTCCGGCGCGTGTATAGGTGAACTGCCCACCCTCGTCCCGCAGAGTGAAAAAGCCGCCACCGACCAGTGCCAGGTCGAGGTTGTTGTCCGTGAACTCCAGTGATCCCTGTGCAAACTGCTGCTGGATTGACGACGTTCTTGCACCAAGACCGGTCGCATTGGTCGACACGCTCTGAAGGCCGGTCGCAAACAATTCGACGAAGTTCGCGCGCGAGGCCTTGAAGCCGGTGGTGTTGACGTTGGCAATGTTGTTGGCCGTCGTATTCAGGCTGGTCGAAGCAGCGTTCAGGCCAGAAAGTGCTATCTGGAAGGGCATGGGTTTGACTCCTTGTCAAATCAGTTCAAAATCGAGAATCAGGAAATTTCCCTGGCCTGGCTGAGCGGAACGGATCCGATGCCAGCAATGTTGAGTACAGCACTGCCATCATCGGCAGTGCCCAGAGTGACGCTTTCAATGCGTCCCCAAACCAGCGTTTCGGCAGCCTGCATCTGGCTGCCGACGCGAACACTGGCGGAAATGGCATAGCTGTCGGCGGCACGCAAGGTGCCGTCGGCATCAAAACCGTCCCAGGAGAACGTGGCCCGCCCATCAGCACCAATGGTTGCCGGGACGCGGCGGATCAATGCACCGGTGCCGTCGCGAACATCGACGTGTGCTTCAAGCGCGCCGGGGGGAACGGAGAACGCACCGGTTGCGGAGTTTTCGCCATCAAAGGCAATCTGGTCGCTGCGAATCAGTGCATTACGGTCCACAAGAGAAGCGGCCTGCAGCGCTTGACCACCCTGAAGCGACCGCGCAGTGGCCTCAAAACTTTCCTTCAGTTCACCAATGCCGGATACCGTCGAAAACTGGGCCATCTGGCCAAGAAAGTCACCGTTCTCCATGGGCTTGAACGGATCCTGATTGCGCAACTGCGCGATCATCAGGCTCAGGAATTCTTCCTGCCCAAGCTCATTGTCTACATTGCCTCGCATCGCCGAAGGGTCGGTGAACTGGCGAATACCTGAAATGCCTGATAAATCCATTGAATCAGTGCTCCTGTCTTATCGACCGAGGTTGAGGGTGCGCAACATCAGGTCTTTTGAAGTGTTGATGACTTCGATGTTGTTCTGAAATGATCTGGAGGCCGAAATCATGTTGGCCATTTCTTCAGCGATATTGACGTTGCTCTTCCACACGTAGCCCTCTTCATCGGCCAGTGGGTTGCCGGGCTCGTACAAGCGCTGGGGAGCGGCATTGCTTTCCATGACGCCCAGTACGCGAACGCCCACCGCTGCGCCGTTGCCCTGCCCCGCCTGCTCAAGGGCCGTCTGAAACAGGGGCTGCCGGGAGCGATAGGCGCCTTCTTCCGTCGTGGAGATAGAGTTGGCATTGGCAAGATTGGATGCCGTCGTGTTCAGACGAACCGACTGGGCACTCATGCCCGAGCCGGCGATATCAAAAACCTTGAATAAGCTCATTGACTCTGCCCTTTAATGGCGGTGATCAGACCGCGGACGCGACCACTCAAGAACTCAAGGCTGGCCTGGTAGCGAACCGAGTTCTCTGCAAAGGCCGCCTGTTCCTGCTGAACGTCGACCGTGTTTCCATCCAAAGCCGGCTGAGTTGGAATGCGATACATCGCAGCGGCCTGACCGGCAGCCATGCCGTTGGCGTTCAAATGCTTAGCATGAGTCACGCGCAGACCCTCCCCGGCGCCGGTGGTCTGGCGCATCACCGATGCAAAATCAATGTCGCGGGCCTTGTAACCCGGCGTGTCCGCGTTGGCGATATTGGCGGCCAGGAGCTCGGTTCTCTGACTTCGAAGCTGAACCGCCTGGGCGTGTACGCCGAAATGTTTATCGATACTGAAAGCCATGTTGCCTCTCACCACGAATGTCTGGCCCCTACCCAAGCAAAGTCTGTGCCACCCCACCGCTTTGGCGCCTTGGAACTGATCCGCGGCCCGGTCACTGCAACGGGTTGCCGACAAGACCGGCTTTCTTTCTATGGAAAGCGGCAAAAACTTGCCGCCCCAATGCTGGAATCAAGGTGGCACCGTTTTTGCTGCCTCTTACGGTCATGCGAAAACAGCGCCCTATTGAATGGATCAGCGACATGTCCCGGGTTGCGGCAAAGTTCATGCCTGCCTTGGGCCTGATCGTTGCAATCAACTCTCCAATCGGTGCTGCAACCGAGGACATACAGCCTTTGGAAAGCATTCGCGCGACCGCTGAAGCCTTTGTGCTGGAGCAGATTGGGCAGACATCATTGGACGTAGAGGCGCGAGCGGGCCGGTTGGACCCTCGCCTACGGCTGGCCCAGTGTGATCAGCCGCTGGAAGCCTTCAATGCAGCGGGCAGTCGACTGGGAGGCAACGCCAGCATTGGTGTGCGATGCGATGGGAGCCGTCCGTGGAAGATCTACGTCCCGGTCCGGGTTTCCAGAGAGGTGGAAGTGGCGGTACTGGCAAAAAGCCTGCCCCGAGGCGCCACGCTGACTGAAGACTCAGTTCGCACACAACGAATGGACACAACAACGCTGACCTTTGGCTACTACTCAGACGCTGGAGCGTTGAAAGGTCAGACGTTGCGTCGGGCCGCGGCTTCAGGCACAGTCATCACTCCCGATCTCGTGGCGATTCCGCCGATGGTCCGCAAAGGAGAACAGGTCACCCTGATCGCTCAGCGCCAGGGAATCGCCATCCGGGCGCCAGGCAGAGCCATGGTGGATGCACAGATCGGCGATCTGATCCAGGTTCGCAATCTGTCGTCGGAGCGGGTCGTTGAAGGCAAGGTCAGAGGGCCGGGCGAGGTGGTTGTCCATGCACCTTAGAGAATCTGTCAAAAAACAGGGATGTTTTTGGTCGAAAGGCCTCAAGAACAGACGTTCTTTGCCGCTATCCCTTATACTCAGAACAGGAATTCAGCGGAGAAGACATCATGGCTGAAAGAATCGACGGCTTCATGAGACCCACTCAGACACCTTCTGAGTCGCGGCTCAATCGGCCTAGCACGCCTGCTAACCCGACTTCTCCGGGCCAATCGGAGGCGCGTGCCGGTGGTGCACAGCCGACCGACTCCGTCAGTTTGACTGAATCGGCTCGTCGCCTGAGCGAACTGGCCAGTGAAGCGGCCGCCGGAGAGTCGGTCGACATGAGTCGTGTCGAGAGTGCCCGCCAGGCGATTGATGACGGCACCTACGATATCGACCCCCGTAGCATCGCGGAGCGCCTGCTCTCCATGGAAGATAACATCGGGGAATAATCCGGATGCTTCAGGGGCCTGGGCAATTTCGCGAAGCACTGAAAAAGTTGCTGCACACACAGGGCGAGTGCGCACAGCAGTTGTTCGGCACGTTGGAGTCTGAGCGTGAAGCGCTGGCCGCCGGCGATGCCGAACAGCTGGATTTATTGACCCGCAAGAAATCAGACCATCTACGCCAACTCGAGGCACTGGGCCGCGAGCAGCAAGACCTGCTCGACAGCCTGGCTTTGGAGGGCTCCGATGCCGGGCTGGATACGGCGCTCGCCTGGTGTGACCCTTCTGACGAAATGAGGCAGACTCGAAAAGATCTTCTCGGTCGTCTGGAGCGGTGTAGAACACTCAATGAGCGAAACGGCCTCACGGTCCAATATCGGATGGGGTATGTGCGGCGTGCTCTGGATGTTTTGAATGGTGACCCCGCGGGAACCAGCAATGTTTACGGGCGGGATGGTCGAGCCAGTTCTACCGTGCAGTCCCGGCTTCTGGCATCCGGTTGACCAGCGAAGAATCTTCCAGACCCGAACCCATCAGGGACCACAAGGCGGTTGAAAAACTGCTGGGTCGTCTGATCAACGCTAGAGCGATCGTCCATATCTGGCATCCAAAGGCGCAGGAAGGGCATCTTTCAACCCTATTGGCGCTCAAGCCCTACTCCGGCTTGTATCTTGATTCACCCCCCGAATCCGTCCTCGATCTCTATCATGTCAACGATGACCTGCAGGTGCGGTCGCAGCTTGACGGAACCGACATCCGCTTCAAGACCAAGCTGCAGCTCCATAGCCGCTACGAGGGCTATGCCGCGCTATTGTGCGATTGGCCAGGCGAAATCCACCATTACGAACGAAGACTGACCTTCCGGGTCAGGGTCGGCGGACAAAAGACTGCGGTTGCGCTCGACCTGGATGATGCCGGCGAGCATCATCGGGGCCGACTGGTCGACCTGTCGCTGGGCGGCTTTGGCGCGTTGATCGATCCCGGCGCCCAACTCAGCGAGGGCGAGATGTTAGACTGCCACTTGGAAATTCAGGGCCAATCGCTCTCCGCCAAAGCACAGGTTCAAAGCATTGAGCCAATGTCCGGCGACCGCTTCGCGCGGATTGGAGCACGGTTTGTCGATCTGCCCCCCCTCCGGGAGAGGACGCTGAGCAAGTTGATCCTGGAATTGGACCGCCAGTCGATTCAGCACAGCAGGGGGCTGTAAGCTATCGTCTAATCCCCAGTGGGGTGGGTCTAGTCACCGATGAGTACGAAATACACCGCGCCGGCGCCACCGGGAGAACCGGTAGACATGGATGACGGGCCGAACAATCTGATCTATCTCGCACGTCAGCCCATCTTTGACGATGAGCAGGGCATATTCGGCTACGAGCTTCTGTTTCGCGATTCGCGCGAGAACAAGGCAGAAGTCGGCGAAGACGGCAAGTCGGCGACTTCGAAAGTCATGCTCAACACAATGATGGAGCAAGACCTTGGCCGACTGGTTGGCAACAAACTGGCCTTCTTCAACCTCGACTATGAGTTTCTGCTCGCAGGAACTGACCTGCCGTTCAGTTCCGAGCATGTGGGCATCGAGATCGTCGAAAACGTGCCCATCAACGAAAACTCCATCGCAGCCGTGGCGCAGCTTGGCATCCTTGGTTACACCATCGCTCTGGATAACTTCAGCTGGCGCGACGGCATTGAAGCACTGCTCGAGCACGCCGATCTCGTCAAGATCGATATTCTTGAGCACGATGTCATGGCCCAGATCGAAATCATCAAAAAGCTCAAGGGCCATGACGTCACCATGGTTGCCAAGTCAGTAGAGACGCGCGCCCAGTTCGAGCAGTGCCGCCGACTTGGGTTCAAGTACTTTCAGGGCTTTTTCCTATGCCGTCCGACCACGGTCACAGCCAAGCGATTGCCTGAAAGCAAGATCAATGTCATGCGACTGGTCAAGCAGCTCCAGGATCCCGACGTCACGCCAGAAGAGCTTGAGAAGATCATCCGCAATGATGTCGCCCTGCACTACCGACTGCTTAGAACTGTCAATTCGGCCTATTACGGACTGTCGGTCAAAATCAAATCGATCCAGCATGCCATCGTCTATCTCGGCATCCCGACCATCCGCAGCTGGGCCAGACTGCAGGTCATGGCCGGAGTCGACGACAGGCCGAGCGAGTTGATGCGTTTGGCGCTGATTCGAGCGCACATGTGCGAATTGATGACCGCCAACATGGCAAAAGAAACCCAGGATATGGCTTTCACAGCCGGCCTGTTTTCGCTGCTCGATGCGCTCATGGATACACCGATGAACGAAGTCATCGGTCTGCTCCCGCTGGACGATGACTTGATCGACGCGTTGGTCAATCGCGAAGGCCCTTATGGGCGCTTGTTGAAGACCGTCATCAGCTACGAGCGCGGCGAATGGGACGAAATCAACGAAGAACTGTTTCCAGTAGACAAGCTCCGGCGCAGCTATCTGGAGTCGGTGGCCTGGGCTACCGAGCAATATCTGGCATTGACCGAATAAGGGACGACCGTGCCTGATCCGAGGATGAAAAACGCCATTGAGCATCACCGATCTGGCCGACTGCCAGAAGCTGAAGATATCTATCGCGCCATTCTTCAGGACGATGCCGGGCATCCGGACGTACACGCCAGACTCGGTGAAATCGCCTATCGGACCGGTCATTTCAAGGACGCAGCACGATTGCTGCATCAAGCACTACAGTTGCAGCCCGAAAAGCCTGAAATCTGGAAACAACTCATCGAAGCCCTGGTCAAGGCCGGCTATGAGGACGATGCGGCCAAAGTTCTGGAAGAAGCTCAGCAACTGGGCCTGATCACGGTCAACACCCGGCCGTAACCTTGGCCACAATACCCTCCTCTCCTGCCAGGCCAGTTTCGCAGGCCGAGCTTGGCGCGGCCGACCGAGCTGTTGCTGAAGCAGGACTGATTTCATCAGCCGACAAAGCAGCAGCCCAAATCGGGCACCGAACGGGCGATGCCGTCGGGCTGGATACCGAGTTTGTCAGAGAGCGAACGTACTATCCTCAACCCGGACTGGTGCAGGGCAGTGACGGTCAAAGCGTGTGGCTACTCGATGCGGTCGCCATGCCCCATATCGAACCGCTCAAGCAACTGCTTGACGATCGAGCCTGCACGAAAATACTGCATAGCGTTGGCGAGGATATGGAGGTCTTCCGGATCCTGACGGACACGGTTCCAGACCCTTTGTTCGATACGCAGATTGCAGCAGCCATGTTGGGATTTCCACTGCAGCTTCGCTACGAGCAACTTGTCGCAGACACCCTGGGCGCAGAACTGGCCGGGGGGAAAGCCCGGTCGAACTGGCGCAAGCGACCCTTGAGTCGTGACCTCCTTACCTACGCCGCACAGGATGTGATCTGGTTGCCCCGTCTGCACCAGCATTTGGTTGAGTCGTTGGAGCGGAACGACCGTCTCGGTTGGCTGAAGGAAGACTGCGCACGCCTCGTTGAAGCCGCGCGCTCGGACGAGTCACCGTCAGCTCTGGTGCGAGTAAAGGGGGCAGGTCGGCTCGGCGATCAGGCGCTATCAGTGCTCGCAAGCCTTTCAGACTGGCGAGATAAGACCGCACGGAAACGTGACTTGCCAAGAAGCTTCATCGTTCGAGACGAACAACTCGTCCGACTCGCCGAAGACTGGAATCCTGAAGATGCGAATCACGTGATCGACACCCTGCCCGATCCTGTCCGGCGACGCTATGGCCAAGACCTGTTGCAACTGCTCGAGCATGGCGTTCAGGGCGAGTTCAATCGGCCGCTGGCCTTGATCCAGCTCACCCCCGACCAGCGCGACTGGATCGGAAAAGCACAGGCAGTGGTTCGAGCCATGGCCGAAGAACTCGGCATCGATCCGGCTCTGATCGCCAGCAAGAAGGAACTCACCCGAATCGCGCGTGGGGAGACACCCGACTGGCTCAACGGCTGGCGGGGGAAACTGCTCGCCAACCAGCTTCCAGCCACCTAGACTGCTTCTGCTACCATTCCACGCACATCGCAAATGCCTCGGTAGCTCAGGGGATAGAGCAGCCGCCTCCTAAGCGGCAGGTCGCAGGTTCGAATCCTGCCCGGGGCACCAAATAAACATATCAGGAACAACAACATGGGCATGCTTGAAGGAAAAAAAGCGCTGATAGTCGGTGTTGCCAGCCCCCGTTCAATCGCGTGGGGAATTGCCGAAGCAATGGCGCGCGAGGGCGCCGAGCTGGCATTTACGTATCAGAACGACAAGCTCAAAAGTCGGGTGGACAAGATCGCCGAGCAGACTGGCTCCAATATTGTGTTACCGCTGGATGTGGCCAGTGATCAGCAGATCGACGCGGTCTTCGAGCAGATTGGACAACAGTGGGATGGGCTGGACATCATCGTCCACGCGGTAGGTTTTGCGCCTCGAGAACAACTGGAGGGCGAATTTGCCGATGCAGTCGATCGGGAAGGATTTCGCATAGCCCACGATATTTCAGCGTACAGTTTCGCCGCACTTGCCAAAGCCGGCCGCAAGCTCATGGAGGGTCGCAACGGCTCGCTATTGACGCTGAGCTATCTGGG
>JAZBPR010000274.1:0-5277 GCA_036351735.1 Wenzhouxiangella sp. | reverse complement strand
TCGCGCTCAAGAAAGCTGATCAGGGAAGGCGCGTTCTCGGCACCGATCACGGGTAATTCCAGCGGCGCTTCCATACGCTCGGTGGCCTGCTGGGTCATGAAGGAAATCATCACGGTGAAGATGACCGGCCCCAGCAAAGGACCAAGAATCAGCGTGTTGAGGACAACCCGGCGGTCGCGGAAGTTGTCGAGCACTTCCTTGGTGAATACGCTCATCATGCCAGCAGGCCCTCGTCTGATCCGATCAGTTGCACAAAGGCATCTTCAAGGTTGTCACGCCCTGATCGCTGCAGCAGCTGATCGGCACTGCCTTCTGCCACCACGCGGCCTTTCGCGATGATGACGATCCGATCGCACAAGGCAGCCACCTCTTGCATGATGTGGGTGGACAGCACCACACAATGACCTTCGCGTTTGAGTTGTTGCAGAAAGCCGCGCAATGCACGGGTTGTCATCACATCCAGACCGTTCGTAGGCTCGTCCAGCAGCACTGTGCCGGGTTTGTGGATCAGTGCGCGAGCAATCGCCACCTTGACTCGCTGACCTTGCGAAAATCCCGGCGTCTTGCGGTCAATGAACTCCTGCATGTCCAGCACCCCGGCGAGCGTTTCGATGCGCTGGGCGATCTCGGCTTTGTCCAGCCCCTGGAGTTTCCCGTAGTAGGCGATGTTTTCGCGCGCTGTGAGGCGATCATACAAGCCGCGGGAATCCGGGACGACACCAATCGCGCGCTTGACTTCCAGCGGCGAGGTTGCAGGATCGATGCCGTCGATTCGCATGGTCCCCGAATCGGGCTCAAGCAAGGTGTAAAGCATGCGCAGCGTTGTGGTCTTGCCCGCGCCGTTAGGTCCTAACAGACCCGTGATCTGTCCGTCCTGCGCCGTGAAGCTGACCTCGTCAACGGCGACCACCTTGCCTTTGTTGAAGGTCTTGCGCAGTCCCTGAACTTCAATCATGGTGTTGGCCCCAGCAGATCGATGAAAAACGGCTCCGGTCCCAGTCCGTCCATACACTGGGCATCAAGCGAAGACAGATCGGCCGCTTTGACAAAGCGACTGGCAATCTGGCCGATGCAGTCTTCGGTGATTACGATGTGACCCCGGCCCTGAGCGACCAGATGCAGGCTGTTGGAATATTGCGCGGCCGCCTCATCTCCATAAGAAGGCGGGGTCACCGGGTCCAGCTCACCCGACAGCAAGAGCACGGGCGTGCTGGTGTCGAAGGGTACGTGAAAATCATCGGGTGCTTCAGCGGAAGGCCAGTCGGCACAGATCTGGTCGTACACAATTTTCATGGAGTTGCCCAGCAGGGTGTCAGCCTGCCCGTCCACCTCCGGCCATCCGGGCCAGTCTTCGGCACATCCCACCGCGAAGTTCAGACCGATGGCAATCGCATCCGCCATCTGGTCGGTCACGATCATGGCCTGGCTGGCCAGTCGGGTCGGGTCTCCGGTCGTCGAGGCCTCATGAACGAGATAGGGGATCATCATCTGCGTTTGAGGGCTGTAGGCCAGAAACCGGAGCGCCGCGGCCAGCGTTGAGCGGTTGAATGGCATCTCAACGGCCACTCCGCGACGCGGGTGGGTGACCTGGATCTGGGGTCCGCGGTCGGGATCGGGGAAGCGGGCTTTCAGCGAATCAAAAGCTGAGCCCAGGTCGGGGAACGTCGAGTCGCAGGTCGTGTCACTGGCACAAAGATCAAACAGCTTTCCCAGCGCCCGATCCAGCATGATGCCGTGTTCCGATCCGAGATGTAAGCGTGTCGGTACGACGCCATCAAGGATGACGGTGCGAACCTGGTCAGGGTAATTGCGCAGATAAACCTGGGCCAGACGGGTCCCATAGGAGCCGCCGATCAGGTTGATCTGCTCGAACCCGTAGTGGATGCGAAGGCTTTCCAGGTCGCGGGCGGCGTCGGAGGTGGTGTAGAAGCGCAGGTCCGCGTCCCAGGTCGCTCGGCAGGCGTCGATCTGCTCGGCCATCTGGTCGTAGTTTGCGTCCAGCCAGACTTCTTCGGTTTGTTCCGAATCGCAGTTCAGAGGGTTGGATTCACCGGTCCCGCGTTGATCGAGAAAAATCAGATCGCGCTCGGCATTGATCTCGCGTAGCGCGTGACGCATGAAAGGCAGCATCTCGCGCGCGGACTGCCCCGGGCCTCCAGCGAGAAAAAACACCGGATCAGGCGCTGCGTTGCTGGCTCGAGCCGGCAGGACGGCGTAGGCGAGCTCGAGCTGGCGGCCTTCCGGCGCTGTGGGATTCTCCGGTACGGCCAGTGTGCCGCAGCGGGCGCTGGCGGTGATGCGTCCTCCGGCCGCCGCCAGCTCACAGCTTTCCAGGTCGGCATAGCGATCCTGAGCGCTAGCCACAGCCGGGCCGAGGGTGAGACCGAGCATCAAAACAGAGAGTCCGATACGCACTTTGTAGGATTGTCCTTGCCGCGGTGGCGATACACTGGGGAGTCTAGCCTAACGATTACCCGTGACAGAAAGATGTGCCATCCGTCATGAATGCCCTGGAAGTCTGTGACCTTAAGAAAACCTACGGCAACGGAGTTGAAGCCCTGAAAGGCATCAACCTGAACGTTGCCGAGGGTGATTTCTTTGCCTTGCTGGGTCCGAATGGGGCCGGCAAGTCGACTTTGATCGGCATCGTCTCCTCACTGGTCAACGCGACAGCCGGCGAGACCCGGGTATTCAATATCAGCGTCCAAAAAGATCGCTCCAGAGCCATGGCCGAGATCGGCCTGGTGCCTCAGGAGATCAACTTCAACCAGTTCGAAAAGCCCTTTGATATTGTGGTCAATCAGGGCGGCTATTACGGTGTGCCCAGAAAAGTTGCCAAGGAGCGTGCAGAGAAATATCTGACCCAGCTTGCGCTGTGGGACAAGGCGTTTGGCCCTTCGCGGCAGCTGTCCGGCGGCATGAAAAGGCGCTTGATGATCGCCCGAGCCATGGTTCATGAACCGAGATTGCTCATACTCGACGAACCGACCGCCGGAGTCGATATCGAGATACGTCGCTCGATGTGGCGTTTCATCCGCGAGATCAACGAGGCAGGCACCACGGTCATTCTGACCACCCACTACCTGGAAGAGGCCGAGAGCCTGTGTCGGAATATCGCCATCATTGACCATGGTGAGATTGTCGAAAACACCACGGTCAAGGCCCTGCTCGGCAAGCTGGATGTAGAAACCTTCATCCTTGATCTGCGCGAACCGGTCGATCGGGCGCCCGAGGTCGATGGCATGGTCATCGTCCTCACCGACCCCACCACGCTGGAGGCGAGCATTCCGAAGTCCCGCAGCCTGAACCGACTGTTCAGGGTGCTTGAGGATCAGGGCATGGAAGTGAAATCCATGCGCAACAAGGTCAACCGTCTCGAAGAGTTGTTCGTCCGGCTGATCCATGCCGATGAGGGTCAGACGGCAAGCGAGAGCCCGGCAGTCAAGCGGGGTGCCCCCGCATGACCGAGAAAGTTTCGGCCCGTTCTTACTGGATCGGCTACCAGACCATTCTGATCAAAGAAGTAACCCGGATCATCAGGATCTGGGCGCAGACGCTGCTGCCGCCGGTGATCACGATGAGCCTGTATTTCGTCATATTCGGAGCCATCATTGGCCGCCGGGTTGGCGAAATGGGCGGAATGCCTTACATGGATTTCATCGTCCCCGGACTGATCATGCTGACCGTGATTACCAACTCGTACGGCAACATCACGAGTTCATTCTTCGGGGCGAAGTTTGGCAAGCACGTCGAGGAATTGCTGGTCTCCCCACTGCCGCCTTGGATCATTCTTGCCGGTTATGTCTCGGGGGCTGTGTTTCGGGCAATGAGCGTGGGAGTGCTGGTCTGGCTGGTAGCCGGAGCTTTTTCCGGCTTCCACATGCACAATCTAGCCGTGACCCTGACGATTCTGCTCCTGACCTCAATCGTCTTTGCCCTGGGCGGATTCATCAACGCGATCTACGCGCAGAAATTTGACGATATCTCCATCATTCCGACCTTCGTGCTCCAGCCCATGACCTACCTTGGCGGTGTGTTCTTCTCGGTCAGCCTGCTGCCCGGCATCGCGCAGCAGATTGCACTGATCAACCCGATCGTCTACATGGTCAACGCGTTTCGCTACGGACTGCTCGGTGTGACCGACGTGCCGCTCTGGGTGGCCTACGCGATGATTCTGGGCTTTGGCGCAGTCCTGTTCTGGATCTGCATGCGGTTGCTAACCAAAGGTGTGGGGCTGCGCAGCTGACTACTGTCGCTCGGCTAGCGCAGCTTGATACCACCGCCGGGCATGCCGCCGCTGCCTCCACCCTTGAGGTCGCCGAGGCCTGATGCGCCGCCCTGACCCGGCACCATGATGGACGAGGCCTGCTCGCGCTGAAGGCGCTTGATTTCTTCGACGGCTTCCTCAATGGCCTTCTCGGCCGCTGCGGCAAAACCCTCGATGGCCTCAGACAGCGATTCGCCAGGCAGCTCGAAACTCAGCGGCAGCGGGCCGGCCTGGGTCATGACCTGAGTCTGGCCGAAGTAGCTTGTGGATCGACTCGGATCCGGCTCGCCGTCGTCCTTGACCGGGATCAGTACGCGAACCGAACCAACGCGCTGATCTGTGTAGGCCTCCTCGCGAACGAGTTGGCTGGTGTCCATACGAAATTGCTCTTGCGTTGGCTGCTGCATGTCGATCCCGTCTGATTAAAGTCAATGGCCAAGAAGGTTAGGGCAGGCACTCTGCGATTCAACAAAAGACCACCGGATTGCCGGAGCAATTGGTGCCCGATACGTCATCTTGACAAACTTCTCAGGCGAATTCCCGTCTAATCGAGGCATGGGCAAGAAAGCAAGACGTTTTATTCGACCGCGCGGCGTTGCGGGTTTCTTAGGCGCAGTTGTGCTTGCCTTGGGCCTGCTGTTGCTGGCGCTACCCCATCTGCAAGCCGACGAACCGGTGGTCAAGGTTCTCGACATCGAAGGACCGATCGGCCCGGCAATCAAGGACTACATGATTCGCGGGATCGAGTTGGCTGAAGACGAAAACGCCCGACTGGTGGTGTTGCGCATGAATACACCCGGCGGGCTGGACGCCGCCATGCGCGACATGATCAGCAAGATTCTCAACGCTGACGTGCCGGTTGCGACCTGGGTGGGTCCCGCAGGTGCGCGCGCGGCGAGTGCCGGAACCTACCTTCTGTATGCATCTCACATCGCGGCTATGGCGCCGTCGACCAATCTGGGCGCTGCCACGCCGGTTCAGATCGGAGGTGGCGGCGGTGAGCAGCCCAG
>JAZBPR010000273.1:0-19156 GCA_036351735.1 Wenzhouxiangella sp. | reverse complement strand
GGACATACGATTTACACCCACAATCAGTTGTATGGGCGCTGGCTGTTTTCCGTCCCGGATCGCCGGCCGGATACCCGACGGCAGCTGCGACTGGCGATCAGCACCGAACAGCACTCCGCGCTGCTGTACAGCGCCTCGGAGATCGATTTGATGGATCCGGGCCGACTCTCAGACCATCCGTTTATCCGGCGGGCCGGGCTGGATGTGTTGTCATCCGGCGCCGGACCTGAAGAGATCGAGCGCTGGTTGGCCAAGTCGCAGTTCTCCGGCAGGCAACTGGGTCATCTACTGCTTGATCAGTCGTTCCTGGCCGGTGTTGGCAATTATCTGCGCTCGGAGATCCTGTACCTGGCACGCCTGCATCCGGCTGCTCGGCTCAGGGATCTGAATGATGATCAGCGCAACCGCCTGGCAGAGGTCATTCACCGGCTGATGTGGCGCTCTGTCGAGACGGGCGGAATAACCAATGACCCGGATCGGGTTGCCGAACTGCGCGCGGCCGGCTGGAAGCGGAGGGACTACCGGCACTTTGTTTTCGGGCGAGAAGGTCAGGCCTGTTTCGAAACGGGCGCGCCCATCGTCAAGACGGAGGTTGCAGGACGGCGTCTGTACCTGTCTCCTGAACTTCAGTCAGAGTAAACTGCCGCCCATCTGTTTCTTACCCTTGCGCTTGTTGGTATGCGTGCAATGATCCGGGCCATGCGGGGCTGCTGATGCGACCGAGTCCTCGCCGACGTTTGCGCCCGAGCCACAAGGTTTTGTACCTGCTGTATCTGTCCAGAGACAGGCAGCTGAGCCTGAGTCCGGTGCGCGCACCTTTGGCTGGGATCATCGGCGAAGTTGCGCCACTGCCGCTAAGCTTGATTCGGCTGGAAACTCAGGCGCCGTATCTGGCCGAAGCCGACTTCGAAATCCTGCATGAACTGGCCGAGCGCTGTGAGCTGTTGCCGGGACTGACCTGGTATCCGTTACCGGCTTCGGCAGGTGGCCTGGTCGAAAAAGTCATCGCGACCGGGCGGGGACGCTGGGAAGAGGAGAACGGACCGGCGCTTGAGCTGGGTGATCCGATGCACGCCGATATGGCGTGGCGGCTGCTGGAGACGGGTGAACAGGTGCTGCGCTTCAGGCTTCCAAGCGATACAGCTGTCGCGCGCTGGCGCCAACTACCGCTGATTCCGCCCTGGGTGGTTGACACCGAGACGGGCGCTTGCCGGCCGGTCAAGGCCCGGGGTGTGGAAGACACCGTCGTGATTGACCTGCTGAATAGAGGCCCGATCGACGTCGCTGACGCTGCGCGTCTTCGCGCTGATATTCGCGCCTCTGAACGTCATCTGCCCGAGCCGCAAGTCCTGGAGATTCTTCAGCTGGATGCTGCGAAGCCGGAAGCGGTGATGCGTCTTCGCAACGTGGAAATCGGCCGTGGAGGACGATTCATGCAGCTGCCTGCGGTCTCGTTGGCGTTTGCCTACCGGTCTGAGGAGTTCCCGTGGCACTTCGAGAGTAATACGCGCCTGATCAAGGACGAGGATTCGTGTGCGAACAAGGTCGTTCAGGTATGCCGCGACCGGCAATTTGAGAGTGCCTGCCAGGAAAGACTGGACAACCTGGGCCTGAAGCCGCTCGCCAGTCTGGAGGGTTCGGACTATCACCCGGATGACGGTGAACTCTGGGTGGCCAAAGAGGGCGAGCTGAACCTGGCTGCCTGGGCAAGCCTTCAGCGCGAGTTCTTCGAGCTCGAAGAGCAGGGCTGGTTGATCCACCGTAGTGAGGACCTGGAATCCGAACTGCTGCTGCCGGACACGTGGCGGTGTCGTCTGGAAAGCGCTCAGGGCGAATGGATCCGTCTGGATCTGGAGGTCGTCGCCGGCGGACGGTCCATCAGCGTCTTGAAAGGGATCGCGGATTGGGTGCGTGACTGCAACCCGATGCTGTTGCAAAGCCTTCAGGGCCCTTGGGAGCATGACCAGCCAGCTCTCCTGGAACTGGGTCGCCGATACCTGGTGGAAATACCGCGGACAACACTGAAAAAAGTGCTGGATGCGCTGGTCGAGTTGAGCGATCCGGGATTCGATTTGAAGGCTGATCACATGCTGGTACGACGAGGGCGGCTGGCGGACCTGGCAGGCCTGGTCCCCGACTGGGATCTGGTCGGTGATGATCAACTGGCTGGCGTTGCTCAACGGCTTGATGATTGCGACGCCTTGCACGCCCTTGCTCAACCGAAGGGATTGCGCGCAAAGCTTCGCGATTACCAGCGGCAAGGCTTGGGCTGGCTCCAGTTTCTGCGCGAAACCGGCTTCAGCGGAATTCTGGCAGACGACATGGGGCTGGGAAAAACGGTCCAGACGCTGGCTCATCTTCTGGTCGAGCACCAGGCCGGCCGGATGGACCGACCCGCCCTGGTCATTGCGCCAACCAGCCTGATGTACAACTGGCGGGCCGAAGCCAAGCGCTTTGCTCCAGTGCTGAAGGTTTTGACCCTGCACGGGCCGGATCGACGCGGTCAGTTTCAGTGGATTCCCGACAGCGACCTGGTCCTCACTACCTATCCCTTGCTCGGTCGCGATATCAATTGGCTGGAGCAGCACCGCTGGCACATGGTCATTCTGGACGAGGCTCAGGCCATCAAGAACCCCCGAACCCGGGCAGCCCGAGCTGTACGGAGGCTGGAAACCCGGCACCGCCTGTGCCTCACTGGCACGCCGATGGAGAATCACCTCGGCGAGTTATGGAGCCAGTTCGATTTTCTGATGCCCGGTCTGCTCGGCAGCGAGCCGGTGTTCAAAGGGCAGTTCCGAGTACCGATCGAGAAACAGGGCAACGAGGAGCGGCGGGCCGTGTTGGCGCGCCGCATCCGGCCGTTTTTCCTTCGTCGAACCAAATCAGAAGTTGCCCCGGAACTGCCCCCAAAGACGGAAATCATCCGCTCGGTCCCGCTGACGCGCAGTCAGGATCGGCTGTATCAGGCCAAGCGTGAGGAGATGCAGGAGCGCGTCCGGCTTGCGCTGCAGTCCAAAGGCCCCGATCGGGGGCGCATCGTGATTCTCGATGCGCTGCTGCGGCTGCGCCAGATTTGCTGCGATCCTCGCTTGACTGAGGAAGGCCAGGGTGCCTCCATGCGGGATTCAGCCAAGCTGACCTTGCTGATGGAGTTGCTACCGGAGATGGTGGTGGAGGGCCGGCGCATTCTGCTGTTCTCGCAGTTTGTTCGGATGTTGGAACTGGTTGAAGCCGAGCTTGTTCGACGAAAAATCGATTTCGTGAAATTGACCGGACAAACACGCGATCGACAAAAGGTCATCGAGGCCTTTCAGCACGGCAAGGCGCCGGTCTTTCTGATCAGCCTCCGCGCCGGCGGCGTTGGGCTGAATCTGACCGAAGCCGATACCGTGATCCACTACGATCCGTGGTGGAATCCCGCGGTAGAGGATCAGGCCACGGACCGGGCGCATCGAATCGGTCAGGACCGCAAGGTGTTTGTCTATCGTCTTTTGACCGAGGACACGATCGAAGAGCGGGTCCAGCGTCTGCAAGCCAGTAAACGCGAGTTGATTGACGGTTTGCTGGGGGGCGGCGGAGCAATCAATCTGGGGCCAGAGGAGCTGGAGCTTCTGCTGGGCTCGGACTGAGTGCTTGATTGAGTGTCAGGTTTCATGAGCCTGCAACAGCTGGATATCATGATGGGTTAAGGAGAATTTTTGGAAAGCCGAACAATGACAAAAAGCCTATTTCAGATCGTTTTGGCGATGGCTGTTTTGCTCTCAGGAGCGGTCGAGGCTTCTGCCGAAACACTGTCGGGCACTGTGTTTCATGACCTGAACGGGGACGGCGTGCGGCAGTCGGGTGAGCCGGGCATCCAGAGCGTGCTCGTGAGCAATGGCCTGGATGTCGTCCGGACCGCCGAAGACGGGGCATGGCAGTTGCCGGTGCGCAACGACATGGATGTCACCGTGGTTCAGCCGGCCGGCTGGCAGGTGCCGGTTGACGATCGCCAGGTGCCCCAGTTTGCTTTCAGCTACAAGCGCGGGGGCACGCCCGAGCCACTACGCTACGGCGGCTTGCCTGACCCGGGTTCCTTGCCGGACAGACTGGATTTTGCGCTCGTCCCGGCGCCTGCGGGCGATGATTTTCGCTGCGCGGTGATCGGCGACAGCCAGACCTACTTCAACCAGCAGGTGGACTATTTCCGCGCAAGCACCGTGACAGACCTGCTTGACGAGGGCCTGGACGATGGCGACTGCATGATTTACCTGGGCGATGTAGTCGGCGATGATCTTGACCTGCTCGATCGTCTGATGCGGGTCGGCGCTGCTGTTGGCGTGCCGCAGTGGCTGGTGTTCGGCAACCATGATCTGGATTTCGATGCCACGGACCCCGCGCATTCAGGCGATTCGTGGCGGCGAATGGCCAAGCCGACTTACTACGCGTTTGAGATCGGACAAGTGACTTTCATCGCGTTGAATAACGTCGTCTATCCCTGTGGTGAGCGAGATGCCGCGCTTCCGGGAAGGGAATACTGTCTTGGGGACCGCCCACGCTACAACGGCCGAGTGCCGGATTTGCAGATCCAGTGGTTAGCCAACTTGCTGGCCCATATCCCCGAGGACCGTCGCATCGTTCTCTTGCACCACATCCCGCTGGTGTCGTTCAGTGACGCGGACGGACCGACGCATCAGACCGACAACACCGCTGACCTGCACGCCCTGGTGGCCGGCCGCCCGGCGTTGTCGCTGTCGGGGCACACGCACACGGTGGAAAACCTGGCGCCGGGTGAGTGGTATGCAGGCTGGTCTGAGCAGGTGGGCGTCGGACCTCTGCCGTTTCGACACATCATTGCCGGAGCGGCATCCGGTGGCTGGTGGTTGGGCAACTTCGATATCAACGGTATTCCCATGGCACTGCAGCGCATGGGGGCGCCCAAAGGCGTTGTCATGCTGGATTTCGACGGCGTCGAATACACGGAGCGTTACCGGGGTGCCAATCTTGATCCGGACAAGGGGCAGTGGATCTCGCTGAATACGCCGGCCTATCGTGACTGGTACGCGGAGCTGTCTGAGTGGATGGCGATCCCGGCTGACGAGCGTGATCCGGTGCCACCGGTTTCGGTCCACGATCTTCCCGATGCGCACATGGTCACCACCGACGATCTGGCCGAAGGCGTTTATCTGACAGCCAATGTCTGGCTGGGCAGTCGCGAAACCCGGGTTCGCGCGCGCATCGATCAGGGGCCCTGGGTTGAGCTTGCCCGCACTCAGGACGGACAGGGCGAGGCGCCGCTCACCGGCGCAATGTACGCCGATCCGTTTTCAGTGGTGCGTAAAGCCAGCGATGCCCGGCGCGCAATTGTCAGTCGTTCGGGTGATCCGCAGGCCCAGGGCTATGAAAGCTTCAAGGGCCGGCAGAATCTGGGGCCGCCAAGCCCCCAGGACCGTTCGCTGGACAATCGGAATGTTCACCTTTGGATGGCCAGATTGCCTCAAGATCTCGAGCAAGGTGTTCATGTAATCGAGGTGGAGAGCTGGGACCGAAGTGGCCGTCGGTTCAGCGACCGGCTCGTTATTGAAGTCGCGATGACCCGACCTGAGCGATTCTGGCAGGACTGGGAGTGACTTTAGCGGGCGGTCCGGTCTTTCCACTGAAAGCGCATGGCCAGCCGATAGAGCACTGGAATGACCAGCAAGGTCAGCGCCGTTGAGGAAACAAGGCCTGAAATAATGGCCCATGCCATGGGTGGCCAAAGGGTGGATTGGGTCATGGTCAGCGGCAGCAGCCCAACAATGGTCGTTAACGTGGTCAGCACGATGGGCCGGGTTCGGCGCTGCACGGCCTGTTGAACAGCGTCGGCCAATGAGGCCCCTTCGGACCGGTCGCGTTCGGCAACATCGATGAGAACGATGGCATTGTTGACGACAATGCCGACGAGCGCGATGACGCCCAGCATGGCGGTGAAGTTGAAAGGTTGTCCGGCCAGCATTAAACCCGGAACCACACCGACGGCGGCGAGTGGCACAGTGGCCAGCACGATGGTGACCAGTCGAAAAGAGTTGAACTGCCACATCAGGAAGATCAACAGCAAGAGAACGCCGATGGGCAGCGCGGTAAACACCGCTTCGTTGGCGTCGCCAGCCTCGGAGGCCGCACCCCCGATTTTCAGTTCAACCCCGTCCGGCAGTTGATCCGCATCGAAGGTCTCAAAGAATCGCTCCAGTACCTGGCTGTAGGTGACGTCCGGCGTGGTCTCGGCCAGCACGGCGGTCATTCGCCGGAGGTCCAGATGCTCAATCACCGATGGCTGAAAGTCCAGTCGGGTCGAGACGAACTGGCTGATCGGGCGCGGGCCCTGATTGGTCATGATGTTCAGGCCTTCCAGCCCTTCGGCCGGAAACTGCTCGCCCTCGGGTGAACGAATGCGAATTGGAACAGGTTCGCGGCCCGCCCGCCAGGTGGAGAACTCCCGACCCAGTGTGGCGTCACCCAGAATGTGGCCAATTTGTGCTCTTGTGACCCCGAATCGGGAGGCCTCGGCATCATCAATGACGAACTCCATCGATGGCATCCCAACTCCGAGTTCGTGGCGCACGTCCATGGCACCCGGCGTGCTGCGCAAAGTCGCCACCACGGTTTCGGCAGCGTGCTGCAGATCGCCGGGATCTGACCCGATCAATTGCAGCTCCACGTCGGCCTCGGTAGCTGGCCCTTGACCGAGTCGGCGCACCACGATCTGTGCCTCTGGCGCCAGCGACGGTGCGCGCAGCCGAATCTGTCTGGCGATGCTGGACAAGTCGTCGTCGGTGCGAGAAATAATCACCAGGCGGGCCAGATGGGGCGCTGAGGGCTTGGTTTGCAGGTTGTAGAAGAAGCGCGGCCCGCTGAACCCGGCGAACACATGGATGACCTCAATATCGTCGCGCGGACGAAGTTCGTCAGACAGGTTCTTGGCGATCAGCGCCGAATAGTCCGTTCGGGTGCCTTCCGGAAAGGTCAGGTCAACAATCATCTGGTTCCGGTCCGCTGATGGGAAGAAGTCCCTCGGGAGCCAGATGGTCAGCACGCCGGTTCCCATCACCAGCAAGCCCGCCAGCAACAGAACGGTGCCGCCGCGCCGAACGCTGATTTTTCCCAGCAAGCGCCCAAGGCGATCAAACCGGGACAGCCTATTGTCAGACAAAGGTTTTCGCGTCAGGACAGCAGAGCCGAGCACAGGCGTGACCAAAAGCGCATAGAAGTAGCTCACCACCAGGCTCAACATGACCATGATCGGGATGCCGCGCGTGAAGTCGGCCGTATCCCCTCGCGAAATCAGCAGCGGAGCAAAAGCGGCCAGCGTGGTGCCGGTCGCAGCTGCGAGAGGCGATGCCAATTCCTGCACAGCCTTGATGCCGGCCTGACTGCGGCTGATGCCGCGGTCCAGATGGTATTGGAGATTTTCCGTCATCACGATCGCGTTATCGACCAGCATCCCGATCGCAATGACCATGCCGGCGATGGCAATTTGATGCAGGACGCCGCCGCCGATAGCAAAAATGGCCAGCGCGCTGAAGATCACGATTGGCAGAATGCTGGCGACCAGAAGTCCCAGCCGTAAGCCCATGAATACGACCAGAATCGCTGCGACGGTCACCATCCCGATCAATAGTGAACGACCCAGTTCGCTCAAGCGGGCTTCGACCCAGTAAGGCTGGAAAAACATTTCCTGGATCTCGAGTGGCGCGTATTTGGCGCGTATCTTGTCCAGATGCGCCCGGACCTGTTCGCCGAACTCGACCGCGTTGAGCTGGTCCTCGGGGATGACCACACCCAGCGCAACGCTGGGGACACCATCCAGCCAGATGCGCTCGCTGGCCGGCTGGTCAACTTCCAGACTGACGTCTGCGAGCTCAGACAAAGGCAGGAGGGCCCCGTCGCTGGTCTGAATGGGTGTTTGCAGCAGTTCCTCAAGGCTGTCAAAGTCGGTCAGCGGTGTCAGCAGGAGGCTTCGACCCTGCACATCCAGGCTGCCGCCGGCCAGGGTCTGGTTGCGCTCGGCCAGTTGTTGCGCCAGCTCGGCTGGATCGACGCCCAGTGCGCCGGCACGGGCAGGGTCGAGGCGGATCAGCAGTTGTTCGCCCGGATCGCCGAGCAAGTCCACGCGCGCCACGTTGTTGATCTGGAACAGGTCGCGTCTGAGTGCGCGGGCGGCTTCGAGCAGTTCCAGCAGATTCTCGCTGCCGGTCACTGCCAGAACAATGCCATGGGTGTCCATGACCCGATCATTGAGCTGCGGCGGACGGACATCGGCCGGAAATTTCTGCTCGGCGGTTTGAATGGCCACCCGCACGCGATCCCAGACGTTATCGGTGTCATAGACGCTGGGTTTCAGGCGCACCCTGATGATTGCAACACCCAGGCGGGCGATGCCCTCAATCTGATTGACTTCCTCGATCTGGGCGATCTCTTCTTCCAGTGGATTGAGTACCATGCGCTCGACTTCCGAAGGCTCAGCCCCGGGCCAGCTCACCACCACCTGCGCAATGCGATAAGGGAAAGAAGGGTCTTCCTGACGGTCCATGTTGAACCAGGCAATGGCACCGATCGAGGACAGCAGAACGACGAACGAAAAGATCAGCCGCTGTTGGGCGAGGGCAGAAAAAACGAGGTTCATGGCCTGGACTTTCCGCCTTAGTCGATGATCCGGACGGGTTCTCCGTCGAGCAGCTGAGCCTGTCCTGCCACAATGATCTGATCTCCAACCTGCAGATCACCGCTGGTCTGCACCCAGCCCCTGAGGGTGCGTCCGGTTTCGACAATGACTTCCTCGGCGACCTGGTCGCGTACGCGAAAGATCTTGCTGGAGCGGGTGCCCGGGTTGACGATGCTGGTCAGGGGGACGCTCAAGGCATCGACGCTAGGCAATTTCAGCTCGGCATACACCGCATCGCCCGGTCGCCAGTCAGACGAGTCCGCTTCGTTCAGGCGGGCAATCACGGGGGCTGTCAGGCCGGGCTGGGCGCCGCCAATCTCGACGATCTGTGCATCAACCAGTGCACCGTCATCGAAGCGCATGATGTCAATGGTCTGCCCGATCTGAAGTCGGTTCGCGACGCGGCCGGGGAGTTGGAGTTCCACTTCGAGCCGTTCGTTTGAGTTGATCAGCATGACAGGTTGGCCCGAGGCTGCAAAGTCGCCCGGCTCCAGCATGACCTCGACAATCTGCCCGGCGAAGGGTGCTCGGAGGTTTGCATCCAGCAACTGGTTGCGCGCTTCGTCGCGACGTGCCTCGGCCTGTTCGAGAGCGGCCCGGGCGACATCGCGGCTGGCGCGTGTCTGATCAAGTGCGTCCTGCGAGGTGAGATTACGCATCACCAGCTCTTCAAGGCGTGCCGTATCTCTTTCCAGCTGCATCAGCCTGGACCGCGCCTCATTGACCGAGGCTTCGGCGGCAGCCACACCAGGCTGCAGCGCGGGATTGTGCAAGATGGCCAGTACCTCACCGGCCGCAACAGTCTGCCCACGCTGGACCATCCGTTCAGCAAGATATCCGGGCTGCAGGAATGCCAGATGGGCCCGCTGACTGGCCCGCAATGCCGCCGGGAGCCGCAGCGTTTCGGTGCCTTCAAAGGCCCGAGCTTCGACCACGCGCACGGGTCTGCCTGGTTGTTCCGGACTGGGGCTTGCTGAAGATGGCCCATCGCACCCGGCCAGCAGCAGCGCGGCGAGAACGACCGAGCCAAGGAAAAAAAAGTGGTGCAAACGGGTCGGCCGATCAGTCGGTGATTCTTGAAAGCTGCGGGTGGATATCGGGATGCTCATGGGCTCGAATTCAGTGTGCCGGCGCGTGTCTCGGCTTCAGTCCGTCAAGAAAAATCTTCAGAAAGTCGTCCAGAAATTCCTGGTTGCTGCCAATGCCTTCCCACTGGCTGTGGTGGGACTGGGCTTCAAACCAGTGGGTGCAGGTAATTACAAAGGTGGTGATCACGTGGACCGGATTGACGTCGGAGCGAAAAATGCCGTTCTCCTGCGCCTGCCGGATGCGTTCAGCGCCGAGGCGCACCAGTCCGGCGTCATTTTCTCCAACGCAGGTATCCCGTTCCAGGTGCGCCCAGGCGAACAGACGCACCACTTCAGGGTGGCTTTGCAGAAACTTGAAGTAGTTGACGACACCACGTCGCAGCAGGTCTTCATCGGATTGCTCGGCCTCGGTCAAATCCTGACGCTGCAGCCCTGCATACAGCTCAAACGCGGCCTCCTTGGTCGCTTTCCAGAGTGCTTCCTTGCTGCCGAAATGATGGTGGATCAGGCTTTTGGTCACCCCGGAGCGTTCGGCGATCTGACGCATTGCAACATCCGCGTAGCCTTTTTCGACGAACAGGTCCATCGCCGCACTCAAGATCCGCTGACGGGTTGCTTCGGGGTCTCGAGTATTGGCGGGTGAGTTCTTTTTCGGGGTTTGCATGGCGTCAGTTTAGCAATTAACTGGCCGACCGGTCAATTAGTGGTTCTGATGGATGCTGCGATCAGGTGATGCCTGATTTGACCAATATCAATTCGGATTGACTCTAAATATGAAAGAGTCCTGAAATATCCAAAAGAGCCCGCCAAAGCGGGTCTGGGGCGACACGGATGACCAGCCGTTCTCAAAACCCGCTGGGCCTGCCTGATGGAAGGTAATCAGTTGATCTGGCTCGCGCTTTCGACGTTTCTCGTTCTGATCATGCAGGCGGGCTTTGCCTGTTTTGAGGCGGGTCTGGTCCGAAACAAGAACAGCATCAACGTCGCAATCAAGAACGTTGCTGACCTTGGAACCTCGGTTGTCCTGTTCATGTTGATCGGCTATCCATTGATGTTTGGCCTCAACGAGGGGTTCTTGAACGGCTGGGTGGGCTGGGGTTCGTCGCCTCTGTTCAGTGATGATCCGGTGCTCATGTTGACCGCCTTGTTTCAGGCGATGTTTGCCGGCACAGCCGTCACGATTGTGTCCGGGGCGGTGGCCGAGCGGACACGCTTCTGGGGTTACCTGACGCTTGCCGCGGTGATTCCCGTGACCATCTATCCGATCGCCGGGCACTGGGCCTGGGGCTCCGAGGGGTGGCTGCTGGGTCTGGGATTTCGTGATGTGGCCGGTGGCGCGGTCGTCCACGTGGTCGGCGGTGCCATCGCGCTGGCAGCGGTATTGGTGATTGGCCCAAGGTTGGGCAGGTTCGATAGTGACGGTGGCATAGAGCCATCCAATCTTGCTGTCGCTGCATTGGGTGCTTTTCTACTGATGTTTGGCTGGTTCGGCTTTAACTCGGGCGGGTCAAATTCCATTGATCGTGAAGTACCGCTGATTCTCGTCAATACGGCTCTGGCCGGGAGTGTGGGGATTGTTGTCGGTCTCGCGCTACACCTGTTTCGAGGGACGAAGCCGATTGCCCAGGATCTCTTTACGGCAATGCTGGGTGGCTTGGTCGGCGTCACCGCAGGCTGCGCTTTCCTGTCGCCTGTTGGAGCAGTGCTTGTCGGCGGTTTTTGTGCCTCGGTTGCACTGGTTGGCACGCGCGTGCTCGACCGTTTGGAGATTGACGACCCGGTCTCGGCGATTCCAGTCCATTTGTTTGGTGGCCTGTTCGGCACCACGCTATATCCTCTGTTCGCTTATCCGCAAACCATCCCCGATGGTTTGTCGGGTCGGGTTGAATGGGTGGGCATCCAGCTTTTTGGAACGGTCGCGATCGGCTGCTTTGCTTTTGCCTCGGCGTTCATCTTCATGCATCTGATCAAGGGGCTGGTTCGTTTCCGCGTGACACCCGAGGAAGAACGCGTGGGCTTGAACGTGGCGGAACACAATGCGCATTCCGGCCTGATTGAACTGCTCGATCAGATGGCCAACCAGGGTCAGACCGGAGACTTCTCCATGCCGCTTAAAGCGGAGCCTGAAACCGATGCTGCCTACGTGGCCCTGTTCTACAACGGCGTCCGGGAGCGCTTTGTCGCAGAAGCCGCCCAGAGTTCGAAACTGCTTGAGGAAAGCAACTACCTTGCCAATCACGACACGCTGACCGGCCTTTCAAATCGCCGTGCCTTCAAGGATCGGAGTACAGCCAGGCTTTCAGAGTTGGCCCGGTACGGGGGCGAGAGCAGCCTCATCCTGCTTGATATCGATCACTTCAAACATATCAACGACACCTATGGTCATGATGTGGGGGACGAAGTTCTGGTTGAGGTCGCCAAACGCCTGCAGGACATCGCGCGTGAGAGTGACCTGGTTGCCCGGGTTGGGGGTGAGGAAATTACGGTGCTGCTGACGCATGGTGACGAAACGGTTGCCGCCGAAGTCGCCGAGCGCTTGCGGCATGGCCTGGCCGGTCTGCCGTTCCGGACTTCAGCCGGGCCGCTGAAGGTCACGGCCTCATTCGGGATCGCGCCTTTCGATGCTTCGCTGGACGTTGAAGCCACTCTGAAAGCCTGCGATCTTGCGCTCTATCAGGCCAAGACCTCGGGTCGGAATCAAGTGGCCACCGCTTATCCGACGCCCAGGGAAGTCGCCGGAGATACGGGCGCATCCTGACAATCTGGATTTGCATCAAATCGTGCTCAGGTGACCATTGGCACCTGAACATCGGCTCTGTCCCGGTATAAGCTTGACCGAAGTTTCCAACGAAGGGACATAACGATGGCGGGAAGAAACTTGCGCCCGGTTTCCGACCGGCTGATTCATCTGGATGTGCTTCGGGGCTTTGCCTTGCTGGGCATCCTCCTGGTGAACTTCGAATGGTTCCTGCGTCCGATGCAGGCCATCATGCTGGGTACCGAGCCTGGCATGTCGTTTCTCAGTCAGGTTGCCGATGCGCTGGTGACCACACTGGGCGAGGGCAAGTTCTATCCTCTGTTTTCGATCCTGTTTGGTGCGGGCTTCGCGCTGATGGCGGAGCGCGCGCTTAAGAAAGCGGCCCCGTTCTGGGGCGTCTATCTGCGGCGGCTGCTGATACTCGCTGGACTGGGTTTGATCCATACGCTGTTCATTTGGGCGGGCGACATCCTCCTGATCTATGCCATCGCAGCGATCATCATGATCCTGTTGTTCCGCAAGACACCGGTCAGTCGCCTTTGGAAATGGGGCCTGTTTTTCGTCAGCGTTCCGGTTTTGCTGATGTGGTTGAGTACCGCCAGCATCATGGTGGCTTCGACGCAGCCTGAAGTCGGCGCGGAAATCATGGAGAGCTTCGCCGCCGATGATGCGCGCTTGCGGGAGTTCCTGGCCGAGGCGAAGCAGATCCACGAAACCGGCAGCTTCGCCGACAACGTCGGTCTGCGCATCGATGACACGATCTTCAAGCTTCAGTTCTTCCTGTTCTGGGCCACGCCGGTCATCGGCTACTTCCTGATCGGACGCTGGCTTGTGGTCAGCGACCGTCTTTTGAATCCTCAACAGCACGCTATGTATTTCAGGCGCTGGCGTTCGCGCGGTTTGCTGTTTGGTCTGGCTCTATCGGCTGCAGCAACGTGGGTGATGTGGGATATCAGTTCCGGTTTGCCCAGCGTGCAGTCGGCATTGGGTACGACGCTGGGGATCTTCGGTGGATTGCTGCTCGCATTGGGATATCTGTCGATGATCACGCTTTCGTCTGAAAGGCTCAGCTTTCTGGCGCCCGTGGGGCAGATGGCGCTGAGCAACTATCTGGCCCAGTCGCTGGTCTGGACCTGGGTGATCTATGGCTATGGTCTTGGCCTTTGGGGTGAAGTACCCCGCTGGGCGAGTATTCCCCTGGCGCTGGCCTTTTTCGCCCTGCAGGTAGTGATCAGCCAATGGTGGATGACCCGGTTCCGCTTTGGCCCGGCCGAGTGGCTGTGGCGAACGCTCACGTATGGCGAGCGCCAGCCGATGAGGCGGTAGTCACGCCGACTCGATCGTCATGGGGTTCATGGGCTGCCCCTTCTCAGCTGGGGAAGCCCGCCGAGCAGGATGTAGGCCAGCACAAAGAACAGGCCGACGATCGAGTGAGCCAGTTCTACGTCGAAGCGGGCTTCTAGCGTGAAGCCGGCAGCCGAGGCCATAAGCAGTGCAAGGATGATGCGCATCGCGATGATGATCCGTTTAGTGGTCTTATTGCATTAGATGCGCCGCCCGCGGGTTTTTTACAGACAGGCTCAGAATTGTTAACCCGCTGACCGTGCAACCGGCCGGTTTGTGCTTCGCCGCAGATCGGGCGAAAATGACGTGCCAACCCCATACATCGGCCTCAGTCTTGCTGCAAAGACCCATGCCCACTTCATCGGAGATCCTGATGCCCCAATTCGCAGCCTCTGCGTTGATTTTTATTCTCCTATGGAGTGGTTCTTCGCTCCAGGCGCTGGAAGCTCAGGAGCCAGCTTCGCAGACCGATCTTCAGGCAGAGTCGAGTGAGGTTGAATTTGCCTGGCTCCGGCAATCTAGTCCGGATACCGTGGTCTGCCCCTTCCGGGGGCAGATTGACTATGAGGCCGGTGAGATCGAATGCGGTCTGATCAAGGTCCCTGAAAACCGGGAAGTCCAAGGCAGTCGCACCATTGAACTGAACTTCGTAAGGATCCTTGCCACCGGCAAGAATCACGAAGAGGAGGATGTGGAGATTCGCGATGACCCTGTGATTTACCTGACGGGAGGACCCGGTGTCACGGTCGACATGTATGTTGAGCGACTCAAAGACCACCGGCTGGTTGCCCAGCGCGATCTCTACATTCTCGAGCAGCGGGGCATTGGCAACTCAGGCGACTTTTGTCCGTTCTTCGATGCCCGCAACCGGGCCGAGCATCTTCATGCGGATCGCGAGTTGGCGGACCTGGCCTTGCTGGAGCAGGCGGAGGATTGCATCTCCAGTGCGATCGCCAGCGGTGTGGATGTTACCGGCTACAACACTTTTGAAAACGCGCGAGATGTCAAGGCGTTGCGTCTGGCTCTGGGGCTGGACGAATGGAACGTCTGGGGCATCTCCTACGGATCGGTGCTGGGTCAGGCCTATATGAAGGTCGACCCTGAAGGTATTCGTGCGGCCATCATTGATGCCATCGTGCCGCTGGATCTGGGTGAACTGATGCGAATCGCCCATTGGCACGACGCCAACCTTGATCGCCTTTTCGGCGCCTGCGCCGATCAACCAGATTGCGCGCGGGTATTCTCCGGTTTGCGTGATCGTTACATGGTCGCGTTGGAGACGATTGAGGCCTCTCCGGTGACGGTCGAGGTGGAGCCCAGTGAAACCTTCCCGCAGGGTGAGGTGCACTTTTTCTCCAATACCATCGTCGGTCTGCCATTCAGTCTGATGTATGAACAAAAGACCCATCCGGCTTTGCCGGCCATTCTCGACGGTCTGACGCGTGCTGTAGCCGATGACGAAGACACCTTCTTTCGGGCGCTGGCTCAGGCCATGACGCTGGACATCGACGGTGGCATTGGCATGTCCATGGGCATGTCGGTGGCCGTTCGCTGTCTGGACGGCTACGCCGACTCCGGCGCGGGCTTCGTCGAGCAGGATGTCCAAACTTACCCAACGCTGTTCAACGCATTCAATCATCCGTCCTCGATTTTGCAGAGACCGCAAAGGTGCCGCGATGTGGGCTTGACTCCACGCGATTTCGACGCCTACGCGCCGGTCGAGACAGACCTCCCTGTGCTGGTGGTCAATGGACGCTGGGATCCCATCACCCCGGTGGAGATGGCCGAATACATCATGCCGGGATTCGAGAATGGCGAGCTGGTCGTTTTTCCGCACGCCGGCCATGGCCCGACCCGTTCGGTACCGTGCGCCGGTGATTGGATGAATGCCTGGTTTGATGATCCGGGCCAGCGCGCCGACCGAGAATGTGTCGAGAATGGCGAGGCGGCCGCCGAGTTTCTGGCCCCGTATTTCAGAACCTCGGTCATTGTGGATGCGCTAGCGTTGATGAGCGAAGACGAGGATCGCCTCAAGGCGCATGGTATCTGGGTTGGGGTCTCAGCGGGATTGACGCTGCTGGCAGCCGTTTTTCTGCCGCTTGCCTGGGTCGGAAGGCGCCTCAACGGCCATCAACTTGCCCCTGACGGAGGCAGTCGATTGCTGGTCTTCATGGCTTCTGTGGTTGCGGCTGCGTGGTTGATCGGCCTGGGTGCTGCCGCCTATGCAACATCCCAGATCACCGAAGCGATGTTGCTTTTCGGCATGGTTTCATGGGCCTCCTGGTTTGCCTGGCTTGGTCCGGTCAGCCTGTTGATGGGTCTGATTGCTCTGGTACAAACCTGGCGCTGCCGTGAATGGGTCGCGTTTGGGTCGAAAGCGGGCTTGCTGATCAGCGCCAGTGCCGTCATGAGCCTGGCTGTCGCAGGGCAGGTGTGGTCGCTGTGGCCGTTTTGACCCGTCAAGCAGGATATGGCTGTGAGCGCTGAATCCAGAAGTGCGGCTACAGAGCTAGTCGGTGTGGTTCGGGCCGGCTATCCACTGATCTACGTTGATACCTGGGAAGAAGAGCGTCTGGCCGAACTTCTCACGAAAGCGGCCGACGGTCGTCCTGTCTGGCGATGGTCTTCAGCGCAGGGGTTCTTTGATCAGCCCGCAACCGAACAGGACCTGAGGGACCCGCTGGCGGCACTGGACTACATTGCTCGGGAAGGACAGGGCGCGGTGACGCTGATGCTCGATCTCCCCGCGCTGTTGAAGAATAATCCGCGCCTGGTCAGGGCAGTGCGTGATCTCTACGACATATTGGCGGATGCGCCGGGTGCTCTGGTCCTCAGCTTTCCGGGAATGCTGGTCCCCGATGAACTCAGCAAGGAGCTTTACGTACTGTCTCTACCGTTGCCGTCGGTTAACGAACTGCAGGCCTTTCTTGAGGGACAGAACTCGCAGCTTGAGGAGCACGAGCAGCGCGAAAGTGACTGGCTCGCCCACTGTGCGCAGCACATGCGGGGTATTTCTCTCAACGAGGCCCGCGATCTCTTCCGTCGGATCGTCAGTGAAGGGGTGACGGATCGCAAGGAAGCCACGGAAGCCATTCGCCGGGTCAAGGCGAGATTGCTGCGCAGAGAGAGTGCGCTGGAGAGCGTGCCCGTCGACCTTGATCTCGATCAGATCGGCGGCTTGCGGTCACTGAAGCGCTGGATCCGTTCCTGCCACGAATTATTCAGCAGCAAAGCCCAGAAGGCGGGTGTCCAGCCACCGTCTGGGGTTTTGCTCATGGGTGTTAGCGGTTGCGGTAAATCGCTGGCGGCCAAGATCATTCCCGCCGCCTGGGATCTTCCCCTGATCCGGCTGGATATGAATCGGATCATGGCCGGGATTGGCGGGTCGCCGGAAGTCGCCTGGGCGCGGGCCCTTGCGACCGCTGAGAGCGCGGCGCCCGTTGTGTTGTGGATCGATGAGATCGAAAACTCGTTTGGCTACATGAACGGAGCTGTGGCCAGCGGTAACATGACGATCTTTTCGTCTTTTCTGACCTGGATGCAGGAAAAGCCGGACGATGTTTTCGTTGCCGCTACGGCGAACAAGATTGAGATGCTTCCCGCTGAAATGTTGCGCAAAGGACGCTTCGACCAGCTGTTTTTTCTCGACCTGCCAAAGCCCGCGGCGCGAGCAGATATTCTTCGGATCCACATTCGCAACCAAGGGGGCAATCCGGAGGAATTCGACATAGACCATCTTTGCGAACTGGTCGACGGCTGGACCGCATCGGAAATCGAACAGATGGTTCGCGCAGCGCGCCTGGATGCCTTCTATCAGGATCGGGACTTCGTCTACGACGATCTGATGCGCAACAGCTTTCGCATGGTGCCACTGTCAAAGACCATGGCTGAGCAGATCACCGCCTTGAGAGCCTGGTCAGTGGACCGCGCGACCAATGCTGACTGAATGATCTCCCGCTGGATTTCATCGCATGGCTGGCCGCGCTGGTGCCACCGCTCCGCCTGAATCTTAATCGCTTCCATGGGGTATTCGCACCCAATAGCCCCCATCGTGCGCGGATCACCCCTGCCCGCCGGGGCCGGGGTGCGAAGCCCACAAAGCCAACCGAAGACCGCACACCGGCTGACCGTGTGTGGAACGGTCAAGATCATCGCGTGCATCGAAGACCCGCCCGTGATCGAGCGGATCCTGAATCATCTGGCTACCAAGGGCCTTCCCGGCCTGTGGGGTGACAGCCGGGCTCCGCCGGCGGAGCGAGGGCGTTTGCTGAACTGAACTGCCGAAGACCAGTATCCAGCCGCGTGTTTTTCGCACGCGGTCCGGTGCCGCTCGTGCCGTGACGGGTCAACTCCGACCCGATCAGGTATCTGCCCGTTAGAGTGACGATGACAGAGCGGAATCGGGGGAATTTTGCTTGCTGTGGGCTGCCACAGGGCTTGAACGGCAAACTGCCGCGGCTCCGGGTACCCTTGGAGATTGGCGAAAAGCGCCGCGCATCGAAGCTCAATTGCTGTCTGTCCTGGTTTGTTGTTCCTGAGCTCAGATGATCATGCCGGCAAAGTCCAGGTCGCCATTAGCCATATTGGGACCAGTGTCACCGCTTCGATTCTCCACATAGGCTTTCAGTGGACCGTTGGTCTCGAGAAGCGCAGTTGAGATCGAACATCGCCTAGAACAACAGGCCCAGAACCGTTAGGGAAACACTGAGCGCTATACCCGCTCCCAGGACTACAGCGATGCCCGTCACCGTTCCAGTGTCCTTGGGTTTCCTGATGACCTGAACCATGGCCAACAGTGCGATCAGCAGTCCCAGGACGATCAACGGTGCGACCCAGACGGTCGGTCCAACCAGGCCGAGTGCGAGCAAAGCGACGGACCGATTGAAGCTCTGGGTCACCGCCATGGTCAGGGCGGCAGTTCCGCCCACCATCAGCACGGCGGCGAACCAGGCCATTCGTCGCTGCGTTGTATGCTCGGAGGCCTGTTGGTCCAGCTTGCGGCCGATCCAGGCGATGGGGTAGGCCAGGACGGCGATAATGAGAATCAGGATTGCCAGCGAGGGCGCGATCAGTCCTCCATAGCGGCCTGCGTCGACCTCTTGATAAAGCGCGTAAACAGCGGGAGTCGCTTTATAGTCGGTGACGAAATCAATGTGAGCCATGTCATCAAGGCAGCTCTGATCCGGCGCACGCTCTGGTGATCGAAGAAACTCGGCCATGATGCCTGCGGCACAAGCCGGCCTCGTCGTGAAATGACCGGTCGCGGGGACCTCGACAAGAAAGGAG
>JAZBPR010000272.1:0-3297 GCA_036351735.1 Wenzhouxiangella sp. | reverse complement strand
ATGATTTCCCGCGATGACTACCACATGCCGGCAAGGTGACGCGGCAACCCGGCATAGGAATCGGTAATAGAGCTCCTGGGCGCGATTGCTTGGAGCGCTGGTGTCAAAGACATCACCTGCTACCAGCAAGGCATCAATTTCATTCTGCTGAATCGTCTCAGTGAGCCAGGTCAGAAAGGCCTCGAACTCCTCGTAGCGCTTTCTGCCATAAAGAGTGCGTCCAATGTGCCAGTCCGATGTGTGGAGAACTCTCATACTGCTAACCTGTCACCGCGGAGGCGGGGCGCTTCGCGTATTCTTCACGCCAGTTTTTCAATAAAGTCATGTCGGTCAAAAGATCGTCTGGCTTCGGCAGCTCCACTGGTGCTTCTGCTGGCTGTGAGTGTTCAAACCCGGAGTATTTGGTCATGAGCGAATCAAGGAGATCGCAATCCGTGTCCTTCAATTTGGCCAGATCCTTGAGCTTCAACGTATGGACTGGACGCTGGAATCGCTGGACCACCCCGCACAACAGATCATTTTCAATAGAGCGCTCCACCAACGTCCTGAAGTCGCTGCATATCGACTTAAGTAAGATTTCGGCATGTTCAAATTCGCCGTTCTCGCTCGCCTTCTTTGCATCCTGATACCGCTGATTCATGAGTGTGTTCAGGGCGGATTTAATGTCACTCTGTGAAAGTGGAATGGGGGCTGGCTCTCCGGTACCCCAGTCCGCAGAGCGAATGCTCACCACATCGGGCTTGATGGTCTTTTTCTCGGCAAAATGCCTGACCGTTCCCAGCAAGGACAAGCGGTGAGTAAACACAATGACCTGTTTATCCTGAGACAACTCGATCAGTCTTTGAACCACGGCCTCCTCATAGCTTTGGTCAAGCGAGGATATTGGATCGTCGAAGATAAAAGGGGTCTGGTTGCTCTTGCCGGTGACGTCGGCCAAAAAAGCAGCAATGGATACGACCCGATTTTCTCCCTCGCTCAGGACATCGGCGAGCCCATTCTGAGATGCCCCTCGGAGCTGGAGCTTATGAAGGACGCGGCCCTTGGAGACTTTTGATTTCACGAGCTCAACCTTCACCTGAGACGCGCCGAGGGTCTTGAGTTCCGCGTTGAATCTTTGCACGAACGCATCCGTGATCAAGGCTTCTGCCAGCTCCCCTTTTTTCTGGGACAGGGCTTTGGTATTGGTCGACTTCTTGGCTTCCTGAATCTGGTTCAGTAACTTCAATCGGGTGACTTCTTCATCAATAGCGGCGCGGTGCTCAGACAACCACTTTCTTGCCTGCAGGCTGTTTAGCTTTTTCTTGATCTCCTCTCGATTGTCGCTTTTGGCATCTTCGTCATATTTCGCCGCGAGTTCTCCGAGACTTTTCGACTGGGCGTTGGCTTCTTCGATCCATTTCGGTGAGAGCGGAGGATCGGGAATGGCTTCTTCGGAATCGATCCCAGCGAGCAGGTCCTTTCTGGCCTGCAATTGAGCAAAGAAATCCGTCACCTGGCTGGCGACTTCATCCTGTGGAATGCCAGTCGCATCGATACGTGTCTTCAGCGTCTCCGATGTCGGTAGCACCTCGATAGTCTGACTGGCGGTCTCGTATTCCTTGGCCGCATCCGATGCGGCTTTCTGCATTTCGCCCTTCACGAAACTTTCGAAGGAGACCAACCGCTCCTTGGCCTCCTGTGTCAAGGTCTGGTGACACAGGACACAACGGGAGCCATCAGAAACATTCGGGTACTCGGCCTCTTTGTAAGCAGCCGATACGGAGTAGTTCCGGGCCGCATCCCAAAGCTCTTTCCAGACATCTGACCCGATGCCTTCAAGCTCGCTGCCGGAGAACACCTTTTCCGCCGCCGTATCTGCCGCTGTTTTCTTGAGGATCGACTTCTTCTTGGCGGCAATGATCCGTCGGTAGTTCTCGTCCGATAATTGCTTGAGATATTTTTGGGCATCCTGGACCAGAGTGTCGATATGCTGTTTCTGCTTTCTCAGCTGCTTCGCTTTTTCCGCCGGTGCCTGTTCGGCAAGGCGCTGCTGCAGCGTTTGCATCTCGGTCTCGTCAGCGCTGCCAAATGCGCAACGCTTTTCGATGTCTTGGGTGGTGGTTTTGGCGCTGATGGATTCGTACCAGATGCCTTCAGGAGTTACCTTCTTGTCATCCGGGATATTCGGCTTTTTTGACTGGTGCCGCTTGGCCTCGGTGTCCAGGGCCGATGCGACCTTTTCGCATGCGAGGATGAGCGAGCTGAAAAACGATAGAACCGGCGGCTCGTAGCTCACCTCGTCTTCGCTGCTGACAAACACCTTGCCAAAAGAGGTGTCGAAAATATCGACACTTTTGAGGTCATCGCAGATCCCTTGTCCCGACCACGTATGACTCTTTGGAATGCCGTCCTGCTCAAACGAAATGCAGGCTTTCTGTACGGCAGAGCCGGGCTTATAGACATTGCGGTGCAGGGTACCCGTCTCGCGGGCACCGCATACATGCTTGAGGAGTCTGACGTAACCGGATTTGCCTGACCCGTTGTTGCCATAAACAATCGTGATATTGCCCTTACCAAACTCAAGTGGCTTTTTCGGAGCAAGGGCGTTTACTCCTTCGACTTCACTGATTGAACACAAACGCAGGGAGCCTGCTGCGCCCTGGGAGAACGCGGTAGCAGGAAAGGAACAGGTCGATTTGGGGACCTTACCGTCGGCTTCTTGCTGACAAAGAGTTGCGAGCTCAGAGACGTCTTTGTCAGTAAGCTCTGACTGCTGAAGTAACCGAGTAGCCGCAATCTGGAGCCACTGGGGGCGCTCTGAAAACCATTTGTTCAGTGATGCCGATATGCCGCTCATGTAATTCCCATTCCTCTCCAATTTTTAGTCTTTAGACGTTTCTTCAAATGAACCGCCAAAGTGATGTAACACAACCTTCCCCCGCCGAATCCAGTTGATCCCCATGCCCAACACGTTATGCCCCATGCTCCGCAGCAACGTTGCATAGCTCTCCAGTTGTGGTCGGTAACTATTGAACGCCAGTTCCGGGTCATCAACTTGATCAGACTTGTGGTCAATAATCCAAATGCCGCCCTCTGTTTGCAGCACCAGGTCGGCGGTACCGGATACCACGGAACCGTTATCATCAATTCCCAGCAGCGGGAGTTCTCGATGCACCGCTGTGGCCGAAAAGCGATCCGTCATCCACCGCTCGAAGCTCGTAACGCTACTGATAATGTTGGACACATCACCCTCGCTTATCTCGACACCGGCAATAGCAGATAGCTTCCCGCCGAGTTCAGCGTTTACACCAAGCACTT
>JAZBPR010000271.1:0-4155 GCA_036351735.1 Wenzhouxiangella sp. | reverse complement strand
GATCCTGACGGAACGTTGCGCTGGTGGAATCGGCTTTATGAAGAAACCACCAGCAACTCCAGTCCGGATCAGTACGTGGATGCCCTCGCCATCGATCACACCAACGGTCGACTGATAGTTCTGGCACGCGCCCACGGCAACAACGTCGTCAATTTGTGGAGCGGGAACAACATCGCGGCCAACCCCGACGCCAGAGGGTTCCAGAATCGCTTTACCGGCAACAGCGGAAACATCCACATTTCATGGCTCGGAGCCTTCGATCTGAGTTCGGGCAACTTGCTCAACGCGACTTATATTGCCGAATACCCGAACTCCACGCGCGGACTCGGCAATCCGCACCCCGACCCCAAACTGAGTCACTGGCCCAACCCCAACGGCGGCTGGCCAAACGTCAACACAACCCGGTGCCGAAATCAGATCTCGGTTGGAATCGACGGCAGCGTGGGTGTTGTTTGCACCGGCCGGCGACCGATCACGACCAGCGATGCCTACCAGCCGATGTATACCTTCGAGCAAGGTGAGTCGAAGTGGAGCGATTTTGCCCGGGTCTACACACCTGATCTTGCCAGTGTCAGGTACAGCACGCTGCTCACCAATCCGTGGGATGGCAGCGACCCCAATGGCCCCAATGCGGTTTCTTTGCAGGGCATGCTGGTCGAACTGGACGCGATAACGGTGGCCGGTTTTCAGGACCGCGGCAAAAGCTCTGACTCTGTGCTCACCAACGCCTCGGCCTGGTTAAGCGACCTTCCGGCCGCAGACAACACCGGAATTCTCGCTCGGTTCCTGACTGAAGCCGCCCCACCGCCCTCCCGGCTATTTCACGACGGGTTCGAGCGGCGCTAGGCAAACAAGGGCTGGATCTTGGGAATCAGCCCGGCAAAGAAGAATTCCACCGCAATCACCATCACGATCAGCCCCATCAACCGCATCAGGACTTTATTGCCGTTTTCACCCAGAACCGCCCGAATCCGCTTGCCGGCAATCAGGATCAACAAGGTGAGCGCCAAAACTGCAAAAAGCGCGCTGAAGAAAGCCACACGATGGGGCAGGTCTGCGGCATCTTTCATCAACAGGATCACCATGGTGATTGCGCCCGGGCCCGTAATCATGGGGATCGCCAGCGGCGTGATGGCCACATCGGTAGCGTAGTGAGTGTCAGTCTCCTCCGGCTCGCGACGCCGAACGGCTCTGGCCTGCAGCATGTCAAAACCCATCAAGAAGAACAGCACGCCGCCGACGATACGCAAACTGTCGATGGTGATCGAAAAGAAATCAAAGATTGCCTTGCCGGTGATCGCAAAGCTGACCAGCAGTAATGCGCTGGTCAAAACCGCCCGCACTGCCACGCGCTTGGCTTCTGCCGCATCAAACGCTTGGGTCGCACCCAAATACAGCGGGATCACCCCGATCGGATTGATCATGGTGAATAAAGAGGTAAAACACAGCAGGAAAAACTCCAGCAGCCCGGGCATCGTTAGATCACTCGTCAGTCAGGAACAGCAGCGCGCGGGGAGTATAAGTCGCGGGGACCGGTTCATTGCACCGAAAGGCAGCGTAAAGTAGTCTTTATACCCACCGTTCTCCCTCCAACGCATTCAGCCACGTGTCATGCGCCTCGTCTGTCTTTGCTGTATTGCCATCCTGTGTGCTCAGGTTCAAACGGGTCGTAGTGCCGAGCCAACTGGCTGTGCGTCGCTAAACGACATCGCTACCGTCAGTGCGGTCGACTTCGATAGCCAAATTCAGCCCATCTTTGATGCTCAGTGCAGTTTTTGCCATCAGCCCGGCAGCAGTGGCGATCTGAACCTCACCGCCGGTGAGGCTTGGGGTTCCTTGGTCGGACAAGCCTCAACTCGCAGCCCGGGGGAATTACTGGTTGACCCGTATTTTCCTGAGCGTAGCGTCCTGTTTCGCGCGATCAACTGCGACGACCCGGTTGCTCCTTTTTTTCGGATGGGGTCGCTTTCCGAGGCCGAGCAAGGACTTGTTCGAGACTGGATTATTCAGGGTGCACACCCCGAGCCGGTCATCGCCGGCATCCCGGCTGATCTAGGTCTAACCGAGGTCGTTCCGGCAGGGGCCCTGCCCGGCGCATTGGGGTTGGCGCATGCTGACGATGGTTCAGGTCGGCTTTTTGTACTTCGCCAGTCAGGCCGTATCGAGACGGTCGCTACCGACGGCGCTGTCGATCTGTTCATGGCCTTACCCGGCCCGCTGTCCACCGGCGGCGAGCGTGGCCTGCTCGGATTGGCTTTTCATCCAGATTTCGGAAACAACGGCCGCTTCTACGTCAACTACACGGCAGGCGCTGGCCATCCGTCCGGCGCTGAGACTGGCGATACGGTTATTGCCGAATTTACGGTCAACGGATCGACCGGCCTTGGCGACCCAGCCAGCGAGCGGGTGCTCATGACAATCACCCAGGATTTCTCCAACCACAATGGTGGCCAAATCAAGTTCGGACCCGACGGCTATCTCTATATCGGCATGGGCGACGGCGGCAGCGGCGGAGACCCATGCAATCGGTCACAGAGCGTGAGTACTGCCGACCTCTTGACCGGTGGCAGCTGCAAAAGTGATATCAGCACCGCACTGCTGGGAAAAATGCTCCGCATTGACGTAGACAACACCACGCCGGCGGGGATAAACAATCTTTGTGCGGCCAACGACGATGGATCAGCACCCTATGCCGTGCCCTCTGACAATCCTTTTGCTGGACCAGAAGACTGCGGCGAGACCTGGGCATCCGGCTTGCGCAACCCCTGGCGGTGGAGCTTTGATCGCTTAACCGGTGATCTGTGGATTGGGGATGTGGGCCAGAACCGCTGGGAAGAAATCAGCCTGCTACGGGCTGATGCTCCGGCTGGGGCGAACTTCGGTTGGAAGCCCTGTGAGGGTCCATATACCTATCCGCCTCAGGATCCAATTCAGGAGTGCGGCTTCGAGCATCGCGCACCCGTGCTGTTCTACACCACCTCCGCGCAACCCGAATGCTCGGTTACCGGCGGCTACCGTTACCGCGGACCGATCTCGTTGCTCGACGGCGTTTATGTTTACGGCGACTACTGCTCTGGCCAGATCTGGCTGGCCTGGCAGACGGGTGCTGATACGTTCCAGGCCCTGCCATTTTTGGCGATCGGCACAGATCTTCGTAGCTTCGGGGAGGACGAAAGAGGCCATCTGTACGTTGTTCGAAGCGGCGGTATCTGGCGACTGGAACTGCAGAGCATCTTCAGCGATCGTTTTGAAAAGGACAGCTTGTAGGACGCGCAAGAGCCTAATTGGAGACGGTACCCCTGCCAGAGCCATCACGCCGGACAATTACATTTTCTAGTTGACCAGAACCGCTTCCATCCGTCATGGCCTTTTCATTGCTCAGGCATCCGGCCGCTCACCGCGCGTGAACCAAAAGCAGCCAGCGCGCCGGTGAAGATCAGGAACTGACCAGTGGTGTAAATCCCCACGATGATGGGTTCTGAATAGGCAAAGGGGCTGACAAATCGATTGATGCCGATCAGTGAATCGGCGATGACAAACAGTACGGCCCCAAGATACAGCCGACCGGGTTTGTTTTCCACGCCTGCCGCCAGCACCCCCATGGTCATGAGCGCGCCGACGTAAACGGCGACCGGCACCAGGAAGCTGCCCAGGCTGGGCAACATCACCATAAAAGCCCCGATGCTATAGACCGCTACCGGCAGTCGATATAGCAGACGCTCGCCAACGGCGACCTGGCGAGCGATGAAACCGTAGCTGTAGGCCAGCTGGGTCACCAGGAAACACAAAAGACCCTGCATCAAATAATCATGACGGTCCAGCGCCAGAAACACATCCCCCGCCGCGGCCGCGAGAAAGCCGACGACGAAAGGCACGCCGAACGCAACAGGCAAGGCTTTGCCCAGCACAACGGCCGCCACCAGCATGGGGAAGGCCTTGACTGCCCAGTCTCCCGGAAACCCGGGCGTCCAAAGGCTGGACCAGTAAACCAGCGCAGAGCTGACGAACAAGATCGATGCAATTTTCATGTGCGTCAGTGACGGGTGGTCGTGACGACCCATGCGAAAACCTTTGGCGAGACCCGAATTTCCAAAGCCTGCCGCCTCTGGCAGGACCGGTCAAGCCCAGATGCCGCCAGTTCTTCCAATTCGCGTC
>JAZBPR010000270.1:0-3997 GCA_036351735.1 Wenzhouxiangella sp. | reverse complement strand
TCCGCGCTGAAAGCCCGAGTGGCCGTCGTGATAGGCGAGATAAAGATGGAAAGCATCCGTCTTGCTTAAACCCAGACGCCGCTGCGAGACATCGTTGTACCAGCCGATGAAGTCCAGGGCGTCTTCCATATCGGTGCGGCGGGCGAACCGTCTTCCCGTGGCCTTTTGATAGTCTTCCCAGGCGGGGTCCTGTGCCTGGGCATAACCTTTCGCGCTGGATGGTCGGGGACCGGGAATGAAGCCCAGAATCTTGCGCCGCTCCGGCCGTGCCCGGGCTCTGAACGACGATTCTTGCTGCACGAAGGCCATTTGAACGGCGATGGGTGTGCCCCAGCGCTTTTCCGAACGATGCGCATAGTCGTACCAGTCGCCGTGTTGGTCGAAGATCTGACAAAGATTATCTTGCTGCCGCGGCGGCGTGGCAGCACAGCCGGAAAGCATCAGCGCAAAGCAGAGCACGGTTAAGGAATAGAAAACAACACGCTTCATGGGTTGACATGATACCCGCTGGACTCGGAAGCTTCAGGCGTTACCATGGTGCTGGGCTGGGGCCGCCAAGAGAGGCAACGACATGATTCATCCAAGCAGCGATTCAGTCTGATGTTGTGGCAGGCGCTCAATGCCGCGCGCGATCTCGGGCGAGTGCAGGACATCGCCTCCGTACTGGTGCGCTACGGATTTGGCGATCTGGTGCGACGCATCGGCATGGCGGGTGCCCTGGAGAGCGCCGGTCGGGTGCTGCACTGGAAAAAGGCCGAAGAGCTGGCCCGCCTGAAGCCGCCGGAGCGGATTCGCCGGATTCTCGAGGAACTCGGTCCGACTTTCGTCAAATTGGGCCAGGTCCTGGCGACGCGCGTCGATCTGTTCGGGCCCGAGTGGCTCGCCGAATTCCGCAAATTGCAGGACAAAGCACCGGCGGTAGAGTGGTCAGCGATCCACGCCCAAGTGACCGAAGATCTTGGAGCAGCACCCGAGGCGGTGTTCGAGTGGGTCGACGCCGAGCCGCTGGCCGCAGCCTCGCTGGCCCAAGTGCATCGGGCAAGACTCCATGACGGCACCGAGGTGATTCTCAAAGTCCGGCGCCCCGGGATTCGGCCTGTGGTTGAAGCCGATCTTCGTTTGCTGCAACGTCTGGCAGAGATTGTTGAAAGCGAGACGGATGAACTGGAGCGCTATCGGCCCAAGTTGCTGGTGCGCCAGTTTTCCGTTGCACTGCGGCGGGAACTGGATTTCGCCGCTGAGTGCCGCAACGCCGAGCGCATCAGCCGCGACTTCGCCGACGACAGCCGACTTGTCGTGCCTTCGGTCTTCTGGGAGTGGAGCGGTGAGCGTCTGAACGTACAGACGTGGCTGAACGGGATTTCCGGCAATGATCTTGACGCGGTCGATGCGGCCCGCCTGAACCGGCATGAGATTGCCCAGGCAGGAACACAGATCATCCTGCGGATGATTCTGCAGAACGGGTTTTTCCACGCTGACCCTCATCCTGGCAACGTCAAATACATGCCCGGTAACAAGATCGGTTTGGTCGACTTCGGCATGGTGGGACGTTTGTCAGAAAGTCGGAGACAGGAGGTAGCCGAACTGCTGTATGGACTTGTCGCACGGGATGCCGATCTGGTTGCAACAACACTGATTGACTGGAGCGAGACGCACGAGACGGTTAGCGACGCGCTCCGGGCCGATATCGGTGAATTCATTGAGCACTACCATGGCCTGCCGCTGGCCAAGCTGGATATGGGCGAGATGATTGGCGAAATTACGGCGGTGCTTCGTACGCACCACTTGATGCTGCCTGCTGATCTGGTGCTGATGCTCAAGGCCTTCATCACGATGGAGGGAATGGGCCGCGCCCTGGATCCGAAATTCGACATGGCCAGTGAGGCCGCGCCACTCATCGAGGAGGTTCTCCACGAGCACTATTCCCCCGGCAATGTCGCCCGCCGAATGCAGCACAGCATGTCAGAGACCCTGAAGGTGCTGGGCGCTTTGCCGGCAGATCTGAGTCGTCTGATGCGCGCAGTGCGACGCGGTCGAGTGGAGGTGCAGATTGATATTCAGGCGCTCAAGGAGGTAGGGCATCGGCTGGACCGCGCTGCTAGTCGGTTGACTTTGGGCGTCGTGACTGCAGCCCTGATCATTGGCTCTGCGATCGTCCTGAACGTTCAGAGTGATCGTGAAGCCTTTGGGCTGCCCTTGTTTGGGCTGCTCGGCTTTATCGGCGCAGCCATGGGTGGCGTGTGGCTGCTGTTTTCGATCTGGCGAAGCGGCCGCGACGACTGACCTCCGGAAGTTTACACAGAGACAGAAACCTCGGCGAGCATGTCCGCGACCGTTTCGTAGTTGAGGTCGCCAGTGTCCAGACGATACTGCTCCTCGGCTGTGGAGCACACGATCTCACCCATGACCTCAAAGCCGCCGACAATGCCATTCAGCCCCGGCACCCGGGCGCGATCCTGGTCGCGCGGGACGAAATACAGATTCAGTGATCCTGAGTGATCGGCACAGGCAATGATGTTGGCCGATTCCTGATTCGCCGCCCGGCTGTCCTGATATCGCCGGCCCAGCCAGGCCAGAGCATGGTCGAGAACTGATTCTGGACTTCCATGCCAATGCATGAAGTCAATCGGATAACACGCATCTTGCGTGCTGCCTGAAGTGCGGCCAGCTGCCGCACGTTCGATCGGCATTTCTTCATAGCCCGATGGACGTGGCAGAAAGTGATAGTGCAGATGGTGGGGAATCGAGGCGCCGGCGCCGACGCCGTTGTAGAAACCGATCCAGCCCGGCAATGCGCTGGCGATGGAGATGAGATCCCCAATCAGACCGGAGAGAGGGCGGCCGTCCGTGTGTCGCCAATCCTGCGGCAGATGCTCGGCACTGGCGATCACGGTGTGGCAGGGCAGCAGGGGATAAGGATTCATCCAGGCAATATAGGGGAGATCAAGATCATGAATCTCCAGACCTAACTCGGCGCCGCCGTGCTGCCATTGCACATTTTCAGCACATAGAAAGCACCCGTCGTTAATGAGGTGGCCTCGCGGGTCGATGCTGGATGAGCCCTTGAATCTCTGCGCACGTGCCGGGTTGAACTGGGCGCAAAGGGCCAGGTCCGGTTGATCAATACAGGTGAGCCGATAGCGCCGGATATCACTCAACTCATCCTTGATGAATCCGGACTCGATCTGGTTGGTCATCAAAGCCCTCAGCGCGCGCCCAAGTCCCTCCGACTGTCTCAGAGAGGCAAGATGCGAATTGAGATCGATCCAGCGTTGGCGATAGTCAGGATTGGTGAGTTGAATCAAGGAATATCCAGAATCAGCGAGGGTGAGTTTCGGCCGGTCAGTATAATCGGTGGATTGTTTGGATCTCCGGAGCTTGCATGAAAGGTGACAGCATCGTCATTGAACCGCATCACGCCCGGGCGGCCGAATCCGTGCAGCAGTTGATCGGGCAGCGCCCCGGCAGCGCCGAAGAGAGGCTCGTCGTATCGGTGGCTGGTGAATCAGGGGCCGGAAAGTCCGAAGTCGCCGAGGCTTTGGCTCGTCTGCTGAATGAAGAGGGATACAGCACCACGGTTCTTCAGCAAGATGATTACTTTGTCCATCCGCCGCGCAGCAACGATCGGGTTCGGCGTGAGGATATCGGCTGGGTTGGTCCCAGTGAAGTGCGTCTGGACCTGATGGAAGAGCACCTGGAATTGTTTCGGGCGAGGGCCTGCCTGACCAAGCCGCTGGTGCGATACCTGGAGGATCGAATCGATCAGGTCAACGTCGATCTTTCGCCGTTTCAGATCGCCATCGTGGAGGGCACGTACGTGACCTTGCTCAAGAACGTCGATGTGCGCGTCTTCATCGATCGTGATTACCACGCCAGCCGGGCTCATCGCGAAAAGCGCCGGCGGCATGCCTCCGAGCTTGATCCATTCATTGATCAGGTGCTGGCCGTCGAGCACGGCATCATTGCCCCGCATCGGATGCTGGCCGATATCGTGATT
>JAZBPR010000269.1:0-14554 GCA_036351735.1 Wenzhouxiangella sp. | reverse complement strand
TTTCAGGAATTGCCTGATCTCAACTGGGCGGGCTTTTATTTTCTTGAGGGGAACAACCTGATGGTGGGACCCTTTCAAGGAAAGCCGGCCTGCGTGCTGATTCCTATGGGCAAGGGCGTTTGCGGTACAGCGGCTGCGACGGGTCAGACGCAGCGTGTCGCCGATGTTCATGCGTTCGATGGGCACATTGCCTGCGACGCGGCGTCGCGTTCGGAAATCGTGGTGCCCCTTTACTTGGGCGAGCAGCTGATCGGGGTACTGGACATCGATAGTCCTAGCCTGAATCGGTTTGGTCCGGAGGATCAAGCCGGGATTGAAGCGCTGGCCAGGATTTATACCGACTCGCTGGGCCGATAGACCGCCAGTGAGCGGCTGCCACCAGGCGTGAGTGGAAAAGCCGTGTCCAGAACGCAAAGCGTACAAGGCTTCATTCCCTGCACGGGCAACTGACCACCAAGCCAGCGAACCAAGCCTTCAAGTCCCGGATTGTGCGCGATCAGCATCAGACGACGGGCGTCTGATTGCTCATCAACAAAAGAGACCAGGTCTCCGACCGTCGCGTTCCATAACCGAGGTTCGGTACTTGGGGAGGGCATGTCCAGATGACCGAGCACTGCTCGAGCGGTTTCCTGCGCGCGGAACGCCGGAGAGACGTAAATCCTGTCGGGTAACGCCATGCTGGAGGTGCTTATCCAAGCATGCAGGTCATGGCACTGTGCCCGACCATCGGGCGTCAGCCGACGATCCTGATCACGGCCGGAAGGAGCCCGATCCTCGGTCGCTGCGTGTCGAAGAAGCCATAGCTGCATTTCGGTCACCTTAACGCAAGCTGGAAAGGCTTGCAGTTTTCCGCCACAAACCGTTGGGCGGCAGTTCGTATACTACGGGCCCCGTATCAGCAAGAGATAGACCATGGCTCTTCGAACCGATCAGGCAAGCAAGCCCACCCTGCGCCGAGATTATCGCCCGCCCGCGTGGCTGGTGGACCAGATCGAAATGGTTTTCAAGCTGGATCGGGATACGACCCGGGTGCATACCCGCTTGAGCGTGCGTCGGAACCCTGACTTGGAGGCGGATTCAAGCCCTTTGGCGCTCGCAGGCGTGGGTCTGACCACTCGTTCGGTGCGCCTTGACGGTCGGGAAGTCAGCCATGATCAGCGCAAGCATCAGGGCGAAGCGATGCTGATCCATGAATTACCCGATCAGGCCATGATCGAAACGGAAGTCGAGATCTCACCCATCGCGAATACGGCGCTTGAAGGTTTGTACGCGGCCGGCGATATGCTGTTGACGCAGTGCGAGCCGGAGGGCTTCAGGAAGATTACCTGGTTTCCGGATCGGCCCGATGTCATGACGCGCTTCAGAGTGCGATTGGAAGGTTCAAAAGAGGACTTCCCGGTGCTCTTGTCGAACGGCAACTGCATCGAGCAAGGAGACCTTGACGGCGGTGAACACTATAGCGTCTGGGATGATCCGTTTCCCAAACCCAGTTACTTGTTTGCCATCGCTGCCGGCAAGCTGGTCTCGGTGCATGATCGCTTTGTGACCGCGTCCGGTCGATCAGTCGAGCTTTACGTGCATTCAGATCCGGGCAGCCTGGAACGCCTTGACCATGCCATGGGAAGCCTGAAGCGGGCCATGCGCTGGGATGAGGAGCGATTTGGCCTGGAATACGATCTGGACGTCTATCACATCGTCGCCACCCATGATTTCAATATGGGCGCGATGGAGAACAAGTCGCTCAACATCTTCAACGCGCGCTACGTGCTGGCTGACCAACAAACTGCAACCGACGGTGACTTCGAAGCCGTTGAAGCGGTGATCGCTCACGAGTACTTCCACAACTGGACCGGGAACCGTGTGACCTGTCGCGACTGGTTCCAGTTGACGCTGAAGGAGGGCCTGACCGTCTTCCGGGATCAGGAATTCACCAGCGATCTGCATTCGCGCCCGGTCAAGCGGATTCAAGATGTGGGCGACATCATCGCCCGGCAAATGCCCGAGGATGCCGGGCCGATGGCGCATTCCATCAGGCCCGAGCGCTATGTCGAAATCAATAATTTCTACACGGCCACCGTCTACGAGAAAGGCGCGGAAGTGATAAGGATGTACCAGACCCTGCTTGGTAGGGACGGCTTCCGTCGGGGTCTGGATCTCTATTTTGAGCGCCACGATGGCCAGGCAGTGACCTGCGACGATTTTCTGGCCGCGATGGCCGATGCCAACCAAGTTGACCTTGACCAATTCGGCCGCTGGTATCAGCAGGTCGGCACACCGAAGGTGCGGGCCGAGAGTCGCTATGACGACGCGACCGGAGAATTCGTCCTGAGTCTTGCCCAATCGCTGCCTGACCATCCGGATAACGCATCGATTGGACCCCTCATGATCCCGGTCAAGGTGGGCTTCCTGGGCGAAGACAACCAGCCATTGCTGGCTCGTTTGGCAGGCTCTGACTCCGAGCCTTCTGAGACGGTCCTGCTCGTTCTGGACGAGCCACAAGCCGAATTCCGATTCTCCGACTTGCCCGCGGAGGCTCTACCGTCGTTGTTGCGCGATTTCTCCGCGCCCGTGCATCTGGACTACGACTGGTCGCTGAATGATCTGGCCCGCCTGGCGGGATTTGACTCCGACGCGGTCAATCGTTGGCGGGCTGGCCAGCGGCTGGCCGAGAAGATTCTGCATCAATGCATTGATGAGCCACACCACCTGCCGGAATCGGTGGCGCAGCTGGCGACTGCGTGGCGCGCCACGCTCACCGACGCAGATCAGGATCCCGCACTGGCCGCTGAACTTCTATCGCTGCCGTCAGAGCTGGAATTGGCCGAGCAGCGAGAACGGGTTGATCCTGAGGCCGTCCACCGGGCCCGGACGGACGTTGCTACCTACCTGGCCGATCATTTGACTGCTGAGTTGAACGCGGTCTATCAGCGCTATTCAAACGGGTCGCCGTGGTCTGCCGAACCCGACGCCATCGCGCATCGCCGGCTGAAGAATACGGCGCTGCACTGGTTGTCTGCGGCCAGTGACCGCAACTGGATTGGTCAGGCTCAAACGCAGTACGAGCAAGCCGACAACATGACGGATCGCTTCGCTGCACTGCGCTCATTGGTGCATGCAGGAGCAGCCGAGTCGGAGTCTGCATTGGCTGACTTTGCTCAGCGCTATGCCGATGACGCACTGGTAATGGACAAGTGGTTCGCCGTCCAGCTCACCCGCCCGGATCCAATTGTCGCGGAATTACTGCAGACGCTGATGGAACACCCTGCGTTCAGCCTGCAAAATCCGAACAAGGTCCGCGCAGTGGTTGGCAGCTTTGCGATGGCCAATCCGGTTGCGTTTCATCGGGTGGATGGTTCGGGCTACCGTCAGGTGGCCGGCATTATCGCCAGACTGGATGCCATCAATCCCCAGGTGGCCGCCCGACTGGCTAGCTGTTTCGGACGCTGGCGGCGGTTTGAGCCGGTCCGGGCTCAGAAGATGCAGGCCGAACTTGAACGTCTGTCCGGGCAGACGCTCAGCCCGGATGTGGGGGAAATCGTCTCAGCCGCCTTAAGGCCGCTCAAAGACTGACAGGCCGGTGGCTTCAATGACCTGATCCCAGGGGAAGTTTGGACCGGGGTCGAGCTTGCGCCTGACATTTTTCCCGGCGTCATCGCTGGCCGGAATAAAGCGCAGGTCGAGCTGATCATGGCCGGCAATCTTCGTTAGCGCCGGGAACGCCCTTTGAAGCTGCTGGATGAGTTCAATAAGTGCGGTGATCTGATCTGGCGAAACGTCTTCTTGCCAGGTCTGATGGCGGCTGTCCAGCCAGTCGGGATAGCGGCCCAGATTGACCAACTCAATGCCAATCGAGTGGGCGTTGTAGCCTGCGACATGGTGCGCAATACGGTCCAGCGCGACCCATTGCTCGATTCTGCCGTCCCGATCGATGTAGAAATGACCACTGTTGCCGGTCTGGGAAACAGGGTAGTGAATTTTCTCCCCGTACTGCCTGGCCGTGGATAGATCCGGCAATTCCGTGGCATGGATGACTATTAGATCAATGTCGTCCAGACTCCGTTGGTCGAGGCGGTTTTGATAGCTGAGCGGTTCGCGCTGAGGCCCATCCAGCCATTCGGTGGGCTTCCCGTTCACGACTTTCCCGCAGCGCGTTCGGCCACCCCCTCAAGCATTTGGTCAAGCATGGCGCGGTCAAACCAGCGTCCGGCCCGCATCACGCCGGCAATGTCTCGGGTGTTGCTGATCTGATCCAATGGATTGGCATTCAGCAGAACCAGATCTGCCACGCAGCCGGGCTTCAGGCAGCCATAAAGGCCTTCCTGATCCAGATACCGTGCAACGTTGGTGGTTCCGGTGGCTAGAGCATCGGCTGGAGACAGTCCGCTGGCCACGTAGATTTCGAGCTCATGATGGATGGCATCACCGGGCACATTGAGGATTTGCGGCGCATCGGCTCCCAGCAATAAGAGCGCGTCGGCCTCGTATAGCCCCCGGATGAGGGTTCGGCGAAGGTCCACATAACGCTGCCGCTGTGCAGGCGTTGTCCCCTCACGAATCTGGGCAAGGGCGGTGCGCCAGCGCGTCTGGGTCTCCGCCGACACCCAGCGCATGGCCGGTCGTGTCATAAGGGCTTCAATATCGCCGGTCGCCCAATTCTCGATCAGGCTCTGGGTGGGAACATTGGCTATGCCCGCTGCTGCGGTCCGTTCAGCCAATGCCGGTATGCGTTCTTCATCCATGCCATCGACCAGCTTGATCGCAAAGAGGCCGGGATCGGTACCGTAGAGCGGATGGCTCTCCGGCACCAGCGATTGTCCGTAGCCGTCAAGATGATCGATGCTGCCCTGGTTCGAGTCCAGCACTCGGTCCAGACCGACCGCGATCGAGATGTGTCCGGAGTAATCCATGTCGAGCAGATCGGCTGTTTGGCGGATCGCGTCAAAGGCATCCGGCCAAAGACCGGGATGCAGCTTGAGCAGGTCATAGCCGGCTTCATGCTGGGCCCGAACCCGCTCGACGGCAGCTGCCGGTGAGGCAATGGTCCGATTGTTGAACGACGGGCCTGAGGTGATCAGCCGTGGGCCAACAATGTCTCCATCGGCCAGTTGCTGGCGCAAGACCAGATGCGAGGGTTCACCGAGCATGCCCCGAATGGTGGTGATGCCGTGGGCTAGATAAAGCAGCAGCGTGTCGTGAACATGCTGAGTGCCGGCCCGCTCCGGCGGAACATGCGCGTGCATTTCGGCAAGACCGGGCATCAGATACCGGCCGTTGGCCGCGACCCTGGTCGCATTTTCCGATAGTGTCTCCAGGGCGACAATGCGGCCCTGACTGATCCCGATGCTCGTCGGCTCAGAAGCCTGTCCGCTGGCCGGGTCGACCAAGCGCGCATTTTCAAAGATGATCGATTCTGCGTCGTCAGTTGCCAATGCGATGGCTGGAAGGCCTAACGACCAGATCAGGATCAGATAAATCAAAGCTGATTTCATGATGAGGCTCATGCTCGAACGGGGTGCCTGCGGAATTCTAATCCATGCCGGCATGACCTCCGGCACAGCCCTGGTGAACGGGAGCCGAGTACAATAAGCGGATGTCATTGAATATGGAACACGCCCGCTTCAATATGGTCGAGCAGCAGGTCCGGACCTGGGACGTGCTGGATGCGAGCGTGTTGGAGGTGCTCAAGACAGTCCCGCGAGAGGATTTCGTGCCCTCAAGATACCGGCGGCTGGCGTTTGCTGATTTTCGCATTCCGCTGGCCATGCAACAGGTGATGATGAAGCCGGTTGAAGAGGGCCGCATGTTGCAGTCGCTTCAGATTCAGGCGGGCCAATCCGTGCTTGAGGTAGGGACCGGCAGTGGCTTCGTAAGTGCATGCCTGGCAGCCTTGGGTGCCGATGTATTGAGCATCGATCTTCATCCAGAGCTAGCCGAGACCGCGGCCAGCCGCTTAGAGCGCTTGGGCTATGAAGGGATCAAGGTGGTCTGTGCTGACCTGTTGAGTGAAACTTTCAATCCCGATCAGCAGTTCGACCGGATTTTGGTGACTGCTTCAGCCATGAAGATCCCGGAACGCCTGCTTAACTGGGTGGCGCCCGGTGGTCGACTGTTTGCTGTACGCGGCTCCAGCCCGGCCATGGAGGCCGTGTGCTTGCAGCGAGACGCTGCGACCGGCTGGCTGACCGATAGCCTGTTTGAGACCGATCTTCCACGACTGGTGGGTGCAGAAGACCAGCCAGTCTTTGATTTCTAAATCACCCGATTTGTATTAGAGTGCGCTAATGATAAAGAAAACTGCTATTGCGTTGATCGTTTCTGCGGCCTTGAGTCCGCTGGCTTTTGCCGTGGACCTGCTCGGGGTCTACGAACTAGCCCAGTCCAACGACGCGGAACTGAGGGCGGCGGAGCGTCGCCTGGCTGTCGCGGGCGAAATCCCTGTCCAGACGCGAGCCGCGCTGCTGCCGCAGGTGTCCGGTCGGGCCACCCAGACTTTGGGCAGTTCCTCGTCCAGTTTCGGTGGTACGGATTTGCCAGACAGTGATATTGATACGCGCAACTACAGCATTAACCTAAGCCAGACCATCTACGATGATGCCAACTACGGTCGTCTGGAGCGGGGTCGTGCCCAGCTGGCAGCGGCGGATGCGCAGTACAGCGAAGCCTTCCAGAATTTCCTCCTTCGGGTCAGTCAACGCTACTTCGACGTCCTCACCGCCCTGGACTCAGTGCGCTTTGCAGAAGCCGAGGAAACCGCGCTGAGACGCCAGTTCGAACAGGCCGAGCAGCGCTTCGAGGTCGGTCTGGCCGCGGTCACCGATGTGCACGAGGCCCGTGCCGCTTGGGATGGTGCAAGAGCCCGGGTGATCGTTTCCCAGAATGTCCTCGAAGATGCCCGTGAAGCTCTGCGTGAGACCACCGGCACCTGGTTTGAGAACTTCGCCCGTCTGATTGACGATGTGCCTCTATCAACGCCGGAGCCTGCCGATTCGGCAGAGTGGGTCAAAACGGCGTTGTCGTCCAGCCCATTGGTTCTGCAGCAGCGCAGTCAGGTCGATGTGGCCGATGCGGATCTGCGCATTGCCCGGGCCGGCCATTTGCCGACGCTAGGTCTTACCGGGTCCCTGAGCCGCAGCGAGAACAACGAGTTTGTTGCCAGAAACCCAGATACTCAGTTGCCGATTGGCACGACGACCTTGGCGACCGACGGATGGCAGCTGGGGCTGACGCTCAGTGTTCCGATCTTCGAAGGCTTTGCCACTCAATCAAGACGACGCCAGGCGGGAGAGAGTCTGCGGCTGGCCGACGAGATCCTGGATCAGACCGAACGGGCTGTCGTCCGTCAGACCGAAACAGCCTACCGCTCAGTCATCGCAGGCATTCGCGAAGTCGAGGCCCGCCGCCAGGCGCGGGTGTCGGCTGAGAGCGCGCTGGAAGCAACCAACGCCGGTTTTGAGGTCGGTACGCGAACGATCGTGGACGTTCTGATTTCCGAGCAGCGCCTGTTTCAGGCTCAGCGGGATTACTCCAACGCCCGGCACCAGTTCATCCTCAATGGTCTGCGTCTGCGTCAAGCGGCGGGCCTTCTTGAGGAGCAGGATCTGGTCTCGGTCAACCAGCTGTTGCGTTAAGCGAATCTGACTGGCCGGACTCCGGGCCTAGCAAGGGATCGAGCGCAGCTAGCGTTCGGTCCAGGGCCCCACGCCCTGACTCCACGGCGTCTCTGGCCGCCGATCCAATACGGCGGGCCTCGTCCGGATCAGACAGCAGCATTGCCAAATGTCCGGCGATCTCATCAGCGCAAGTCGCGATGATGAGACCACCTGCAGACTGAAGTCGTTTGGCCGAATCAGCTTGTTGGTCCAGAAACGGGCCAGCCAGGACCGGCATTCCCAAAGCTGCTGGCTCCAGCAGATTGTGGCCCCCAAGGTTAACCAGGCTTCCGCCGACAAAGGCCACTTGAGCCATTGCGTAGCACTCCGTAAGCACGCCGAGCTGGTCTACCAGCGCGATGTTGACGTCACTCGCCGGTGTCTCTTCGAACCGGCACCAGCGTACTTGGCTACTGTCCAGCAGTCGGCTAATCTCACGGCCGCGTTCAGGGTGTCGTGGCGCCAGAATCATGAGCGCATCCGGGATTTGCTCGAGCAATTGCTGATGGGCCGCGATCAATTGTGTCTCTTCACCGGGGCGGGTACTGCCTGCGGTCCAGATCGGGCGCCTCGCCCAGCTTGGTCGCGCCTGAGCGAGCATGGCGTCCGCCGGCGTCTGAATATCGAATTTGAGGTTGCCGGTCACGGTCAGACGTTCCTCTCCAAGCCCCAGAACCTTCAGTCGCTCCGCGTCTTTTGCGGTCTGACAGCAGGCCAACTCAACGCCTTCAAGCGCTTTTGAATAAAGGCTGACAAAGCGCCTGTAGTGCTTCATGGCTGACGGACTGAGTCGAGCGCTCACAAGAATCAGTGGCACCTGAAGCGCCTTGCAGCGGTTGAAAAGCTCTGGCCAGATCTCGGTTTCTATGATCAGGCCGACACGGGGTCGGACGCTGGCCAGCCATCGTCTGACCGCTATCGGGTTGTCCAGCGGTAGATAAACATGTTCGACGCGTTCCCCAAACAATGCTCGGCAGCGTTCGGCGCCGGTGACGGTCATTGTGCTGACCAGTACTGGGCCGTGACGGGAGAGGATTTCCTCAATCAAATCACGTGCGGCGTTCACTTCGCCAACCGAGGCGGCATGAACCCAAATCTGTCCGGGGCGTGAGCTTGTCACCTGGCCGAGTCGCTCGCGCCATCGTCCCGCCCGTGTCTCGCCTTGCTGTAGTTTCAGCAGGGCCATGGGGGTCAGAAGCAAGGTCAGGAAACGATAGAGAAGTCGCATGGCTCGGTCAGTTTAGCCCCGGCCGACAGGCCATGACCGCATAATGATCAGATGATTCGCCCCGCCGACTTGTTTTTGCATGTGCTTCTTGTGCCGGTCCGATTGCTCGGTCGTTTGCCGCTGACAGCGGCCCGGACGCTGACCCGGTCAGCGGCCCCTCTGATGCAAAGGCTGATGTCGCGTCGTAAAAAAGTGGTCGAGCGCAATCTGGCGCTCTGCTTCAGTCATTCGTCTCAGACTGAGCGCGATGCGATGTGCCGCGATCATTTTGGCCAGCTCGCAGAGGGTTTGGCAGAAACGGCGGTGGCCTGGTGTCGCCCCGGAACGCTGGATCAGAGTTTTGGTGAGGTTTCAGGTCTTGAGCACGTACAGGCTGCTCAGGAAGCCGGCACAGGCGTTCTGATGTTGACCGGACACGCCACGTGTATCGAACTTGGTGCACGTCTGGTCGGCGAGGCGGTTCCGTCGACCGGCATTTACCGCCCGCTGCGTCAGCCGGTTCTGGAAGCGTTCCAGAACCGAGGGCGTGCCCGATACGCGCAGGCGATGATTGCAAGAGATAACGTCCGGGCGATGGTCCGGCATCTGCGCGGCGGTGGCGTGCTTTGGTACGCACCGGATCAGGACTTCGGTCCGACGCGAAGCGCGTTCGCCCCTTTTTTCGGGATTCAGACGGCAACGGCAACGGGCTTGCTGGATCTGGCAAGGCTGGGTCGGGCCTGCGTGGTGCCCATGTATCCGCTCAAGCAACCCGATGGGCGGGTGGTCGTGCACTTCGAGTCAGCCTGGGAAGACTTTCCGTCTGGCAACACCGAGCGTGATCTGGCCCGCTTCAATGCGTTTCTGGAACGCTATGTTCGGCTGAACCCGCCACAGTACTGGTGGCTGCACCGCCGATTCAAGACTGCGCCGCCGGGTGAGCCGGATCGATATCCAGCCTCGGGTTAAGGCCCTGGGGTCTTGCTGAGTCTGGCTAGCGTCCGATACTTCTCTAGCGTGTAAGCGGCGGTCAGACGGCTCATGGTCCAGCCTCCCCGCCCGTCGAGAAAGGCAGCGCGAAGGACATAGTTGTCTAGCCAGTTCCACGCCGCTCTCAACCATGATAAAGGTTGAGAGCTTGCGCGCCGGCCGCTGTCGAAACGCTCCTGAGCTTGCAGCTGCGCGTAGCCTGCCAATTTTTCCCGCGCGTGCTCAATGTCCCGATAGCTGAAGTGATGAAGCGGGGCTTGCATCAGCCCGATCTTGCAGGAGGCATCGACCTTGACTTTTTCGTGCACGGCGACCGGGGTGAAGGCACCCAGGTCGCGCCGGAACAGACGCAGAGGTGTGCGGGACCAGTGACCGTGGTGAAGCGTTGTTCCAAAGGCGTGGGTCAGCCAGCTTAGCCGGTAGGCGCCATGACGTGGCTCATCATGCGAAAGCATCCGGTCGATCTCGCGCCGAAGCTCCGGGTCCACAGCTTCGTCGGCGTCGATGGATAGCACCCAATCTCCGGTTGCCATGTCCAGCGCTCGCTGCTTCTGCAGACCAAAGCCAGGCCAGTCTGTTTCGTAAACCTGATCGGTATATTCCCGGCAGATCGCGACGGTGTCATCCCGGCTTCCACTGTCCAGAACGATGATTTCATCTGCCCAGTTCTGCACGGATTCCAGACAGGTTCGGATTCGGTCTGCCTCATTGAGTACGATCAAAATGACGCTGAGTGATGTTTTGCGGGTCACCGGTCCAGAGAGTTCTCGCCGCCGCTCCGAGACGACGAGCGCCAGAGTCACACCGACCATGAGCGAGAACCAGACGACCCCGATATTTCTCTCGAAGATCGATTCACTCATCGCCATCACGGCGAGCATTCCGATGGCGGCAAGACCTGCCCAGGCAAGATGAGCGGTGCTGTCCAGACTGCTGCAGTGGAGCATCCAGAATCGACGTAGCGGAAGACCGAAGAGCAGTATGAGTCCGATCAACCCGGGTATGCCGGCATACAGCATGGCGGAAAGAAACTGATTGTGAGGATGGCGATATTCAAGCAGTTGCGGATGTGCCCGACCATCGGCCACGGCTTCGGCAATCGCGGTTTCAAAAGCGCCTGGTCCGGGACCCAGCAACGGATCTTCAAGCAGCAAGCCTGCGGTAATCCGCCACATCTGAAGACGCTCGGATACCCCGCCCGCGTCGGTCGCACCACCGACGGCGGCTGCGGTCTCCTGAACAACCGCGATCATCCGCTGATCCATGTCGACTTGAGGCAGCAGGGTCAGCAAGGCGGTCGCAACGACGAAGACCAGTGGCAGCCCGATCCGCCAGGCCCGCGCGAACCGATGGCGAAAGAGGAAGCCATACACGACCAGCAGTGGCAGGGCGGCGACCCAGGCACCGCGCGAGCCGGACAGAAGGCTGGCCGACACCCCACCAAGAACGGCTAATGCCGCCAGACATCTTTCCCAGACGGGCAGGGAAGCATCGCTGATCCGCGGCAGAACCATGAATGCCATCAGCAGGGAGATCCCACCAAAGTAAATCGGGTTCGTGGCCCCGCCGGCGCGGCTTTCGAATTCCCCGACCTGACCGGTCAGCAAGAACCACCACGCGTAGGCGCCGGCGAAGAGGGTTCCTGCATAGATTCCACGCCACCAAACCGGGGCCAGGCCGTCGATTCTGCGAAAGAAGAGAAACAGGGGCAGGATCAAGAGCAGCCTGGCGTGACGTCCAAGCCCTTGGCCGACAGCCGGATCAAGCCCGTGCCAGACCCAGCTGCATAGGATGACCACAACATAGGCGGTGGCTGCGACAACCAGGACGCGTTCGCTGGCGTGCATATTCCCGAGCCGCCACCCCCGGTGAAAGGTGAGCCAGCCAATGCTGATGAGTCCCAGTAGCATCAGCACGGCACCGGCGAGCTTGGGAACAATGAGCCCGAGTGAGAGCGCCAGAAAGAGCAGAGCTGCGCTGGTCAGGCCAAGAGGGCTTTTGGCCCGGAGCAAGATTGGAGAGTCGGCCGTCACGGCGGTCAGTGCGTGGGTCAGGCGGGGCTAATCATCGTCAAGGATATAGATTGCACCGCAGTAGGGGCAGCTGGCCCGACCGGTCTTTTCTATGGGCAGATAAACCCTGGGGTGGGAATTCCAAAGGGCCATCTGGGGTGTGGGGCAACTCAGCGGCAGGTCGCTTCGCGTGACGTGATACTCGCGCTCGGTGTTGGCAGGCCTGCCATGGTTTGTGTCTGGCGAAGACGGTGAGTTCATGCGAAGTACGACCCGACTCGGGGTTTGGAAACAGCCTACTAGTTTAGCGCCTGCGGTCTGAAGACTCAGGCTGATTCAGGACCGGTCAGTCTCTGAACCGCTTCTTGGTAGCGGTCTCGGGTCTGGCTGATGATCTCAGATGGAAGGTGGGGTCCAGGATGTGTTTTGTCCCAGTCCAGTGTTTCCAGATAATCGCGTACGAATTGTTTGTCGAAGCTGGGCGGGCTGGTCCCCAGCCGCCAGTCAGCCACGGGCCAGAAGCGTGAGCTGTCCGGGGTGAGTACCTCGTCGATCAGGAACAAGTGGCCCTCTTCGTCCAGACCGAACTCGAATTTTGTATCGGCGATGATGATCCCGCGGTTGCGCGCCCAGGCCGCAGCGCGCCGGTAGATAGCCAGAGAGATATCACGCACCCTAAGCGCCAGTTCGGCACCGATCAGGTTCTGAGCGGAGGCAAAGTGGATACTTTCGTCATGCTGACCCTGCGGCGCTTTGGTCGAAGGCGTAAAGATGGGTTCGGGAAGGCTATCGGCCTGCTGCAGGCCCTCAGGTAACCGGATGCCCGAAATTTTCCCGGAGGCCTGGTAGTCCTTCCAGCCTGATCCGGCCAGATAACCGCGCACAACCGCTTCGATAGGCAAGGGTTTCAGACGTTGGACCAGCATGCTGCGTGGTGCCAGAGCGTCCGCCAACTCTTTGGAGCCGACTACCTTTTCCAGTTCGTCATCGAGCAAATGGTTGCGGACCAGGTCATCGAATTTGCCGAACCAGAATCTCGAGATCCCGGTCAGGATCGTGCCTTTCCCGGGGATTAGATCAGGCAGGATGACGTCAAAGGCCGACAGGCGGTCCGAGGCGATGATGAGCAAGCGCTCTCCATCAACGGCATAGATGTCTCGAACCTTGCCTTGGTGGAGCAACTCTAGCGGTGGGGCGGGGTAATCGGTCACGGCTGACGTACAATTCAAGGCCTGTCCGCATTATAGATTCGCTTTACCGATGAAACAGCCGCTGGTCATTGCTCCGTCCATCTTGTCAGCTGATTTTGCCCGGTTGGGGGAGGACACCCTGGCCGCGCTGAATGCCGGAGCGGACTGGGTGCACTTCGACGTCATGGACAACCACTATGTACCGAACCTCACCATCGGTCCGCTGGTTTGCCAGGCTTTGCGGGACTTTGGCATCACAGCGCCGATCGATGTGCACCTGATGATTGATCCGGTTGACAGGATCATTCCCGACTTCGCCGATGCCGGGGCAAGCGTGATCAGCATCCACCCAGAAACCACGCGGCATCTGGACCGTTCCTTGAGCCTGATCAGGGAGTGCGGCTGCAAGGCTGGCATTGTCTTCAACCCGGCCACGCCGCTGGATGTGCTGGACTGGGTCATCGACAAGATCGATCTGGTCTTGCTGATGTCTGTCAATCCTGGCTTCGGAGGGCAGAAATTCATCCCCTCGGCTTTGACCAAGCTCAAGCAGGCGCGCAAGATCATTGATGAATCCGAGCTGGAAATCCGCCTGGAGGTTGACGGAGGGGTCAAGCCGGACAACGCGGCTGACATCATCGCTGCCGGCGCTGACACGCTGGTGGCCGGCTCGGCGATTTTTGGGTCGAACGACTATGCAGCAGTGATCAAGGCCTTGCGCGGCAACAGCGGCGTCGGTTAGGCACATCAGCGACGCTACGTTCCGGCCGCTCCCAAACCACAACTCTTCAGAACAGTTTCGTATAGTCAATCACGATGGACGCGCAGCGATTCGATGAACTAGCCCTTCAGGGCTATAACCGCATCCCGGTCTGGCGCAGTATTGCCGCTGATCTGGATACCCCGCTGTCGGTGTATCTCAAGCTGGTCGATGGCCCCAATGCCTTCCTGCTCGAATCGGTTCAGGGCGGCGAAAACTGGGGTCGCTACTCGATTATCGGACTGCCTTGCCGAAGGGCTTGGCGGGCCAGTGGACGTTGTTTTGAGCATCTCCTGAATGGCCGCGTGGTCGACCAGCAAGAGCAGGTCGACCCGCTGGATGCGATCGATCAGCTTCTGGCAGGTATTCGGTCTCCTTTTGTGCCCGAACTGCCGGGTTTCAGCGGCGGACTGGTCGGCTATTTCGGTTACGAAACGGTGGCTCTGGTTGAGCCGCGGCTGGATTTTTCGATGAAGCCGGATGAACTCGGCGTGCCGGAAATCCTGCTTCTGGAGGCTGAAGAGCTGGCCGTGTTCGACAACCTCTCGCAGCGCCTGAGCCTGATCGTCAATGCTGATCCAAGCCAGCCTGATGCATTTGCCAGCGCTCACCGCCGTCTCGATCAGTTGGTCCATCGACTGCGTTGCGGTTCGCCCGGTTATCCGCCGCCCGTGTCGCTGCCGGTGCCGGCTGAGAGCGACTACCGGTTCGGTTTCAGCGAGTCCGATTTCAAGTCAGCGGTCGCT
>JAZBPR010000268.1:0-3148 GCA_036351735.1 Wenzhouxiangella sp. | reverse complement strand
CTACGGCTCCGGCAAGGGCAGCGACACCATCACCAGCGGTATCGAAGGTGCCTGGACCCCGAACCCGACCGAGTGGAACATGGACTACTTCAAGGTCCTGTTCAAATACGACTGGAAGCTCATCAAGAGTCCGGCCGGCGCCTGGCAGTGGGTGCCCAAGGACCTGGCCGAGGAAGATCACGCCCCTGACGCCGAGGACCCGTCGAAGAAGGTCGGCATCATGATGACCACCGCCGACATGGCGACGCGCGAAGATCCGGACTACCGCAAGATCTCCGAGCACTTCCTCAACAACCCGGACGAGTTTGCCGACGCCTACGCCCGCGCCTGGTTCAAGCTGACTCACCGTGACATGGGCCCCAAGGCCCGCTACCTGGGAGAGGAAGTGCCGGACGAAGACCTGATCTGGCAGGATCCGGTGCCGCCGGTCGACCATGAACTGGTCAGCGATTCCGATATCGCCGAGCTCAAGGGCAAGATTCTCGATACCGGCCTGTCGGTCTCCGATCTGGTCTTTGTGGCCTGGTCATCGGCCGCCACCTTCCGCAACTCCGACAAGCGCGGCGGGGCCAACGGTGCCCGCATTCGCCTGGCGCCGCAGAAGGATTGGGAAGCCAATGAGCCGGAGCGCCTGGCCAAGGTGCTCAGCGCCCTGGAAGGCGTCCAGAAGGACTTCAACGATGCCCAGACCGGCAACAAGAAAGTTTCGCTGGCTGACCTGATCGTGCTTGGCGGGAATGCAGCCATCGAAAAGGCAGCGAGTGATGCCGGTCACGACATCACCGTGCCGTTTTACCCGGGCCGCACCGATGCGACCGAAGAACAGACCGATGCCGATTCCTTCGACCCGATGAAGCCCGAAGCCGACGGGTTCCGCAACTATCGACGCACGGCCTTCACCGTGTCCGATGAGGAAATGCTGGTCGACCGTGCCCAGCTGCTGGGACTGTCCGCGCCGGAAATGACCGTTCTGGTCGGCGGCATGCGGGTGCTCGACGCCAACCATGGCGGTAGCCGCAACGGCGTGTTCACCGACAAGCCTGGCACCCTGACCAATGACTTCTTCGTCAACCTGGTCGACATGGCGACGGAGTGGAAGCCGGTTGGCGCCGAAGGCTACCTGTTCGAAGGCCGTGACCGCGACAGCGGCCAAACCAAGTGGACCGGTACCCGGGTCGACCTGATCTTCGGCGCCAACTCGCTACTGCGGGCGGTCTCGGAAGCCTATGCGCAGGCCGATGCCGGCGAGAAGTTCGTCAAGGACTTTGCCAAAGCCTGGGCCAAGGTCATGAACAACGATCGCTTTGACCTGAAGGCCTGATCGATACCGTCCACTCGGGCGGACGCAAGACCAACCCCGGCTTCGCCTTCCGCGGAGCCGGGGTTTTTTAATGGCGTCATTTAGAATCACTTATTTCTTCCAGGACCTGCCGGTATCATTCCGGCCACGGAGCCATCACGTATAGACTCTTCGCCAACCATGTTCTCTGGCTTTGCTGCGCCCTCGGCCTGGCGCCTAGAGCGGAAAACTATTCCTGGAAGCGATCACGAAACAGCAGGGCATTGCTGGCGTAGCACAGCATGCCCGTTGAGGCGCGGGCACAAACATCGTCAAAGCCATCGCCGTTGTAGTCCAACTTCAAAATGGTGTCGTAATACTGCGGCTGATCCCACTGGGCGGCATCGCTCCACTGCGGGCCAGGAACAGCTACACCAAAGCCCGAGCCGGTGCTGGGGTAGCAGTCAAAGCTTAGCGAGCTTCGTGCGCACAGGTCACCCAGCCCGTCACCGTTGAAGTCAAGCGTGCGGATGGTGCGATAGAACCTTGCTTGGTTCCAACCGCTGGCATCGCCCCAGGGCGGGCCTGTGATCGTCGATTCAAAACCTGTCCCTGTGCTGGCGTGACACTCGATGCCGCCCGAATTCCGGGCACACAGATCGTCTTTTCCGTCGCCGTTGAAATCCAGGACGCGAATCGTGTCGTAGTGCTGAGGCAGTTGCCAACCCGAAAGATCTGGCCAGCCTGGACCTTCGACAAAGGCGCCAAAACCATCGCCCGTGCTGGGGTAGCAGGCCATGCCCTGCGAACTTCGGGCGCACAGGTCATCCCTGCCGTCGCCGTTGAAGTCCAGCGCGCGGATCGTGAGGTAATGGTCCGGCTCATTCCAGCCCAACGCATCCGACCAGGCCGGTCCGACGATCGCCGTTGTGTTGAACGGACTCGACTCAGGTCCGAATTTCCGATAGCAGCGCATGCCTGCCGTTGCGCGCCCGCAGATATCGGCGTACTCGTCGTTATTGATGTTGGCCATGACCAGGGTGTTGTAGTGGTCCGGTTCGTTCCAGCCGCCCTCGTCGGTCAGTATTCCGAAGCCCCCGAAGCCAAACCCGGACCGGATCAGGCAAGCTGGGCCGTTGCTCCCCCGAATGCAGTAATAGTCCCGGCTTGCAGACTTCAGTACCCGGATTGTCAGATAGTATTCCGGCTGGCCACAGCAGTCATCGTTGAAGCCCACCAGCTGCTGCACAGGATCGAAGCCACTGCCGTTACTGAGGGCGCAGATGGCGCCCGCACTGCTGCGCGCGCAGAGATCATCCAGCCCGTCGCCGTTGAAGTCGACGGCCCGGATGGTGGTGTAGTACTGCGGCGCATTCCAACCATTGGCATCGCTCCAGGCCGGGCCGTTCACCGGGGGCCGGAAGGCATTCTGGGCCAGGCTGGCGCTGCTGGCGGCCAGCAGTGCCAAGATCAGGACGAGGCAGATCACGCGATCTTGCATGGTCACAATCCCTGGAAGTATTTTCACCTGAGTAGGGACGTCTCTGGTCTCCGAGGCAAACAACTGGCGTTGATCAGATCTATCCTTCAATCGGTCCTCCCATGAACCGCTTTAGGGATTGCTGCGCTGTGCTGGGCAAATGATCGGGAATCGATACGCGACCAGCTCCGAAGAGAGTTTTCCCCGTGTCTTCAATGTCTCTGTGGTGAGCTGATTCTCAGCCGCCATTCCGACACGAGCGAACGACACCGGCCAGCTTGTCGATGCCCTCGATCAGTCTCGGGCCGGGGCGTCCCAGCCAGGCTTCACTGATGGGAACAACGCGACCGGACTGGATCGCAGGGATGGCGGACCAGCCCTCGCGCCGG
>JAZBPR010000267.1:0-8950 GCA_036351735.1 Wenzhouxiangella sp. | reverse complement strand
TGGGGATGGATGGGCGATGTGATCGACACCTTGGCCGTTCTTGCGACGATCTTTGGTTTGGCCACCTCTCTCGGACTGGGTGCTCAGCAGGCGGCTGGCGGGATTGACTTTCTGTTCGGTATTCCCAGCGGACTGCTATCGCAAAGTCTGATCATTGCCGGGGTGACCACGGTTGCCCTGATCTCGGTGCTGCGGGGCATCGATGGTGGCGTCAAGCTGCTCAGCAATCTGAACATGATGCTTGCTCTGGTTCTTCTGGTATTCGTCATGGTTGCTGGCGGGTTGATGACCTTCTTCAGCAATCTGGGACAGACCGCCAGCGGTTACTTCCAGTACCTACTGCCCCTGAGCAATCCTGTGGGTCGCGAGGATGATGTTTTCTATCACAGCTGGACCATCTTCTTCTGGGCTTGGTGGATTGCCTGGTCACCGTTTGTCGGCATGTTTATCGCTCGGGTGTCGTTTGGTCGAACCATTCGTCAGTTCCTGACCGCTGTTCTGATCGTGCCGGTTGTGGTTTCCACGATCTGGATGAGCGCGTTCGGCGGGTCTGGGCTTGATCAGGCCCAGGCCGGAATCGGTGCTTTGGGTGCTGATGGCATCACCGACTCCTCTCTGTCGTTGTTCCAGATGCTCCAGAATCTGCCGATGACCAGCATCACCTCGTTCCTCGCGATTGTTCTGGTGCTGGTGTTCTTTATCACCTCATCGGATTCCGGCTCGCTGGTGATTGATTCAATTACTTCAGGCGGGAAGATCGATGCACCGGTTCCCCAGCGGGTGTTCTGGGTCCTGATTGAAGGCGCAATTGCCGCGGTCCTGCTTGCGGTGGGTGGCGCTGCTGCCCTCAATGCACTGCAGGCGGGTTCAGTGAGTACGGGGCTGCCGTTTGCCATTGTTCTTCTGGCCATGTGCGTGAGCCTGATCAAAGGTCTGATGCATGAAAGAGCATTGATGCGCTTGCAGAACAAGGCCTGAGGTGTATTAGCAAAGTTCGTGGACGCCGGTCTTGCAGAAGGCCGGCGTCTTGCGTTTTAATAGTGGTCAAAGGCGCTAGAAAGCGGGCGTCGTATAATGGTTATTACCCGAGCTTCCCAAGCTCGTGATGACGGTTCGATTCCGTTCGCCCGCTCCAATCTTCCTGCGGATTACTCGAGTGCTTCCCCGAATGCCAGCACACTTTCAGTGATGGCCGCCAGGTCGTAACCGCCCTCCAGGCTGGCCACCAATCGGCCATTGGCATGTTTTCTGGCGATCTCCATGAGCTGCTCGCCGATCCAATAGTAATCCTGGTCCTTGAGCTGAAGTTGAGCGAGGGGGTCGCGCCAGTGACCGTCAAAGCCGGCTGACACCAGAATGACTTCGGGCTTGTATTGATCAAGCGCCGGCAACAGGTGTTCTGTCCACAGCGCCCGAAATTCATCACTACCCGAGTTTGCCGTCAGCGTGGCATTGATGACGTTGGAGGCTTTGGTCTTCGCTGGATCGCCGGTGCCCGGATACAAGGGCGCCTGATGCGACGAGATAAACAGGTACCGCGAATCGTTTTGCAGAATCGCTTCCGTGCCATTGCCGTGATGCACATCAAAGTCGACCACAGCAACGCGCTTGAGTCCATGGACATCGGTAGCGCGTCCGGCAGCAATCGCGATGCTGTTCAGTAGGCAAAAACCCATCGCTTGAGCGGACTCTGCGTGGTGGCCCGGTGGGCGAACGATCGCAAACGCGGCCCGGGTTGGATCTTCGATGACCAGATCCACGCCCTGACAGACCGCGCCGGCAGCCAGCCGTGCAGCTCGCAGACTCCCGCGGCCAATATAGGTGTCCGGGTCAAGACTGAGCAGGCTTCCGCTGGCGTCAAGATCGACAAGGCTTTGCAGATAGTTGGTGCCGTGGACGCGCTGTAAATCCTCGTCCCCCACCAATTCGGCGGCTCTGCATTCAGCCTCGTCCAGCTGCTCGATACCTGCCATGGCGGCTTTCAGGCGGTCGCTGCGCTCCGGGTGCCCGGCAGGCGGTGAGTGCGCCAGACAATCCTCATGGGTGTAGACGACCAGGCTCATCGCTTGCGCTCGTGATTCCACAGGACTTCGCCGGCTCCGGATGCTCTGGCTACGGTGCGGGCAATGACGAACAAAAGGTCCGATAGACGGTTCAGGTAACGGATGACCGGATCGTTGACCGGTTCCTGGCGGGCCAGCGAGATGACCCGTCGCTCGGCCCGGCGGCAGATGGTTCTGGCCAGATGCGCCTGCGCTGCGGCTAAGCTGCCACCTGGGAGGATAAAGTCCTTGAGCGGCGGCAGTTCGGCGTTGAGCTTGTCGAGCTCGGTCTCGAGGCGATCGATATGGCGATCATGGATCATTTCCATGCCTGGCACGCACAACTCGCCGCCGAGATCGAACAGATCATGCTGAATGTCGAGCAGGGCCGACCGGATCGATTCCTGATCCAGGCTGGCGATCAGCAGACCAATCGTGCTGTTGAGTTCATCGACTGTTCCGTAGGCCTCCACACGCAGAGAGTCTTTTTGCGTTCTTGAACCATCACCCAGACCGGTCGTGCCGTCGTCTCCAGTGCGTGTATAGATTTTTGAAAGCCGATTTCCCATGGCAAGCGTGGTTGAGATGAATGATCGAAAAGTATCACAGATGGCTGCGAAGGCGACATCCGGATCAGCCCTTGGTCTAGTGGATGAGCGCGGCTGAATCGCGCAGACTGGAACTTACAGATGAGCAATTGAATCCGCAGGACGAAGTACATCCATGTCTGCCTATCACGATCACTTTGAACGGGCCGCCACTCATCCAGATCGGTTTTGGTTGGAGCAATCTAAGCGGATCCGCTGGTTCCGCGAGCCGACCCAGGGGCATGCGCAGTCCGAGCAGGGCGGGCTGAAATGGTTTGCGGACGGTGAGTTGAATACGGCCTGGCTGGCACTGGACGCGCAGATTGAGGCTGGGCGAGGTGAGCAGGCTGCCCTGATCTATGACTCTCCGGTGACGGGCATCAAGAAGTCATTGACGTTTTTTGAACTAACCGAGCGCGTCAAACGGTTCGCTGGCGTGCTTGCAAACCTTGGCGTGGAGCGCGGAGATCGCGTGGTCATTTATATGCCCATGATCCCGGAAGCCGTCATCGGGATGCTGGCCTGCGCCAGATTGGGTGCGATCCACTCGGTGGTCTTCGGTGGCTTTGCCGCGCATGAACTGGCTGTCCGGATTGACGATGCGCAGCCAAAAGTCGTGCTGTCTGCCTCATGCGGGATTGAAGTGGATCGGGTCATTCCTTACAAGCCACTACTGGATGCGGCGCTGATCGAAGCCAGCCATAGCCCTCGCGCAACCGTTATTTTCCAGCGTTCCCAGAGCAGGGCCGGTCTGCAGCCTGGACGCGACCATGATTGGACCGCGCTTGAGGCCGCGGGCAAGCCTGCTGAGGCGGTTCCCGTTCGTGGATCAGACCCGCTCTACATCTTGTATACCTCAGGTACAACGGGCAAACCCAAAGGTGTGGTTAGGGATAACGGCGGACACGCCGTGGCCATGCACTACAGCATGGAAGTGGTCTACGGCATGCAACCGGGCGAAGTATTCTGGGCAGCCTCGGATGTCGGCTGGGTCGTCGGACACTCCTACATTGTCTATGCGCCGCTTCTATACGGCTGTACCACCGTTCTGTACGAGGGCAAACCCGTCCGGACGCCCGATGCCAGTGCGTTCTGGCGCGTGATCAGTGAGCATGGTGTAACCGCCATGTTCACCGCCCCGACTGCTTTCCGGGCCGTACGCAAGGAAGACCCGCAGGGCCGGCTGATGGAGCACTTCGACTTGTCATGCCTCAAGCGGCTCTTTCTGGCAGGCGAGCGTCTGGATCCACCGACCTACGCTTGGCTCAAGGAGCGGACCGGATTGCCGGTGCTGGATCACTGGTGGCAGACCGAAACGGGCTGGGCCATCGCCTGCAACCCGGTGGGTCTGGCGTATTTTCCCGAAAAGCCCGGGTCGGCCACCCGGCCGACGCCTGGCTTTCAGGTCGAGATTCTCGACGTCGATGGGCAGGTTTGCCCCGCAGGGCAGCAGGGCGCGGTTTGCGTGAGGCAGCCCCTCCCACCCGGCTGCCTCTTGGGAATCTGGGAAGATCCGGAGCGATTCCGCACCGCCTATCTGAAACGTTTCTCCGGCTATTACCTGAGCGGGGATGGCGGCTACCTGGACGAGGACGGCGACCTGTTCGTCATGGGGCGCATGGATGACGTCATCAACGTCGCCGGCCACCGACTGTCGACTGGCGAACTCGAGGAAATCGTGGCCTCGCATCCCGACGTGGCCGAGTGTGCCGTTTTCGGTGTAGCCGATGAACTCAAGGGGCAGCTTCCGCTGGGCCTGGTCGTGCTCAAGGACGGTTGTGACCGGCCTTACGCCGAGGTCAGCGATGAGTTGGTGGCGCTGGTGCGCGAGAAAGTGGGCGCGGTCGCCTGCTTCCGTCGGGCTGTCATTGTTCAGCGGCTCCCCAAAACCCGTTCAGGCAAGATTCTGCGCCGCACGCTCAGGGAACTGGCGGACGGTCAGGAGACCGCCGTGCCATCGACGATCGATGACCCGGCCATCATAGAAGAGATCCGCTCAACGCTGGAGGGCGGTGCCGGCCGTTAGCGCACCGAAAACAGCCCGCGAACATGGGCCGGATCATCCGGTCAAGCTTGATTCCTGAAAATTAGACCCCACCCTGTGGATAAGTCACATATTGTTACGGGGGTCAAGTCGTTATGCGAATGGATAAACTGACTGCGAGGTTTCAGCAGGCCTTGGGCGAAGCCCAAAGTCTGGCGGTTGGCATGGATCACGCGTTGCTGGAGCCTGAGCACATCATGGTTGCCTTGCTCGACCAGGACGGTGGCGGCATCCGCGGTTTGATCACGCGTGCAGGCGGGCAGGTCAATAACCTGCGCTCGGCTCTCGGTGAAAAGCTCGACGGCTTTCCCAAAGTCTCGGGTCAGGCCGGGCAGATCAACCTGGGCAACGACGCCTCGCGCGTTTTGAACCTAACCGACAAGATCGCGCGCGATCGCGGCGATGCCTATATCGCTTCAGAACTGTTCGTGCTCGGTGCGCTGGAAGCCAAAGTTGGCTTGAGTGAATTGCTGCACAAGGCCGGAGTGACCAAGAAGGCCGTCGAAGACGCCATCGAGGCCGTGCGCGGCGGGGAGAGTGTTGATGATCCCAATGCCGAGGACAGCCGCGAGGCGCTGAAGAAATACACCATTGACCTGACCGAAAAGGCCGAGCAGTCTCGACTGGACCCGGTGATTGGCCGGGACGAGGAGATCCGTCGCTGCGTGCAGGTGCTGCAGCGTCGGACCAAGAACAACCCGGTGCTCATCGGCGAGCCGGGAGTCGGCAAGACCGCCATTGTTGAGGGGCTCGCCCAACGTATCGTCAACGGCGAAGTGCCCGAGGGACTGAAAAACAAGCGCGTGCTGTCTTTGGACCTGGGTGCCCTGATTGCTGGTGCCAAGTATCGCGGTGAATTCGAAGAGCGGCTCAAGGCGGTGCTGAACGATCTCAAGAAACAGGAAGGCCAGATCATCCTGTTCATTGATGAAATCCACACCATGGTCGGCGCCGGCAAGGCCGAGGGCGCGATGGATGCCGGCAATATGCTCAAGCCCGCTCTCTCGCGCGGCGAGCTGCATTGTGTAGGCGCGACCACCCTCAACGAATATCGCGAGAACATCGAAAAGGATGCCGCCCTGGAGCGCCGTTTCCAGAAAGTACTGGTGGGTGAGCCCTCGGTGGAAGACACCATTGCCATCCTGAGAGGCTTGCAGGAACGCTACGAGGTGCACCACGGCGTTGATATCACTGATCCCGCGCTGGTCGCCGCCGCCACGCTGTCCCATCGCTACATCACAGACCGCAATCTGCCCGACAAGGCCATCGATCTGATGGACGAGGCGGCCAGTCGCATCCGCATGGAAATCGACTCGAAACCTGAGTCCATGGACCGGCTTGAGCGTCGCCTGATCCAGCTCAAGATCCAGCGCGAAGCCCTCAAGAAAGAATCCGACGATGCCTCCAAGAAGCGGCTCGCTGATTTGGAATCCGAGATCGATACGCTGGAGCGCGAGTTTGCCGATCTCGATGAGGTCTGGAAGACCGAAAAGGCCTCCGTGCAGGACACGACCCAGATCAAGGAAGCTCTGGAGCGCGCGCGCGCGGAAATGGAGAACGCGCGTCGGGCTCAGGACCTCTCGCGCATGGCAGAGCTGCAGTATGGCCGTATTCCCGAACTGGAGCGCCAGCTAGAGGCTGCTGAATCGGGCGATAGCGAGGCCAATTTCAAGCTGCTGCGCAACAAGGTGACCGAAGAAGAAATTGCCGAAGTGGTCAGCCGCTGGACCGGGATTCCGGTCTCCAAGATGCTCGAAGGCGAGCGTGACAAGCTGCTTCGGATGGAAGATGCCCTGCATGACCGGGTGATCGGCCAGGACGAGGCGGTCAAGGCCGTCTCGGATGCGATTCGGCGCTCCCGCGCGGGCTTGGCCGACCCGAACCGTCCGAACGGTTCGTTCTTGTTCCTCGGCCCCACCGGTGTCGGCAAGACCGAACTGTGCAAGTCGCTGGCTTCGTTCCTTTTCGATACCGAAGAAGCCATGATCCGAATTGATATGTCGGAGTTCATGGAAAAGCACGCCGTGGCCCGGCTCATCGGCGCGCCCCCGGGATATGTGGGCTACGAAGAAGGCGGCTACCTAACCGAAACCGTGCGCCGTCGTCCGTACTCCGTCATCCTGCTCGATGAAGTCGAAAAAGCCCACCCGGACGTCTTCAATATTCTTCTGCAGGTCCTGGACGATGGCCGTCTAACCGACGGTCACGGGCGAACGGTGGATTTCCGCAACACCGTGATCGTCATGACCTCCAACCTGGGCTCAGACCGCATCCAGGAACTGCAGGGGCAGGGCTATGACGTCATGAAACAGGCGGTGATGGACGTGGTTGGCCAGCATTTCCGGCCCGAGTTCATCAACCGGGTTGACGAGATCGTGGTCTTTCACCCGCTCGCTCGCGAGCAGATTCGGGCGATCGCAGCCATCCAGATTGAAGGCTTGCGCAAACGCCTCACTGATCGCGACATGACTCTGGAGATCACCGACAAGGCGCTCGACCTACTCGGCAACGTTGGCTTCGACCCAGTCTTCGGCGCCCGCCCGCTCAAGCGCGCGATCCAGCAAAAGCTGGAAAACGGGCTGGCTCAACGCATCCTGGCCGGCGAGTTTGGTCCCGGCGATACGATCCGAGTGGATGCGACGGATGGGGAACTGGTGTTCGGGGGCTGATTGTTGGAATCTCAGGGCTGCTGTGAGGCCAGAGTCAGCAACAGCTATGCATATCTTGGTTTGCTCGGCTAAAGAAGCGGACAGTCACGACCTCGCCTGGGAGGGATGCTGGCCGGAATGAAATGGCTTGCGGCAGTCCTGCCTGAACCACAACAAACTGCATTCAGATCGCGCTTCAGCCGAGCGCGGTCTGGCAGTGCTCGTGCCGGACCAGGCTAGTGGCGGTAAGTTTGGCGTGCTTTGTCGTTCGATCGGCTACGGCACGAAAAGAATCGGGCATGTTGGCCTATAGCGGCCTGCGACTGGAGTCAAACGTCACCGTGGCACAGCTGCGCTTGCCGCGGGAATTCAGTAAATAGGGCGTTTATACTACTCATACGCGGATATACACATCTCAACTTAGACGGTTCTCTGATATCGCCGGTTACGCATGGCCGAGTTTGGAGACCCCGATAGATTCCCATCTCTGTTTTTGTGCACCGCAGGCTTTTTGTTTGCGGTGTAGGAAATCAAGAATGTCCCCTGGTTTATAGATGCTCGATTGAACGGGTATCGATGACCTATTCAAACCACAGTTCAGTTAGGAGCTCAATAATGTTGAAACGAAAATCTTTTCTGTCAGGTGCACTACTGCTTGTTTTGCCGCTCGCGGCCACAGCAGACGTTGAAATTTACGGCCGGGCCAACATTTCGGTTGACCTGCTAGACGATGGCGTCGACTACTCGGAAGTCTCGATGTCTAGCAACTCATCCCGCCTGGGCTTTCGGGCCAACCGGGATCTGGACGGCATCACCGTGCTACTTCAGATTGAAGGTGACATAGACATGTCCCTTGCCGGGGGAAGCAACTTGGGGACCAGAAACACCTTTCTCGGTGTGCGGGGTGATTTCGGTACATTCAAGCTCGGGCGATTCGATACCCCTTTTAAAAGTGCCCGAGGCCCAGCTAACTTTTTTGGTGACCAAATCGGTGATTTAAGAAACCTTGCCCGGTTTGGGAATGCCCGATTTGACGAGCGCACACCGAATACGGTGAGCTATTCAAGCGTGGACATGAACGGGTTTGCCGTTAACGTCGCATATTCTCTGCATGAAGGTGACCAGAGTTCGGACATGGAAGATGATGCGTTCAGCATGTCGTTGACGTATGAAAAGGGTCCTTGGGATGTTGCGGCTGCCTACGAAAAGTTCTCGGATGACGCAAGCCGTGGTGGCCGCGATGGCTTTCGTCTAGCCGCAGCCTACACTTTAGATGCCCTTACCCTTGGCGGCTTTTATCAAATTGCCGATCATAACGACGACTCACTGGACAGTGATGTCTTTGGTATTGGCGCCAGCTACAAAGTCGGTGCAAAAAGTCTGATCAAGGCACATTACTTTATGCGATCAGCTGACGTCGAAGCGAGTGATTCCGACATGTTTGCGATTGGCTATGAATATCGTATTCGTCAGCCGCTTCGTGTCTATGCCATCTATGGCTTCACGTCGAATGACGACGGCGTCAATCTGACACCCTGGAATCAGGGTCGTAGAACCGACCAGCCCGGCATTAATGGTGAAACTGCCAGCGGACTTTCGGTCGGTCTACGCTACGATTTCTGAGTCATT
>JAZBPR010000266.1:0-7117 GCA_036351735.1 Wenzhouxiangella sp. | reverse complement strand
GAGAGGGCCCATGAGAACTGGACAACTCGCGTGCTACAACTCCGGACAGATTACGTGCTCCCAACAGAGCAGGACGGGAAGGAGGCCCAGGTCCACCTGGTTCCGGATCCATACCGACACTTTAAGCCCGTGCGCAAGACGCGCATGGTGGTGACAACTGAGTACTACGTCAGTGCTAAGGAGTGGAAGCGGGTGGTTAAGAAGCTACAAAAGCCGAACCGGCGCTGACGGTCAGGGAGTGCGTGACCGAGAGAGCTTCACTCCCAATTCGGTAAGGGAACGGTCTTTGACCGCAATTATGGGGCGTCATTGAAGTGTCTGCGATAACGGGGTAGAACCCGTCCGATGGCGATTCGTGTCACAGAGGTTTATGAGCGTTGGCTTGAACTCCTTGACAGCGTCGACGTTCGCGCCCTCGGGCCAGCGCCGCGAGCCTCATTGGAGGGCTTCTTGCCCACACTCTCGATGACGCCGGAATCTGAGCAGTCCATGGGTATCAACCGTATTCAGTCTGGGGCGTTCATCATTGCCGGCAGCGGAATGTGCACTGGCGGACGTAGCCGCCATCATTTCAAGCACCGCATTTGGAATGCTTGTAACACGATTCTGTTTGCAGGTTTCCAGGCCCGAGGCACACTCGGGCGACTCCTCGTTGACGGCGTGCGCAGGATTCAGATGTTTGGTGACGAGTATGCGGTCAAGGCACAGATCGCCACGCTGGGTGGGCTTTCAGCGCATGCTGGCCAGAGTGAGTTGATGGAGTGGGCTGCTGGCTTCGGCAACCATTCCCTCACCGTCCTGGTTCATGGAGAACCAAAGGCCCAACAGGCGCTTGCTTACCGGCTTCAGGAAGAACTGGGTGGCGAGTTCGGACCCCTGTTCGCGGCGAGCAGTTGGAGTTCTGAACTGTCCATGACGGACGGCTAATCGCAGATCAGGTTTGGCCGACAAAGTTATCGATGTCACGCTGAACAGGCATGCAGAACTGCCTGAAGGCAGGCTGGCGGCAGATGGACATTCTCCCTGTCATCGCCCGCTCAGCGGAGCGAGAACCTGCGCAGCTCGGCTGGATCAAGGATCGAGATATCGTGGTTTTCGGTTCTGATCAGTCCCCGTTTCTCCAGGCTGGTGAATGAGCGCGACAGGGTCTCTGCCGCCAGTCCGAGATGGCTGGCGAGTTGGCGTCTAGAGATCGGTAATCGGATCGAGAGTGGTTCTTTAACAGGCTCTTGCTGGCGGGTCGAGAAGTCGCTAATGAAACGGGCCAGCCGCTGCTCCGTCGGCAAGCGGTCGATATGCAGCATCTCCGTGAGACGAAGCACTTCGGCATGCAATGCTTGGAAAGCGAGTTTGACTTCCTTCAGTTCGTTGCAGTGCTCGAGTTGTTGCCGAGAAAAGTGGATCAACTGGATATTGGCGGTATCAGCGGCACGGAGGCTGTATGGCGCTTTTAGGCCGAGCAACGCCTCGGCTCCGAGAATATCCCCCGGGCGGTGCAGTCCAACGATCTCTTCCTTGCCATCTTCAAAGCTGACATAGCTGATCACGCAGCCTGAACGAAGCAGATAGGCATGATGATGGTGTTCGCCCGCATAGCTGAGATGCTCGCCACGCTGGATAACGTAGCAAGGTGACTGGTCATGTCTGGAGTATGACGCGCCGTTAACGCCTGAGCGCGTTTTGAGGTGATCTTGCGGTTTCAAAGACATGACGTTCAACTCCATCTCTCGATCAACCTATTCGATGCCGCTGATGTCAATTATCCTACATTTAAATAACAAAAATGTGATATTTATCAATATTAGGTAAGATTAATGAGAGTAGTCTGGCGCTTATTGAATCCGAATGCATCAGCTTGCAGATCAGGAGAAATCTCATGCGCCGTGACCAAGTCTTTATCTGGACAACCCTTTTCTCAGCTCTGGCTGCCCTGTCGCCGGTGGTATCGGCAATCGTTGTTTCAAACGACACCCAGTTGATCCAGGCGGTTGAAAACCGCGAATCTGTTATCGAAGTAGCCGGCAATATTGAGTTTTTCGCGCCCTATGGATTGACTCATTCGGCATTGCCACGGATTAGTGACTTCGAGGTGACGCTGAAGGGCTTGCCGGGAGCAGCGATTGTTGCGGCTGCGCCGGGCTTCAGGCTGGCCGAGGTAGCCGGCCCTGGACGCCTGAATATCGTCTCGCTAACGATTGCCGGGTTTTCTGCTGACGACGGTGGTGCGATTGCGGTCGAAGGCGGTCAGCTCAGCGTCAGGGATTCAAGCTTCATTGATAATCAAAGCATACTCAGCGGTGGTGCCATTCAGGTTCGTCTGTCAGGCGCGGCACTGGAGCTGCGCGATTCTGTTTTCCAGGGTAACGAAGCAGGTCGCCGGGGAGGGGCGGTCAGCCTTCATGGACTGGATGTGCCGGTCATCGTGGAGCGTAACCAGTTTGTCGGCAATCAGGCGACTTTTGGTTGCGCGCTTTCCATCGTTGATACCGAGCAGGGGCGGTTCAGCGATAACGTGTTTCGCGGCGATTGCGCCAGTGCGCTGGTTGACCTGGACACCTCACGGATCGGCCCGGATCTGTTCAATAATACCTGGCTGGCCAGCGGGAGCATGGCTTTCCGGTTTCGCCCCCATGGCGACTTGAACAGTGGCCGTGCCCGCATGGCTGGCAATGTGCTGGTGCAGAACGCGATTGGACCGGCCTTGTGTCAAGGCACGGCACCTGGCGACGGCATTGAGTCTCTCGGTGAAAACGTGGCGACTGACGCCAGTTGCGAGCTGGACGCTGCGAGTGACTGGATCGAGCCCGATCCATGGCGCATCCTGCTAGATCCGTTGGCGCCCGAGCTGGCGCAAGACGGGCCGGCGACCGAGGTTCGCATCTTGCCCGTCACCGGAATTGATGGATCAGCCTGGCGTTGCGGTATTGCCGATGCCACTGGTCTGGGCCGCCCGCAGGATGCCAACGGGGATGGCTGGCCGGATTGCGATCTCGGAGCCGTGGAGTTGGCTCGCGGTCCAGCATTGTCAGGTGCGCACAGCGGCGCTTTTTATGATCCTTCGCGCAACGGAGAAGGTTATTTCATAGAAATACTAGATGGTGGCTTGGCCTGGATTTCCTTTTTCAGCTATGCCCCGCTTGATGAGACATTTGCCCCTATCGCCATGGCGCCGAGCTGGTATACCGGGGTCGGCTGGGTGAAAGGGAATTCCATCGTAGTGACGGAATTGACCCAGACCCAAGGCGGCATCTTCGGGCCGGAGTTTGATCCGGGCCTGATTGCCCATCAGCAGGTTGGTGGCTTGTCCCTGGTGTTTTCGGACTGCGAATCAGGGGCAGACAATCCCGGTTGGTCCTACCTGCGCAGCGATCAGTTGGGCACCGATATCGTGCAGCAGCATTCCGATCTGTTCACCCCGCTGGTCCGCCTTAGTCGTTTGATGGCTTGTGATCCCGCGGGCATGGCGCAGGGCGATGGGCGCTCGGGCAGCTTTTTCGATCCGGCCCGTTCCGGAGAGGGCATCACCGTCCAGTGGATGCCGGATGGTCGAGTGCTGGTGGTCTGGTACACCTACGACAGCGAAGGCAAGCAGTTCTGGGCGATCTCCGACAGCGCCGAGGTCATCGACGGGGTCGTGGTGGCCGATATGTTTTATCCAGCGCAGTCGACGGCCTTCGGCCCCGATTTCGACGCCTCTGAGATCGAACTGGCGCCTTGGGGCAGTCTGGTGCTCGATTACCACGATTGTGGCCATCTTGAAATGAGTTATGACTCGCTGCTGCCTGCCTTTGGCAGTGGTGCGTTTGATTACGTCCGGCTTACGCAGCCTGCCGGAACGGTCTGTGATCTTTCGGCTGCCGGGGAGGTAACGCATTCAACCGAATAGTAGGTCAATCCTCCTGATTGCTCCATTGTCATCATTTTCTGGTCTGCAAAGATCAAGCGAGGCAAGTCATGTACAAACATTTATTAACAGCAGCGATCGTTGCCGCACTCTCGGCTAGTGCGATGGTGAGTGTCCCGGCAACGGCACAAGTAGGAGAACAGCTCAGCAAGAGCCTTTCTCGCAATATCAATCTGGATGAGGATTTTCTTGATGGCATTCAGCCAGAGGCTGATCATGTCTTCATCAAGTATCTGCGCACCTATGTGCCCGCCCAGCGCTCCAATGGCGAGGCCGCTGAACCGGTTGCCTACAATTCGCTGGATGGTTTTCCCATCAAGACCCGAGATGGCGCCAAGCCGCTGATCGGGGTGATGATGTATGGGCCGGTGATCAGCCCTGAAGCCGGGCCGGAAGATCTGCCCAATATCGGTGGATTCGTTGGTCACGGCCGGCGTGATGCCTATGCCGCCGTCAGCCTGGATGATGGTGATTCCTGGAAGACCACGAACCTGTCCGAGTCCGCTGACCGTTCCAGTTTCGAGCTTGAATACCATGAGGTCTGGGGTAGCGCTGACTATCCGGGTGATGTCATCAACATCGTCCATGCCGTGGCCGGCAATCATGTCGCTGCGGCCTGGCCCAGTCGTTTCTGTCGAACCGGGTCACCGGCTTACGCGCTTGACGAGACCGAGCTTGATGGGCTTGCGACGTATCTGGGTAGCGATCCGGCGGTTGATCTTTACCTGACCGACCTGTTTGGCGTCGGCGGCAGCCAGGGCTCGGTGAACTATGCCGAGAGTAGGCAGTTTCCTTTTCCTTCAGTCGGCGAGGTGCCGTTCAGTTGCCTGTGGGTGGCCCGTGGTGTTCTGCTTGAAACCGATGACCCGCGGACTGATGGCGTGACTGAGGATGCGCATGTGGTCTGGTACAAGGCCGAGCGACTGACTTCCGGTCGTCGCGACGTCAACCGGGTCGAGATCGCCATGGTCGAAAATGGGGGCGTGGCCGTAACCTGGCAGGAAGATCCCGAGGGTCTGCGGCCCGGTCGTGGATTAGGCCCGGGTGAGGGCTGGAGCGGTGCTACCGCGCATAGCCAGACCGATATCTGGTACTCCTTCCTGCCGTGGCAGCACTTCACCACGGTTGCCGATGAGGCCGGTGCTCCGATTGCACTGACCGACTACTGGACTGTGGATGCCACCAAGCCCAAGCCGTACGTACCGTTTGCTGTCCCGATGCGTCTGACCAACAACGCGCGTTGCGGCGGTGAAGGACCGGGTGAGGGCGAAAAGCTCTGGTGTGAACCGATTGCGGTCGAATATGGCCTGAAAGACCAGTGTGTCGATACGGTCAATATTCCGACCGGTCGGGACGATGAGTTGACGCCGATTTGCGTCAACGAAGATGGCTTGCCGAACATCGCCAACACCGCAGCCACCCGTCCGCGTCTGTCACTTCAGTCGCGTGACGCCGATGGCGATGGTATGACCGACGGCGCCTGGGTTGTTGTAGTGACCGAGGAAGACAAAGGCATGGGCAGTTTCTTCTTCCGCAATAACGAGACAGGCACCACAGCCACGCCCTGCCTGGACGAAAACGACGACACTTGCGAAGTCGCAGATATCGGTAAGAACGTCTGGTACTTCTCGTTCGATATGGGCAGCCCGCGCTCAAGCGCTGACTTGAGTGGCGCCAGTCTGGTGCGAAATCTCGTGACTCAGGGAAACATGCTCAATCAGCCTGAGATCAATTGGCGCACTGGCGAGTTCCATCCACCACTCAATACGGCAGACATGTGGGATTTCGAGGCTTACAACTTCCCGATCTACCGCACTGAAGTCGCCCGCCGTGGCAGTCTGCTGGTTCAGCCGGAGTACGATATTTCGGCCAGCGTGGTCAACGCAGCACCTGGCAGTAACGCCGGGGGTGTCGCCAGCCGCAATACGCTCATGGCGCTGCCTTTGTACAAACAAGGACAGCTTGAGCAAGGTGGTCCGGCAGATATCTTCGGCCGTCGTATCATCAACGCCGGGGTATCGGTCAATCCGTATGACTTTGACCACATGGTGTGTGCCGAGAAGCTGTTTACCGATGGCTCGAACCCGTACTATCCGAAGGGTATTTGCCTGTCGCCAGCCATCAATGTCTCCGGTACGACGCCGCGTGTCTGCGAGCAAGGCGGTGGGGGCAATGATGAAAGCGACGGAGTCTGCCCGACCATCGATGCCAGCGGTATTGCCAGCCAGGATCCGGAAAACCAGCGCGTCTTCGACCGGGTGGAAACCTGGGTCCAGTGCCCTGGCTCGCCGGACTGCGGAGATTTCGACCCGAGCACGGCGCTGGGCAGCAACCTGGACGATCAGTCCTGGTACAACTCGCTGGATGTGGCCAAAGGTCACCGCGGTTATCTGTGGCGCGACATGGCCGTCGTGATGTATGCCTGGTCACCCAACTGGAAGCTCAACCGGGTCGGCAACGACCGCTGGGAACTCTACATCCGGCGCTCATTCGATGGCGGCAAGACCTGGACGACCACGCCTCCGCAATGGGGCGGCAAGGGCACGACCACCTGCGAGTTCATGCGAGATGGTGTGACCACGGGCGATTCAACCAGCATATGTACGAGCTACAAGGCTGGCGCTGACGAGCAGGCGCGCAATGTGACCCAGTTGTCCAACCAGTTCGGGGAACCGACCAACCGGTTCACGATTCTGGATCCGCGCTACGCGCCAGACCCGCCGACGATGCGCTCAATCGATGGCCTGTACTACGATCCTGACTCGGATGCCTTCAATCCCAGTCGCTTCTTCGTGGTCTACGAGACCGGCGATAACGACACGACGGCAGAAGGCGAGGCCGAATCACTGGATCTGTTCTACGGTCGTGCAGTGCGCTTCGGCGACCACTACCAGGTCTGGGCCAGGGAAGACGATATCGAGGCGACCTGCTTGCCTGGTGTCACGGCCGATGCCGGGACGTTCTGTAACGAGTTCGATCGTCTGACCCGCGGCAGCGATGTCCAGGCCTCCGAGGCCAGCCTGACCATGAGCCCGGCCGGTGACACCCTCTACAGCGTCTGGGCGCAGGGCAATTATGAAGACCCGCCTACCGAGGGTCCGCTGACCGAGGCCCGTCACGCCCGGGTCTGGTATGAGGACCTGTTTGCAAAATGGGTGGCGCCAACTGCAGCGCCGGCTCGTCGTGAACCTGTGATGGGAATGTAGCAATTTG
>JAZBPR010000265.1:0-11939 GCA_036351735.1 Wenzhouxiangella sp. | reverse complement strand
GCAGGATAGCGTCGTTGAAACGGAAGATTCCTTCAAGTTCTTCCAGTGTGGCTGCATCACATTCGATGTTGAGCATCAGGTAATGCGCCTTGTGGAGCTTTGCGATGGTGTAGGCCAGCTGCAGCCGACCCCAGTCTTCGCTGCGATGCACCTTGCCACCGTTGGTCTCAACGATGGACTGATATCTCTCCAGCATGCCCGGAACCTGCTCGCTCTGATCCGGATGGACCAGGAGCACGATTTCATAATGTCTCAAGTTGTTCTCCTTTCGGTTGATTCGAGTCCGGCGGGGCCATCCTGCCGACTCCAAACAGCCCCCGGTCACCGGCCAGTCAATAAAGCGCCGCGCCGTGGAGCAAGACAGACTCCCGAGCTTACGCCTCAGAAGTCAGCCGCATATTATAGCTTGAGTGACCGGCGATTTTCTACAACCCCAGTCGTGAAGCACCTAACCGACGGTGAAGCTTTCCCCGCACCCGCACTCGCCCGTGACATTCGGATTGCGAAACCGGAATTCCCTCACCAGACCCTCGTGTACGAAATCAACCTCCGTGCCCACCACCATGGGCCAGGCCTTGTCTGAAACCACGACCTTGAGCCCCTTGGCTTCAACAATGTGGTCGGATGACTCGGCCGCCTTTGCAATTCCGACGTCGTAAGCCCAACCCGAACAACCCGTCTTGCGAACATCTACGCGCAAGCCAATGCCCCCTTCACGGGCCAAGAAGTCTTTCACTCGGTCTGCTGCCGCGTCGGTCAGCGAAATCTGATCAATACTCATCAAAGACATCCGTTGGAGTTGCTCGATCCATTATTATCAGGGCTATCAAACTCTCATTCAACGATAGGACACAATTCCAACCATGCTCACTGCTAGCGTGCGCGATGTGCTGGCCGGCAAGATCGCTGCCGGAACCGAAGTGCTGGTCCAGGGATGGGTGCGAACCCGCCGCGACTCGAAAGCCGGTTTCTCATTCATCCATATCAACGATGGATCATGCTTTGCCAATCTGCAGCTGGTAGCAGACCAGCAGCTTCCCAACTATGCAGATGGCATCCTGAGGCTGACCAGCGGTGCTTCGGTGAGTTGCCGCGGCCGCATCGTAGAGTCCAAGGGACGCGGTCAACGGGTCGAGATTCAGGCCGACGAGATTGAGATTCCCGGACTGGTCGATGACCCGGACCACTACCCGATCCAGCCCAAACAGCATTCCTATGAGTTCCTTCGTACGGTTGCCCATCTGCGCCCGCGCACCAACACTTTCGGGGCCGTGACCCGGATCCGTCACGTCGCAGCCCGTGCCATCCATGATTTTTTCGACCACCACGGGTATTTCTGGGTCAACACACCGATCATCACGGCCTCCGATGCCGAAGGCGCGGGTCAACTGTTCAGGGTCAGCACACTGGACCTGATGAATCTGCCGCGCACCGACAAGGACCGGATCGATTTCGATCAGGATTTCTTCGGACGCGAGACATTCCTGACGGTCTCCGGGCAACTCAACGTCGAAGCTTTCTGCCTCGCAATGAGCAAGGTCTACACCTTCGGGCCGACTTTCCGGGCAGAAAACTCCAACACCGCGCGCCATCTGGCGGAGTTCTGGATGGTCGAGCCGGAAATCGCCTTCGCTGACTTGAACGATCTGGCCAATCTGGCCGAAGATTTCCTCAAATACGTCTTCCAGCGCGTCCTTGAACGCTGCCCCGACGACATGGCGTTTTTCGCCGAGCGGGTCGAGCCAACTGCGGTCAGTCGACTGGAAGCGCTGATCGACAGCCAGTTTGTGCGCATGGATTACGCTGAGGCAATCAAGGTCCTGCAGGCCTCGGGGCGCAAGTTCGAGTTCAAGCCGGAGTGGGGTCTGGACCTTCAGACCGAACACGAGCGTTTCCTGACCGAGCAGCACTGCAAAGCACCCGTCGTCGTGGTCAACTATCCTGACGAAATCAAGGCCTTCTACATGCGACTGAACGACGACGGCAAGACGGTGGCCGCCATGGACGTGCTCGCACCGGGGATTGGTGAAATCATTGGAGGCAGCCAGCGCGAGGAGCGTCTCGACGTACTCACGCGGCGAATGGCAGAGCATGGGATCGACGAGCAGGAATACAGCTGGTTCCTGGACCTGCGTCGCTATGGTTCTGTGCCGCATGCAGGATTCGGGCTGGGTTTTGAGCGCCTGCTGAACTACCTCACCGGCCTGGGCAACATTCGAGATGTCATCCCCTATCCCAGAACCCCGGGAAGCGCACCGTTCTAGCCTCGGAGTGCCGAGGTCAGCCCCCTCATGCAAACCTTCTCACCAGCAGATACCGAGTTGTTGCTCGACTCGGTTCTTGATCAGGCGTTCAATTCCGTTGTCATTACCGACGCGCGCTTCGATCACGGCGGGCCGCTGATCATCAAATGCAATCCGGCCTTCTGCCGCATGACCGGCTATTCCATGGACGAACTCATCGGCCGATCTCCGCGCATTCTGCAAGGCCCCGAGACCGATCCAGCCGTCATTCAGGACCTGAAAGACTGCCTGCACGAAGGTCGTTTCTTTCAAGGATCCACGGTCAACTATCGAAAAGACGGCACACCGTACTATGTCGAATGGAACATTTCACCAATCTGCGACAGCGCCGGGAAGGTCTGTAATTTTGTCTCCCTGCAGCAAAACATCACCCCTCGCGTGCAGGCCGAGCGTGAAAGAAACCTGCTGGCCCAGGCGCTGAACGTCGCGCGGGATCCGGTGTTGATCACTGATGCACAGGCGCACATCGTCTTTGCCAATCAGGCGTTTGAGTCGGTTTCCGGCTATTCAGAGCAAGAAATACTCGGTCAGACCCCAAAATTCCTGCGCTCCGGCCAGCAAGAAGACGGTTTTTATCGTGTCCTGCGCGAAGCCCTCGCACGAGGCGAACCATTCCGCGCGACCTTTGCCAACAAAAGTAAAAGTGGCGGCTTGTTCTACGTCGACCAGTCCATTGCGCCGATTCTGGATGCCGAAGGTGCCGTTGCGCACTTCGTCAGCATCAGCAAGGACATCACCCAGAAAGTCCGTGAGCAACAAATGCTGATAGAGCAAGCGAGTCGAGATGCCTTGACCGGACTACTCAATCGTCGCTCCGGCGAGCAAACGCTGATCGCTGCCTACGAGTCCGCCACATCAGATGGGCTTCCATTCGGCGTGCTCATGGCAGATATCGACCATTTCAAGAAAGTCAACGACAGGCACGGCCATGGTGTCGGTGACGAGATTCTGAAGCGCGTCGCACAAGTACTCCAGGACCAGACGCGCGAGGCCGACCAAGCGATTCGATGGGGAGGAGAGGAATTCCTTGTCGTGCTGAACAATGCATCCAGCCAGATTGCAATGGCGGCGGCGGAGAGGATCAGAAGCACCGTGGCAGCCATCAGGCACTCGAAGGTCGATTCGGTCACCGTATCGATTGGTTGTGCGCAGTGGGAGCCAGAAGAAACGCTTGAAAGCCTCATTGACCGTGCTGATCAGGCGCTATATTCGGCAAAAAATGCGGGACGCAATCAGGTGGTCTGCGCAGATTCATCCGGGGCCTAGTGGGCCCTGCGAAAAGCACCTCATCCGAATACACGCCCTGCCAACCAGAACCAGATTGGCACGGTTGCCGCCGAGAACAAAACACCCCACGCGACCAGCGCGGGTGCCAAACGAACTGCCAGGCCTGCTCCAGTCAGCAATGCTGCTGCGGTGATCATCGGGGGCATCGCAGACTCCAGCACGGCGACCACTGCGATTTCCGATTGCGCACCAAACAGCCATCCCATCAGCATGGCCAGCGCCGGAAGAACGATCAGCTTTCCTGCCAGCCCGATCATTAACGGCAGGCGATCTCTATGGACCAGACGCAACCGCAAGCTCATCCCGATCGCCAGCGTGACCAGCGGTAACAGCATGTCGGCAAATCGCTGGGCAATCTGCATCAGCCAATCCGGGAACCAATCGTGTCCGAACACAAGCGCGACAATGAGCGCCATGAATGGCGGGAAGCTGATGATGCGCCAGCCCATGCTGCGCCAGTCCGGGTTCGCGCCCTCGCCATACCATCCGACGACAAACAATACGTAGGTGCAGACGATCAGAAATGATCCGAACTGGTCGTAGACCACCGCCAGACGGATGAATTCAGGGCCCATCAAGGCTTCGACCAGAGGAAACCCCAGAAAAGAGGTATTGCCCAGCGGGATAAGAACCAGAAGCGCGGCGGTCGCTTCGCGCGAAAGGTTCAACCAGCGTGCCAGCGGCAACACAGCGGCCACCGTCAGACCAAGCAAAGCCCACGGGATAACCACCAGCGGTAACAGCGACCACGACGGCTCGAGCGTAGGAACATGAATCAAAATCAGCGCTGGCAGGCACAAGGTGATGACGACCTTGTTCAGCACCTCCGGGGTGGCCTCGGGCAGGACCCGAAAACGGGCGAATATCCAGCCGGCAGCGATTAGCGTCAGAATGATGAGGTAAGCAGCCATCAAAGCGGCAGGATAAGAAAACGCTGATATGATAGGTCATCATCGCTGGAGGGATTCGACGATGGTGCCGAGATCGGCCCGGGAGCCACGACGCCGTTTTTCAACCATCTGGTTTTTTCAGGTGTTTTGCGTCCTGCTATTTGTCTGGATCGCACTAAATGGGCTGGATGGACTACTTGTCGGCACTTTGGCTGCGGCGGCAGGCGCGGGCCTGGGCACCTGGTTGACCCCTGAAGAGCCCTACCCGTGGCGTCCTCTCCGTTGGGCCTGGTTCGCGGGATTTTTTATCGTCGAGTCGTTTCGGGGGGGCTTCGATGTCGCGATGCGGGCGATCCGGCCGGACCTCCCGATCGACCCTGTCATCGAGCGCCGCGCCATCGTCGTTTCCAAAGGCAAGCCGACAATGCTACTGACCAGTTTCATCAGTTTGCTGCCGGGCACGCTCAGCGTCTGGCTCGATCCTTCAGAGCAGGTTCTGCAAGTCCACTATCTGGCGCCAGAAACCATTGCGTCGGTCGACCGACTTGAACAGAAACTGGCTTGGGTCTTCGGAGACTCAGGAAAATCGGCATGATGGATGATGCGCTAGCCGGCATTGTGCTCTTCCTGATCCTGAATCTGGTCGCCGGCATGATCAGGATCTATAGGGGACCGACCCTGGCCGATCGCATGCTTGCCGCCTTGCTGTTCAGCACAACAACCGTTGCAGCACTTGTCATCATGGCCGAATGGCTTGATGCACCAGCACTGCGGAGTGTTGCCCTCCTCATCGTCATGCTCGCGAGCATCCTGTCGCTCGCCTTTGTTGGGCTACCCGAGATCGCTGGCGGAAAGGACGACAGCAAATGAGTCTGACGGAGACGTTCGCTCTGGCTTTTTTGTTTGGCGGTTCCGCGTTTTTCCTTGCCGGGACCATCGGATTGCTGCGCTTTCCGGACGTGTACTGTCGACTGCACGCTCTGGCCAAAGCCGACAATACGGGTCTTTGCCTGATCTGTGCCGGCCTAGCCATTCTGGCGTCCGATTGGCAGGTTGCCGCGATCCTGGCCATGATCTGGTTGATTGGTCTGCTGGCTTCCACCGTCTCGGCACACCTCATCGCTCGGCACGCCTACCTATCCGGACAAAAGCCCGTTGAGGCGCGCAAGGAACCCTGATCATGGGACTGATGCTGGACATCGTCATCGTCGCCAGCCTGATCGGCCTGAGCTTTCAATCTCTGTACGCCAGATCACTGTTCAGATGCATCCTTCACTTCGTGGTTTTCGGGCTGGCGATGTCGCTGGTCTGGGCTCGGCTCAACACGCCCGATCTGGCGATGGCTGAGGCCGCGATTGGCGCTGGAGTCACCGGAGCACTGACCATGGTCGCCTTCCGACGACTGATGGCCATTTCGCCTGCGCAAAACCAATCACGCCCAAGCAATCGGTCCCGCCTTGCGCTGCCCATTGCTCTGGGCGCCGGTGGTCTGGTCGCCCTGCTTGGGCTCGCCGTCCTTGAAGCTGAACCGGTTGCGGGTCTGGCTGGAATGGCGGTCATGGAGGCTCTGCCGTCCACGGGACTGCAAAATCCCGTTACCGCTGTTCTGTTGTCTTTCAGGGGATACGACACGCTGCTCGAGATCAGCGTGTTGCTGGCCGCCCTGCTCGCTTCACAGGCCGTCACCCAACTCGATGACCCAGATCCCTCCATCCTTACCGAGCAGCCCGACACGCCTCTTGTAGGGGCTTTACTGGCCATGATTGTGCCGCTGAGCGTGCTCGTTTCAGTTCATCTGCTCAAGGCAGGCAGTTTGGGTACGGGAGGGGCTTTCCAGGCCGGCGCCGTGATGGCCGGCTGCGGCGTCATTCTTGCCTTATCAGGGCGGCTGACATCGAGCGCCCAGCCTAGCCTGCTGATCAATCTGGGGCTGTCAATTGGCATTCTTTCTTTCATTGGGATCGGGCTGGTCCCATTGCTGTACGGGCAACCACTGCTGGCTCTGCCGGATGTCTGGGCTGTTTACCTGCTAGAAAGCACGATGATGATCTCCATTGCCCTGATCCTGCTTCTGCTGTTTACCGGATCAATCAGCATAAGGCGCTCAGATGGATAGCGCGACCCTTTACGTGTTGGCAGCGGCAGTGCTGTTCGGTCTGGGGCTCGACGGCCTGATCGTCTGCGAACATCTGATGCGAAAGCTGTTTGCACTCAACATCATGGGTAGCGCAATTTTCATTCTTCTGGTAGCCACCTCGGCACCCATCAACGACAAGCCGGACCCGGTGCCGCAGGCTCTGGTGCTGACAGGCATTGTGGTGGCCGTCTCGGCGACTGCTTTTGGACTGGCGCTGATTGTCAGACTGTGCCGAGAATCCGGAAAAGCAACGCTGTCGGTCGACGACGAGCCGGAGAATGACGACTGAAGCACTGGCGCTGATCGTCTTCCTGCCGTTGCTGGCTGCGGTCGGCTCGCTGGTTCTTCCACGCCCCGCCTTGGGCGTCATGATTCGGATCGGCTTGCTGCCCTTGCCTATTCTGCTTCTGGTTCCAACCGTCGAAGTTGTTCGTAACGGTGGCTATCGGGTCATGATGGCCGGATACGATGCCCCGTTGGGTATCAGTTGGCAGCTCGACCCACTCAGTTTGCTAATGCTGTGGCTCAACGTGGGCATGACCATTTTCGTAAGCCTCCACGCCAGCTTCAGCTTTCCCGCCGATCACCCCAAGGCAGATCGATTCTGGCCCCTGTGGCTGATGCTGTTTTCGGCCATGAATGCCTTGTTGCTCTCAGCCGACCTGTTCAACATCTACGTCACCCTGGAGCTCGTGACGCTGACTGCCATCGGCCTGATTGCCATCGAGGGCAAATCTCTGGCGCTGCGGGCAGCGATGCGCTATCTGCTGCTGGCATTGCTCGGCTCGCTGCTCTATCTCTTAGGCGTGGGACTGATGTACGGCCAAACCGGTGTTCTGGATCTTTACCTGATGGCCGAATATCTCAGCACTGGCTGGCTTGCGCCAACTGCTATCGCCATCATGCTTGTCGGTCTTCTGATCAAGGCAGCCATCTTTCCCTTGCATGCCTGGCTGCCCGCCGCCCACGGCAACGCGCCCGGACCAGTCAGCGCAATCTTGTCGGCCATGGTCGTCAAGGTTTCCATCTACCTGATCTGGAGGATCTGGTTCTGGACTCTTGCGGACTGGGAACTGGAACATGCAGCTCGCTTGCTCGGAATATTGGGGGCACTGGCTATTCTGTATGGCTCGCTGGCCGCGCTGGTCCAGCAGCGTTTGAAGATGGTGATCGCCTACTCGACCGTCGCCCAGCTCGGGTATTTGCTGCTAGTCATTCCGCTGGCAAATTCATTGGCTTTTCAGGCCGGCAGCTATCACCTGCTGTCACATGGCTTGGCCAAAGCCGCCATGTTCCTGGCCGCTGCCAACATCCTCAGGAGCGTCGGAACCGACCGTCTATCCCGGTTGGCCGGCGTTGACCAAAGACTTCCGCTTGATGTGTTTGCTCTCGCGCTTGGTGGCGTCAGCATTATGGGCCTGCCACCCAGTGGTGGCTTCCTCGCCAAGTGGCTGTTCCTGCAAGCAGCCTGGCAAGCGCAGGCTTGGGAATTTGTTCTGTTGATCGCCACAGGCGGGTTGCTTGCTGCGGCGTATCTCTTCCGGGTGCTGGCCGTGGTCTGTCTACACCCCCGGCATCGCCGGCACCTTCCCCCGCCCAATCGGGTGCCCGATCTGGCCAGCATCGCGGCCTTGCTGCTGGCCGTTGCCGCGATTCTTGCCGGATTCACCTCAGCACCGGTGCTCAATCTCGTGCAATCCGGGCTTCCTCCAGGGCTTTTGCCATGATGACCGCAGCCCTGTTCTGGACACCGTTCCTGGCCGTTAGCGTGTCCGCGCTTGCAGGCCTTGCGATCTTCATTGCAGGGGAGGAACGAGCCCGATTACGGATCGGTTTGAATCTTACTGCAGCAGTATTGAAGCTGGTGCTGGTCTCGTTGATTGGAATCCTGGTCCTCCAAGGCTATGAGCCCGAATTCCGCTTCTCACTGGTGCCTGGCCTGGATCTGGTGCTCCGGGCCGATGCCTTGAGTTTGCTGTTTGCGTCGCTGTCGGCTGTGCTGTGGTTGGTCACAACGGTTTATGCAATCGCTTATCTGGAACGCTCACCTAACCGGGCCCGGTTTTTCGGTTTCTTCAGCCTTTGTGTCACCGCAACGATGGGGATCAGCATGGCCGGCAACCTGCTGACATTCTTCATCTTCTATGAGCTTCTGACACTCACCACCTGGCCGCTGGTCGTCCATACGGGAACAGCAGCGGCAGTACGCAGCGGGGCAAAATACCTGCGTTACACCCTGACCGGCGGGGCTTTCTTCTTGATCGGCCTGATCTGGCTATACGGAATCACCGGACCGCAGGGTTTCAGCCCCGGCGGAACACTGACAGCTTATGCCGGTGAGTATAGGAACAGCCTCCAGATCATCTTCTTCCTGCTGGCCGCGGGTCTGGGCGTCAAGGCAGCATTGTTTCCGCTGCATGGCTGGTTGCCTGCCGCCATGGTTGCGCCCGCGCCGGTCAGCGCTCTGCTGCACGCCGTGGCCGTGGTCAAGGCAGGTGCATTCGGGCTGATTCGCCTCGTCGAAGACGTTTATGGATCGTCCCTGCTGACCGAACTCAGCCTGGATGTGCCCCTGATGAGCATCGCGGCATTCACCATTCTTTATGGGTCTTTCCAGGCGCTGCGTCAAATCGATCTGAAAAAACGACTCGCATTCTCCACCGTCAGCCAAGTCTCGTACATCATCCTTGGCATTGCCATCGGCGGCCCCATCGCGACCATTGGCGGTCTGGTCCATCTGGTACACCAGGGCGTTATGAAGATCATCCTGTTCTTCTGCGCCGGGATCTTTGCCAACCTGCTGGGCGCGAAGCGGATCGACCAACTCGACGGTATCGGGCGACGTATGCCTTGGACCAGCACCTGTTTCACCATTGGTGCTCTGGGTATGGTGGGTCTGCCGCCGATTGCCGGATTCATCAGCAAGTGGTACCTCGGAGCTGGCGCAGTTGCTGATTCGCACGAGTGGATTATTGCCGTGCTGGTGCTGAGCACATTACTCAACGCCAGCTATTTCCTCCCGGTACTCAAGCGCATATGGCTTCATGCCCCGCCGGATGAATGGCCAGCCGAAGTTGTCGTTGGCAAGATGGAGATTGGAGGTCTTGTGGGCCCGGCGATTGTTGCAGCCGCTCTTGCTTTAAGCATGGGCGTCCTAGCGGGACATCCACTGAGCCCGCTTAGCTGGGTGCGCGATATTGTCGGAGCCTACAGCCCATGAGTGCGGTTCTCGCAATAGTCGCGCCCTTAATCCTGATGCTGTTGTTTCCGGCACCAGATCCCTATCGGCGCATCGCCATCGCTCTAACCCCGTGGGCGGGCACGCTTTTGTTCCTCCCGCTATTGATAGAGCCTGATTTCATCTTCTCCTGGCTGGTTCTGGGAGTCAGTCTTCAGGTGGATGAGACCAATCAACCTTTGATCCTGTTGACAGCGCTGGCGTGGAACCTGAGCGCCTGGTTTGCCTGGAAGACCATCGAGCGCGATCGGAGGTGGTTCTGGAGCGGCTGGTTGGGTGCTCTCAGCGGAATGAGCCTGTTGCTTCTAGCCGGTGATATCGCAAGCTTCTACATCGGCTATGCCCTGCTGAGCCTGTCGGCCTATCTGCTGATTACCCACGAGCATAATCCAACAGCATGGCGGGCTGCGCGCATCTACCTCATCATGGCATTTCTGGGCGAGGCCGCCATTCTAGGCGGGCTCCTACTGCTGGCCGGAGCGATCGGCAACGCCGAATTTGTCAGTTTCCCCAGTCACGCCGCGCTACTGTCAGAGTCTCCGGCACGCTGGCTGCTGCTGGCCGGCTTTGCAGTCAAGATGGGAATATTTCCCCTGCATCTGTGGTTACCGCTGGCCCATCCGGTCGCACCCGTACCCGCCAGCGCCATCTTGTCTGGCGTCATCGTGAAGGCCGGGCTAATGGGCTGGCTGCGATTTGTACCCGGTTTTTCAACCGATCCCGTTTGGGCTGGCTGGCTGCTGATCGGGCTGGGGCTTTTCACTGCCTTTGCCGGTGTCGCAGTCGGCTTGACCCAGATCCGCATCAAAACCGTGCTGGCTTACTCCACCATCAGCCAGATGGGACTGATTCTTTCAGCATTTGGACTGACGATCCTTTTGCCGGAACAGCGGCATGAGATTCTGGCCATCGTGACCTTCATGGCGCTGCATCACGGCTTGAACAAGTCTGCTCTATTCCTCGCCTGCGGCAGTTCCTTAACGCTGAGCCGGATCGGGCGCGTTCTGTTCATCCTGCCGGCAGCGTCACTGGCCGCTCTTCCATTAACCAGCGGCTTTCTGGCAAAAAATGCGCTGAAACATGAAATTCATGGAACGGATGCTGAATTCATCATCATCGTGCTTGCCATGACATCGGCAGCAACCGCCTGGCTACTGTGGCATGCCTGGACCATCGCCCGGCGCACCAAGCCGCATAATCCCTCACTACAACCGTCTTGGGTCATTCTGGTGTTCACTGGGCTATTAGTGCCCTGGTGGTGGGCGCTGGATCACGGCCTTGCCCAGCCACTCGACATCCACCTGATCTGGGCTTCAAGCTGGCCCTTGCTGCTCGCGGCTGTGGCCGCATCAGCGGTTACCTTAAGTGGCTGGAGAGCTGCCGGGCAAATTCCCGAAGGGGACCTGGTTGTCTTAGCCGAACGGATCGCTAGCAAGTTGCCGCACCTGATCGCCCAGAGGGACGTCCGACATCGGCCTCACCTCCATGCTCTGGATTGGCTTCACCGTGTGCAGGGACTGTTCGAACACCATCAACGAAGCATACAACTCACCGGACTTGCCGCACTGGCCTTGATCGGTCTGCTGTGGGTGTCTCTCTATTTCTAAAAAGGCGACAGTGCGTCCGGCAAAGCCGGCGTTCCGGACGCACTGCCATGGCGACGCCGAGGAAGTCCAAAACCCAGCATGCCAGATTAGGAGCGTAGCATATAGAATGACACTATATTAGATGTATTTGATATATTGGTTTCAAGCGCAACAGCCTTTTATACGAAAAAGGCCCAGACCGAAGTCTGAGCCTATTTCTACCACCTGCACGGCTTGTGGACCGTTTGGCGGAACCGTTTAGAATCGACCCCTAAGCGCCTGATTCTAATGGTTATGTGGCGTCCCCACGGGGATTCGAACCCCGGTCGCCGCCGTGAAAGGGCGGTGTCCTAGGCCTCTAGACGATGGGGACAAACCTTAAAAACATCGTGCCTAGGTCGAAATCTGGTGGAGCCAGGCGGGATCGAACCGCCGACCTCTACAATGCCATTGTAGCGCTCTCCCAGCTGAGCTATGGCCCCGGGACAAGCCGCACAT
>JAZBPR010000264.1:0-4227 GCA_036351735.1 Wenzhouxiangella sp. | reverse complement strand
TCAGACATCGGCGGGCCAGTCGGTCGAAATCCTCCCGTTTTTCGGCCATGCCTTTCCCAGCGATGAGCGCAGCAGTATTGATCGCCTGTCGCAGATCAGCCTGACCAACCCGGACGGCCAACTTGTTGAGCTGGATCGGGTATCGGACGCCACCCTGAACACTGGCGCCCTGACAGACGAAGGGGTTTACGTGGTCGGAACCCGTCAGGCCCGCGGTTACTGGACCCGAACCACGGAAGGTGGAGAGCGACTTCCCCGTTCCAAGGTCGAAAATGCCGTACGCTGCAGCTATTCCGACAATGGGTCAAAGACGCTGGTGCAGGTCGGCGATGCCAACGCGGCTGCATCCATCAACACACCGATCGGGCACCGGCTGGAAATCGTGCCGATTGACAATCCCCTGGCCCAACAGACCGGCGAGACGCTCCAGATCAAGGTCCTGTTCGAGGGACAACCCCATGCCGGGCCGCTGATGGTGTTTCATTCCGAGTCTGGGGAAGACCCCTATTTGATGACTGAAACCGACGCCAGCGGACTGGCCAGTATGGTTCTTGAAGGTCCCGCGCCGTGGCTCCTGCTCGCCCATGGCGAGATCGATTATCCTGACCCGACCGTTTGTGATGTAGAAAGCTTTTACGCATCGCTGACTTTCTTTACGGCTTCGAACAACTAATCATTGCGGCATGATGTTTCCATCGTTCAACAGCATGGTCAGCGCCATAGTCCTCACCGGGCTTATCGCCTTGAGCACGTCGGCCGCGGCGCATCGCATGGACCATGCGATCAGTACGGCTGAAGCGCAAGTTTTAACGCTCTCGCATGCCTTCGGCGACCAACCTGTCTTCGAGCCGTACCAGATCTTTGCGCCCGACAGCACGGTTGCGTTTCAGAACGGACGCACCGATGCATTGGGCCGGATCAGTTTTCTGCCCGACCGGCCCGGCCGCTGGCGGGTGGTGGTCACGACCGAGGATGGCCATGGCCTGGAGGTGCGCGTGCGTGTCGATGAGGCGCTGGAGGTTACAGAGGTTGATGGGCCCGCTCAGGCCGGCATCATGAATATCGTCGCAGGAGTCGGTTACCTGCTGGGTCTGGCAGGATTGTTCGCGCTCTGGCGACAGCGCAAGAAAGACCATGCACATCCCTGACGGGCTGATCGCGCCGCAGGTTTATCTGTCGGCCTATGCTGTGGCTATACCAGCCTGGACCTATGCGGTGCGCAAGGTCGCGCGTGACTTCGACGATGCATTGATCCCGCGCCTGGCTGTTCTCACAGCGCTGGCATTTGTTTTGACCACGATTATGATCCCCCTGCCAGGGGGCACGACCGGCCACTTTATCGGGGTCGGATTGCTGGCTCTGGCGTTCGGTATCTGGCCGGCCTTTCTGGCCTACAGCCTGGTGCTGATGCTGCAATCTTTGCTGCTGGGTACCGGGGGCATTACCGTTCTGGCGATCAACGCGCTGGCGATGGGTTTGATCGGTGCCGCGGTCACAGTCGGCTCGCGTCGTCTGCTTGAGACGTTTCGCCGGCCCACTTCCGTTGTTGTCGGCGTCTGGCTGGGCGTACTGGTTTCCGCGACGCTCGTGGCTCTGGTCCTGGGCATTCAGCCGATGATGGGCAGCGATGCGGAGGGTCAACCGTTGTTCTTCCCGTTTGGTCCGTCGGTCACGCTGCCGGTGGTGGTGGGTCCGCACCTGATCATCGGTCTGGGAGAAGGGTTGCTCACCTGGATGGTCCTGAGCATGGTCCAGCGAAAGACGGTCCCGGCGTGAAGGATCGGGTGCTGCTTGCCAGCTGGCTGGCTGCCGTTGTCGGGATTACCTTTATCCATGATCCCGTATGGCTGACGGCTGTTTTGGCGGCAGCGATGGCGCTGGCCGGCCGGTCTACGCCATCGCTGCTCAAGCGGGCTCTGATCGCAATCGCGCTGGTCAACGTGGCGGTCAGCCTCGGTTTTGTTCTGAGCGCCAGTATTGCTGGCGATCCATGGGGCCTGTTTGTTCTGCGCCTGAATCTCCGGGTCTTGCTGCTGACCTTCCTGACCTTGTGGTTCGCCGGTCAAATCGATCTAGTGCGCGCCGTCAGCTTTTCGCGCTCGCTGCAGTTCCTTGTTGTCCTCGCCCTCAGCCAGATCAAGACCTTTCAGCGGCTGCTGGTCGACTATCGGATGGCGTTTCGCAGCCGAAACTTTGGTCGGCCGGACCTCAAGACCCGCGCCCGCAGCGCCGGTCGTCAAGCCGGCGCATTGCTTGAAAAGGCAGAATTGCAGGCCGCCGAGGTCAATCTTGGCATGCGGGCAAGGGGGTTTTTCGATGATCGAGCTTGAAGGCGTCGGTTTTCGCTATCCCGATGGCGGGCAGATTCTTCAGGGCTTGAGCTTCGAGCTGACGTCAGAAGAACGCGTCGTTCTGCTGGGCGCCAACGGTTGCGGAAAGTCCTCATTGCTCAAGCTTATCGATGGCCTGCTGTTCCCCACGGCGGGAGAAATTCGCTTTGAGGGCGAAGCGCTGTCTCCCAGCCGGCTGCGCCAGCGCGATTTCGGCCTGCGGTTCCGGCGCGATGTGGGCATGGTTTTCCAGTCACCTGAAGCAATGCTGTTCAACGCCACCGTCGCTGAGGAAATTGCCTATGGCCCTGAGCGGCTAGGCATGCCTGACTCCAAGGATGTAGCCAAACGCTGGGCGGCTCGCCTGCAGCTGGAAAAACACCTGGAGACTCCGCCGTATCGGCTCAGCGGCGGGGAAAAACAGCGTCTGGCCCTGGCCTGCGTGCTCGCCTGCCAGCCGAAGCTCCTTTTACTGGACGAACCCACCGCCAACCTCGACCCACGCGCCACCGGCTGGCTGGTCGACTTCCTGCTCGACCAGCAAGGCCTGACCACGCTGGTCACCACCCAGAATCTCTCGCTGGCAGCCGAGCTTGGAAAACGCGCGCTGATTCTCGGCGAAGACGGCCGTCTGCTCTACGACGGACCTCTGGATCAAGCCCTGCAGGACACCGACCTGCTCTGGCGCGCCAACCTCGCCCACGCCCATCGCCACGTCCATGCCGACGGCACCGAACATCGGCACGTGCATGTTCATAAGGACTGGGGCTAACAAGCGGATTGGCGCCCGCGATTAGATTGCTGGATAAATAACGCCGAAGATGCGATTGGCCGCAAGGCCCATCACATAAAGCTTTAGCCAAGCACACTTCATGGACGCGTGCTGCGCTCCACGCTACACTTTTCTTCTATGATTCAATCCTTCCGCCATAAAGGTCTAGCCAAGTTCTACAAGACCGGTTCTGTCGCAGGTATTCAGCCAACTCATGCCAAACGCTTGCGAATGTTACTGGCGGCTCTGGATACCGCCGCGTCGATCCAGGATATAGATGTACCCGGGTTCCGCTTGCACCGACTCAAGGGGAAAGACGCTGATCGGTGGTCGGTGCGTGTTAGCGGAAACTGGAGGCTGACTTTTGAGTTCAAAGATCGACAGGCTCATATCATCGACTACGAGGACTATCACTGATGACTATGCACAATCCCCCACATCCAGGTGAATTCATTCGTGAGGTTTATCTTGATCCTCATTCCATGACCGGCCGGCAATTGGCCTCAAAGCTGGCTGTCTCACCATCCACCTTGAATCGTATCCTCCAAGGTCGGAGCGGGATTAGTCCGGAAATGGCACTCCGGCTATCAAAAGCCCTTGGTCGTTCGCCCGAAAGCTGGCTACAGATGCAAGACAACTACGAGCTTTGGCATGCTCGACAAACTGTCGACCTTGGATCTGTTGAGAAAGTCGAATTCCGTGCCGCCTAGACTTGTCTCAGCGAGCCGCGCGAGATCATGGCGCCCGCTTTCACCTGACTCGTAACCATGCGGGACACTGCGCTGTCCTTCCGCGCGACCCGGTCCGCTACGCAGTACTAATTGCCTTGGCTCTCAGCAAATCCGCGGCAACGGATCGTCTTCGAGTTCATCGATCAAGCGCTGACCGCCCAGGCCGGTGGTCAGGGTAACGGCACCTTTTTTCTCACCAACGGTGCCGATGACGGCAGCATCCGGAGCAACCCCGGACAAACGTAATTCCTGCACGGCGTCGTCGGCTTCATCAGCTGCGATGGCCGCCACCACCCGACCCTCGCAGGCCAGATAAAGTGGGTCGTAGCCCAGCAGCTCGCAAACCGCCTGCACCGGGTCGCTCAAGGGAATGGCGTTTTCCTCCATGTTGATC
>JAZBPR010000263.1:0-4482 GCA_036351735.1 Wenzhouxiangella sp. | reverse complement strand
CGTGATAGGGAAACTGCATCACCGACGAGGTAATGGAAATCCCGCGCTCTTTTTCCATCTCCATCCAGTCCGAGGTCGCGTGGCGCGAGGCCTTGCGCGACTTGACCGAGCCGGCCAGCTGAATCGCTCCACCAAACAGCAGAAACTTCTCGGTCAGGGTGGTCTTGCCGGCATCCGGATGCGAGATGATCGCGAAGGTGCGGCGGCGGGCGATTTCTTCGGGCAGGCGTGGCATATCAACAACTTTTTGTGCTAACCCTGCATTATAAGGTCTGGCAGCCGCAAACCGCTTTTCAAGGCCAGCAAGCTACAGACGATAGGGAATCAGCACCTCGGGCAGGCTGCCCGGCTGAAAGTCGCGGGTATTGCGGGTCACCAGCACAAGCCCGGATTCGATCGCAATGGCGGCCTGGACCGCGTCGGACAGTTTCCAGCGTTCCGAGCGGCGCAGGGCGGCGGCCCGGTCGGCCACCTGTACCGTCATCGGCAGAGTGCGGAACTGGTTGAGCAGGCGAGTGACCGCTTGTTCCTGGGTTTCCGAGACCCCGGCCAGTACTTCTGCCCGGGTGATGACGGAAACGGCACTCAAGTGGGCATTCGCACGCAAGAACCCGGTCGCTTCAGCAATGCCGTTGAGATGATCAATGACGATGACCGAGTCCAGCAGATACTTCAAAACCGGTCATTCCACTCTTCGCGCAGGCTCTGCTGCCAGTTCAATCCGTCCCCTTGAGTCCAGATACCTGCCGTGTTGTCGAGAATGGCAGCCAGATCCGGTTGATCCAGACCTTCCTGACGCAGGCGGTACTCGTGAACGGCCTCGCTGACCAGACTGGTCATGGACACACGCCGATGTTTCGCTTGCTGGTCAAGCCAGCGCTTATCCTCGGGCAAGATGTTGACGATGGTTCTGGTCATTGCGCACCTTGATTGATATCGGTTTCTTTCTTTGATGATATCACCTGGCTTGGCCAACCGCCACTCCATGGGCTCGATCACTCCTGTTTCAGACACAGCGTGTTGCGGGTGGCAACGGTCAGGTCATGGGTCAAGGCGGCCGCGGCGATCAGGGCATCTTCAAGGTGGTGATCCGGGCGTCCGGGTATAAACTTCGCTCAGACGCAACCACTCTCGCGGCGTCACCTTGCTTCACACGGTTTTGCCGGAGTCAGGTCAAGTCGCGGGGGTTAATGGGCAGCAGCTGCCGGTAGTGCATCACTGTCACGACTTCCACGCGCTCATCGCGTTGCCGATAGATGATCCGATAAGGTCGTAACAGCAACTCGCGCAGGTCGTCGTCTGGGTACTCAGGCACCCTGCGTCCGCTGAACGGAACAGTCTCCAGCTGAACAACACGGGCGACCAGGCGCTTGATCAGTGCCTCGGCAGCTTGGGGGTCGTTCTCGGCGACATTGTCATGAATGGCAGCAAGCTGAGCCTGCGCCTCGGCCGACCAAATGACCGTCATGCACTCAGGCCAAGAGACTTCAACAGGGCTTCGCTCGTATAAGTGCGCCCGGCATCAATATCGTCCAGCCCACGCTCAACGGATCGACGTACGGCGATTTCATAAGCCACGTCATCCCAGGTCACAGTATCGGGTAGCTGCTCAATCAACTCCCGAGCCTTGGCCTTAACGGTGTCTGATTTAGAAGCCATGCGGTCTAGTTTACCCCTTGTCGTTTTCCGCGTCAGCCTCAGACCAGCGGGCGTTGCGGACAAATACACTTGGCTTGGCCGACCATCCCCATCAAATCGATTACTCCGATTTCAAAAAACAGCGGTGCTGTTCAGATCAGCGATCTGGACGTCCGTGCATCAGACGCTGCCCCTCTCGCGGCGTCACCGTGCTCCCGCCCGGCCCGTCGAACTCGAACAGCACCGACAGGAGCTACATGTCGCGGCTTTTCTGGATGACTAAGTGCGGGCGCGGCCCGTCTTGCAAGCCCCTACTTGAAGCGGCTCCAACTGTATTATAGTATTGATACACAAATATACTATTGTTCACCCATTCAACGCATGCACTTCGATCTGCACAGCGAATCCAGCACGCCGATCTACCGCCAGATCGTCGAGCAGCTGCGTCGCGAGATCGGGGCCGGCCTGCTCAAACCGGGCGATGCACTGCCTTCGGTGCGACAGGTGGCCGAACTCCACACCATCAACCCGATGACGGTCTCGCGCGCCTATTCGCTGCTGGAAGCCGAGGGACTGTTGATTCGCCAGCGCGGCAAGCCCATGTGCGTGGCCGCCCAACCCGGTGGCCAGGATTCCTCCGCCAAGCGACTGCAATTGATCACACCCAGCCTGGAACAAGTGGCTCGCGAAGCCCGCCAGCTCAATCTGGATACCGAGTCGGTGATCGCTGAGCTCGCGCGCCTGATGAAAAAGGACCGGAAATGAACCTACCGAGTATCGAGATTGATCAGATCAAGCTGCGTTTCGGTCTGACCGAGGCGCTGGAGGGCGTCAGCGCGACGACCGAGCCGGGCCAGATCGTCGGCCTGATCGGCCGTAACGGGGCCGGCAAAACCACGCTGCTGGAAGTTCTCGCTGGATTGCTGATCCCCGACAGCGGCACCAGCCGCCTGCTCGGGCATGACAGCCGCGACCTGCCCGACGAGGTCCGCCAGCGCATGGGCTTCGTGTTCCAGGAAGAAGAACTGTTTGGCTGGATGAGCGTGGCCGCGCATATCGACGCAGTCGGTGCGCATTACCGCGACTGGGAACGGGAGCGCGCGCGTGATCTGGCGCAGCGCTGGTCGCTGCCAATGGACAAAAGAGTCGAAACTCTTTCACGCGGCCAGCGCCAGAAGCTCGGCATCCTGCTAGCCATCGTTCACCAGCCCGACGTTTTGCTGCTGGACGAGCCGGCCTCGGCCCTTGACCCCGTCTCACGCCGGGCCTTTCTCGCCGAACTGGTCGAACTGGCCTGTGACGGTCATCGAACCCTGGTTCTGTCATCCCACCTGCTCGGCGACGTCGAGCGCCTGGCCGATCGCATCTGGCTGATGCGCGGCGGCCAGCTTGTACTGGATGAGTCGCTGGATACCCTCAAGGACGACGTCATTCGCCTGACGTTCCCGCGCGCTGAGGCTTCCGCCATTCCTCAGCTTTCCTCGACGCTGAGTCGTAAGGACGACGAACATGGCACCACTCTGATTGCCCGCCATCCGGGCACTGAGGCGCTGTCCGGGCTCGAGCGTCAATTCGGCGCGGGCTTGCGGGTGAGCGCGATGAACCTGGAAGAGATCGCCCTGGAGCTGATGTAGATGTCTGCCGCCCTCAAACTGGCCTTGCCGTTGCTGTACAGCTGCCTGCGCTGGTGGCTGTGGCTGCTGTTGCTGCTTTGGGCTTTGATGATCTGGGCTGTGGATCAGTCCAGCCTGGGTTTCGGGGTCAAGTTTGGCGGCATTGTGTTGTGGGGTATGGCCTGCGCATTGGGGGCAAACCTCAGACGTTCTCGTGCACAAGCCTTCGTCATGGTGCTGCCTCGGTTCAGGCGCAATGCATTGCTGGCTGTCGGACTGCTGCTGATCGGTCCGATCATCCTGTTTGCAACGCTTGACCTCTGGCGACCCGAGAGTCTGCTCGCCCTGCTCGTCGCAGCCGCCCTGGGCTTGGGCATGGGCCTGAGCCTGCCCATTTCGTGGTTGCCCCTCGCCATGCTCGCGGTCTTTCTCTGGGCGAGCGCGGCCGAGCAGGGCTTCATGCACCCCTGGACCGCGTCGTGGTCGCCGCTGATCGCGACAGCCTGGCTCGCCATGGGCGTCACACAGTTCACCAAAAAAATCGCCCCTAGAACCTCCAACTCCCACCGCGGGAACCTGCGGTCCTGGCTGGCCGAGCACGCCAGCGTTCGCCCCCGGCAACCCTACCGGTTCGGAAAAATGATTAACCCTTTGCCGCAGGCCATTGGGTATGTGGCAACCGGATTGCTGCTGGGGTTCTGGCAATACAATACAACATGGCCAAGCCACTCCGGTCTTGGACCCAGTCCAGAAATCCTCCCAACGCTCGCATCGAACGCCGCGATGTTTACCTGCGTTGGCTTCATGACAACCTTGCTGGATCTATCCGGTCCGAAGCTCCAACCCCTGCGCAAACTCGCTGTTCTACCCGGTTGGAGCCGACAACGGCTGTTTCAGCACGCTGAATGGAGCGGATGGCGGGGTTTGGTCGCCTACCTGTTGGTACTCTTCATGGCCCTGCTGGGGCTCGGTTTATGGACGGGGGAGTTGAATGTCCGGCTCTGGCTGACCACGCTGGGCATCATCGGTGCCATAAGCAGTCTGGGCATCTATGTCGCCTTGTGGCTGGCCCGAGAACCCAGCTATCTTTTGCGAGCGCTCGCCATGATCATGGTCTATTTGCCCGCCGCGATCAGTGCTTCGGTGGTTCTCATGGATGATGATTTCGCCAGGCAGATTCCACTCCAGTCGGTTGCTGTGTTGCTCGCCATCAGCGTCATGATCATCTATT
>JAZBPR010000262.1:0-2285 GCA_036351735.1 Wenzhouxiangella sp. | reverse complement strand
TTCCAAAAAGCTGATGAGATTGAGCCACTGGATCGTGCCTTTACCCGCAGAGTGACTCAATCAAATCGAATCGACGGTTGAGGCTAAACAGAGGCTGGCGGTCCGCTAGCGGATAGTCCGTCCATAGGCTTGCTGGACACCCTCATCATACTTGTGGGCTCTAAGAACCTGAGAGCAGGGGAACCGGGCAACTCGCCAGGCGGTCTCGCCCATCCGGCGGGGAAAACCCTCTCCGGCACTGCTCAAGTGCTTGGATGGGGTCACCTGGCTACCGGCCGGTCTGGGCAGGTGTCCTAATCTCCGCGCTCGCCGAGCTCCAGATAGACCAGGACGGCCGTGCTCAAGAGACCAATGCCGTATACAAAGATCAGCACCGTCGACATGCCCCAGACAAAGTGCTTCTGATTCTTGTTCATCCCCCGATACCAGTTTGCCAACATGTCGTGCTCCCTGAGCGTCAATTCCGATGGTTGAGCCAGCATTCAGTCTTCAGATTGCCCAGCGATCGGAAATCTACCCCAGTGCTGAGTCGAAGTCTAGCGGCGAGCAGGCGAGGGTGTGACAATCAAAAAGGCAGGCATACGGCCTAACGGAGGGAGTGCGCGGCCGCAGCCTGCCATGCCGGCATGTATGGCCGACATGATGAGACTAACAAATGCGAGTTGAGCGGCGATGAATCGAGAGCCGTCCGAGGGGAAATGTTGTCTCAAGAACAGATCCGTGCATCTACCGCTTGAGTTTCTTTTGTCGCTTGTTCCTATACATTCGCTGATCCGCCGTTTCAATGATCGCTTCAATCCCGCTCGCTATTCCATCACCACATGCGACTCCAAAGGAGATTTCCAGGTCGTTGGAGTCTCTGGCTGAATTGAAATCAGCAATGGCGCTCTCAATTCTTGTGATGACTGCCTCTGCATCGCGGCTTTGAGTCTCCGGCATGAGAATGACAAACTCATCGCCTCCGATGCGCGCAAGGATGTCCTCTTTCCGAAGACATTTGCGCATGACCTCGGCCGCCCCCTTAAGCAGTTCATCGCCAGCATGATGGCCAAAGCTATCATTGGCCTCTTTCAATCGATCCATGTCCGCAACAATCACCGTTACAGGCCACTTTTCGTCCCGCGCAAGAGACTGTACCGAATCGTCGAAAAAGGCTCGGTTATATGCTCCAGTGAGCGGGTCGACAAAGCTCATGTGCTTAAGATGAGCTTCTGCCTGTTTTTGAGCGGTGATGTCTGTGATGCTGCATCTCAGTCCCAGGAGGTTCTGGTCCGCATCAAGCACGGTCGAAGTTCGGCACAAAATCCAACGGGTCTCTTCCTGTGGACCAACGATTCGAAACTGCTCTTTTTTGTGGCCGCGCGTCTCTGGCTTGGTCTGCAAAAACCGGCGCCAGGCTTCTCGATCCTCCGGATGCACGATTTTAGTCAGGAGTTCAGTCTTGGCCTGCATCTCCGAACTGCTCAGTCCGGTGATTCGCTTGCACGAAGGGGAGGAATAAATGATGTCTCCATCTGGGCCTAGCCAGAGGATCCACTCACTGGCCGTTTCCGCTAAAGTCCTGAAGAGCGCGCTTTGAGCCTCAAGTTCCGCGGTCTTTTGCTTCAGCGATTGGCGCATGCCCTCGAAGGCTCTGGATAGCCCGCCGATTTCATCGGGCGTTTTGCTGGAAATGGGCTGTTCAAGATCACCGTCCGAAATCGCTTGAGCATGCGATATGAGATCATCTAGGGGCTTTAATACCGACCGAATCAGGAATGCGAATATCAACGAGGCGATTGTCAGAACCCATAGGCCAAGCCAGATGCTGGCTGACCGTTGCTCGTTGGCGAGCGTTCTTATGGGAGATACGTCAATGACGCGTTTGATATAGAAGTTGATCTTGCCGGAGAAGTCAACGATCGGGAAGCGCTGAATGAGAAGGTTGTTGGATGAACGGACAAAGGCGTCTGTGCTTTCTAAGGCACGACGCTCGTCAGCAGAGAGCGAGAGGTCACAGCCAGAGTCCCCGGTGCCGGCCAGCTGAATTTTGCTGGATCCGTCTGTCCTGCATAAGTACCAATCCCCCAGAACGGCATTTTTCCAGATCGTCAAGATGCGTTCGTCCAAGAACATCCCAACTTCAAGCGCCCCTGCATAGTTGCCTTGATAGAAAATCGGTTCAATCTGTCGCAGGGCGACACCATGAACGCCACCTTCCCACCCGAACGCTGAACGTCTCTGATTGTTGACCTCGACGACCATGGGTCGTATTTCTGTCAGGTCATCACCGAAGCGGTCAGGAC
>JAZBPR010000261.1:0-6402 GCA_036351735.1 Wenzhouxiangella sp. | reverse complement strand
AGCCGGTTCTGTGTGCGAGGCGATGAACCAGCGTCATGGTCAGCGCGGGTACGCCGAGAAAAGGCGCAAAAACGCCGTCACCATGCTTGGGCTGAATATCAGCTGCGATCGCAACCGCGCCCCCCTTCCTCAATTGCCCAAGAAGATGTCGCATTGAACGGCTGGAACTGGCAACCACCCGGCCGCCGAAGCGGCACCGAATCTTGCTGATGAATTCATCCAGCCAAGGTTGATCAGGCGGGCGATACAAGGTGACTGTCTCCAGTCTTCGGGACAGATACAGGTTGAGAATTTCCCAGTTGCCAAGATGGCCTGTCACCATGAGCACACCGGTTCCCTCTTGCACGGCAGCTTCTACGTGTTCCCAGCCGGTGATGACATGGATATGAGCATTCAGTTTTCTCTCTGACCACCTAGATAAGGCGCCAAACTCGGCGGCCAGCCGAACCAGCTCCACCCGTTGAGCGGACTCAAGTTGCCGACGAGAGTGAGTCGATAGCTCAGGGAAGCACGCGCTCAGGTTCCGGTCGACGATGGCGTGTTTCCCCAGAGGTAAACGCCCCAGTAGCCAGGCAACTGGAACGGCCGCACTGTGCAAGACTCGCAGCGGGAACCAGGCCAGACCGGTTGCAAGCGCACTCAAGAGCTTCTGTTTTAGAACGCTGGTGGTCATGACGACAAACGGTAGGGGTTGTCCCAACCGTCGGGCTGAACGGCATAACGTTTGTACAACCAGAGATACTGATCAGGCGCGGCTGCCACACTGTTTTCCAGGCACTGGTTGAGCGCGGTCACCGCAACGTCGATGTCCTCGTCTGCAACCGCTGGCGGTGCCGGATGATAGCTCAGTGACCAGCCTCGGCCTCCAGGCAGTCGTCGACAGTCTGAAAAAATCACGGCGCATCCCGTTCGATGCGCCAGTCGCTGGACCAGTGTCATGGTCAAAGCCGGTCGACCAAAAAACGGGGCGAATACCCCCTGACCTTGACGGGGTACCTGGTCCATCAACAAACCGACGGTTTCCCCGGCGCGCAGGGCCTTGAGAATCTCGCGCATGGCTGGCGATCCTGAGGCAATCAGTTTCGCGCCGAAGCGGGAGCGCGACGCTCGAAGCGCCTGATCGACAACAGGGTCGTTGGGGGCTTTATACAGACCGCTGAACGATCCGCTCAGTCCAGCGCGCAGAGCATTGATTTCCCAGTTGCCGTGATGGCCAGCGATCAAGAGAATCCCCTTGCCAGATTGCCGGGCGGCTTCGAGATCGGCGAGTCCGTGTACTTCCCTGATACTGTTTTGTAGACGATTGGCAGACCAGTACCAGACGGCTCCGAGTTCAAAAACAAGCTGAGCCATGGCAACCAGGTTTGCCCGGTGGAGCTTTCTGATTTCTTCGGGAGACTTGTCGGGGAATGCGATCTGCAGGTTGGTGAGGATGACCCGGTGCTTGCGCCACGGCATCCAGTAAAGCACGCCGGCCAGCGGTCGTGCCAGCCAGTCAGTCAGCCGAAGGGGCAGCCAGCTCAAAAGCCGGAGCAAAAGCAGTGCAGCAGTGATTTTCATCCTGCGCCGTCAATATCCACGCGAATGACCGGAAGGATAACCGTAAACTCCGGGACATGCGAATGAACCGGGCCGGTATAGAACGGCCGGTCTGCCTATAATCGCGGTGGAGCGATTTGGGAGCCTGCCAATGATCGGTTTGATACAGCGCGTCAAACAAGCCGCCGTTCAGATTGAGGGCGAGCCGGTTGCAGTCATTGGTGTCGGTCTGCTCGTGCTGGTCGGTTTCCGCAAGGGCGATCGGGTGGAGCGTATCGAACGCTTTACCGAGCGGCTGCTTAATTACCGCGTGTTTCCCGATGATCAAGGCCGGATGAACCGCTCCTTGCGTCAGGCTGACGGGGGACTGCTGCTGGTTCCCCAGTTCACTCTTGCGGCTGACACCAACAGCGGCAACCGACCCAGTTTCACGCCTGCAGCGGCTCCGGATGATGGTGAGGTCCTTTTTACGGCCTTGATTGCCCACGCTCGCACGGTTTGGGCTGAGACCCAGGCTGGACGGTTCGGCGCAGACATGCAGGTCAGCCTGATTAACGACGGCCCAGTGACTTTCTGGCTGGAAGTCGACTGACGGGCATGAGCGGTAGAACCGTCACGCCCGATATCAAGAATGCGGCCCGGATGCGGGAGTTGTGCGCGGCGTTTGACCAGGGACGTCTGATCGCCATGCCAACCGAGACCGTGTACGGTCTGGCGGCACCGATCAACCGTCCGGATCTGGTTGAAAAGATTTTCCAGCTGAAAGGACGGCCCGCCAGTAACCCGCTGATCGTGCACGTCTGCAGTATCGAGCAGGCCCGGGACTGCGTGGCAGGCTGGCCGATGGTGGCCGATGCGCTGGCCAAAGCTTTCTGGCCCGGCCCATTGACCCTGGTCTTGCCCCGCTCGGACCTCATCTCCGATCGAGTGACTGCCGGGCAGCCGACCGTTGCATTGCGAATGCCGGATCACCCGGTTGCACTGGCGCTGATTGAGGCGCTGGACAGTCCGGTGGTCGCCCCCAGTGCCAATCTGTTCACCCGGTTGTCTCCGACCACGGCCGCCGATGTGGCCGAGGTGTTCGATGATGCCTCCGTGCTGGTGCTCGATGGTGGGCCTTGTCAGGTTGGTATCGAATCTTCGATTGTCTCGTTGGACGAAGCGGCAAAGACCGTGTGGTGGCTTCGGCCCGGGCAGATTGATCGGGACGCGATCAGACCCCACTTGCCGGCGGAATGGCGATTGGCGAGCCCGCCTGATGGAAAAGCCCGTCAGCAGCGCGCGCCAGGCGACATGCTCGTTCACTATCGGCCGGCAAAGCCAATGCGCGTCACTGTGGCCGGAGACATGAACTTGATCGAACAGACCAAATCGAGCCTCATGGCAAATCGGGAGACCTGTCTGGTCGAAATCAGCGATGAGCCTGACCAGGCCGCACGCGATCTGTATGCGTCTCTTCGGAAAGCGGACGCCCAGCCCGGACGCTTTATCGATGTGGTGATTCCGGCACGATGGCAGAATGACGTGGCCTGGGAGGGCGTGCTGAATCGCCTCAGAAAATCGGCATCGGCCTGGAACGAGGCTGAGACCTGAATACTAGTCGTTCGATGCAGCGAGATCCTCGGGTTCCTTGAGGATCCGGGCCAGCGTGTTGCGGCTCATGCCCAAACGGCGCGCTGCCTCTGACTGATTTCCCTTGCAGAACTCAACCGCGACCCGGGCAACGTGCTGCTCGAAGCGGGTCTTGAGCGGGTCATAAACGTCGGGTTCTTGCAGCGACAGACGTTGCTTCAATTCTTCAGTGACCAGTTCGGCCCAGCCGGGCTCGTCCGATTTGCCCAGCCCATGATCGGGATGAAGCTCAGGCGGCAAGTCATCGATGCCGATCACAGGTGCCGGAGCGAGTGCTGCCAGCGACTGGCAAAGGTGGCGAAGTTCCCTGACATTGCCGGGCCAGTCCAGTGTAGAGAGATGATCCAGCAGGGCGCTGTCCGGTAGTTTGGGCGGCAGGCGAAACTCCTTTCCGGCCTGGCGCAGGAAATGGCGCACGAGGGCAGGGACGTCTTCCAGACGGTCCCGCAGCGGCGGAACGCGGAGGGTGATGACTTTCAGCCGGTGGTAAAGGTCGGCCCTGAACTGTCCGGACTCGACCAGCTCGGGCAAGTCTCGGTGGGTGGCCGTGATGATCCTGACATCAGCACGCACCAGGTCGCGACCGCCCAGTCGGTAGTATTCACCTTCAGCGAGCACGCGCAGTAGCCGGGACTGCAATGGCAGCGGCATATCGCCAATTTCGTCGAGAAACAGGGTGCCGCCGTGCGCCTGTTCAAAGCGGCCCTGCCTTTTTTCTGCAGCGCCGGTAAAGGCACCCCGCTCATGGCCAAATAATTCGGACTCCAGCAAATCTTCGGGGATCGCCGCGGTATTGATGGCCACGAATGGACCGCCCGCCCGCGGACTGTGCTGATGAAGCGCACGGGCAACCAGTTCCTTTCCCGTGCCGGTTTCACCGGTGATCAGGACGGGTATATCGCTGCCTGACAAACGGCCGATGACGCGGATCATTTCCTGAAAGGCCGGAGAGCTTCCGACCAGGCCATTGCGGGGCGTGCCATTGTCGCCGTCACCGGGACGCGCATTGAGCGCCTTGCGAATCAGCCGACCGAGCTCGTCCAGATCAAAAGGTTTGGCCAGAAACTCGAACGCGCCGCCCTTGAAAGCCCGAACGGCATAGTCCAGGTCGGAGTAAGCCGTCATGATGATGACCGGCAAATCGGGGGTCTGCTCCCGCAATTCCTGCATCAGGTCCAGCCCGCTCTTTCCGTCGAGCCGAATATCGGCAAGTACCAGGTCGGGCTTTCCATGTCGCAATGCCGCGTGGAGCTCATCCCCGTCGGCGAATACGGAAGCCTCCCAGCCTTCTGCCTTCAGATATTCCTCAAGGACGTAGCGGATCCCAGGATCGTCGTCGATGACCCAAACGTTCTCAGGCACACTCAGCCTCCTTGGCCGCGATCAGGGGTAGCCGAACAATGAATGCGCTGCCCGGCGAGCGCGGCAAATACTCCACCAGGCCGCCGTGGGCACGGGCAATCTGCTGAACAATGGCCAGGCCGAATCCCGATCCCTGGTCCCGGCCCGAGACCAACGGCAGAAAGAGGCGGTCGCGCAGATACTCGGGCACGCCTTGTCCATCGTCCAGGACTTCGAGCCGAACCGCATGTCTTGCCGGTTGATCGACCATCGGTGAGTTGTGTTCGATTCGAGTGACCAGCTGAATGCTTTCGGCACCGGCCTGAACGGCGTTGCGAACCAGATTGAGGACGAGCTGGTGGAGGCGGGCGCCGTCGGCCATCAGCGGAGGAATGCTGGTATCAAAATCACGGATCAGGGCGAGTTGGCCATGACGCTCGGCGACCACCAGTTCGCCGGTCTCTTCCAGAATCTGGTGCAGATTGACGGGCGCCAGTTCAGCATCCTGTTCGCCGGCAAAGCGTTCGATCAGGCGGGTGATTCGATCGACTTCGCGTTGAATCATGTCGGCATGTCGGCGTAGGCTTGATTGGTCAGTCTGGGCGCCAATCAGCTGCGCAGCCGCCCGGACGCCAGCCAGGGGATTGCGCAATTCGTGAGCCAGACGGCGTGACAGCATATGGATGGCCTGCTGCTGATCAGCCCGGTCTGCAAGCTGTCTTTGACGAAGACGCTCGGCGACCGGGTGCAACTCGATCAACACGCCCTCGTCAATACGGGTAAAAACCGCATCCGTGGTTTGACCGGTTGAACTTAACGCCGCCTCCGGCGCCTGAAAACTTCGATGACCCTGCGCGAGCCGCTGCGTCCATCTTGCCAGCGCTGCGTCAGCCAATTCCAGCGGTTCTCCACACAGGCTGTCCGGTGAGCGTCCCAGAAAGTCGGCTGCGGACTGGTTGACTTCCTTGATCAGACCGTCGTGTCCGATGATCATCAGGCCGGTGTACAGGCTGTCGAATTCGACGATCCGCATGATGTACTCAGCCCGAGTCGGCAGCGACCAGGCGCACCGAGACAGTCTGACTTTCGGCCAGTTTGCGTCCACTGGGTGCCTGCAGGTGCGCCTTGAGCTCATACTCCCCCGGCACGAGGTCAGCCAGACTGATTTCCAGATTTCGGACCGGTGGTTGCGGCCGGTCGTTCACGAGAACAACGATCTGGGCTGCCGGGGGAATGTCCAGATTGCTTTCTAGTCGAAGGTCAATTTGGCCCTGCGCATTGGCGATGATGCTGCCGTGAGCCGGTTCAACGATCTGCATCCGAAACGGCTCAACCGTCGGTGATGCAGGATCCTCAGCAACGATAGTCTCGATGCGGGGTGCTGTCTCGCTGATGACGCTGATCTCGGGCAAATCCATGGGTTCAGCTTCATCGCTTGGTTTCTGGTCGGTATATGTGACGTTGCCGTTCTCGTCGACGACCCGATAGATGGGCTGGGCGTGGGCCAGGGTTAACATGAGGCCGCAGACCGCGACCAGAATTTTCAGACTCAGGGGCATCTCGCTTCGCCTTTTGACTTGGGCTCCTTCCGGCATTCTACTCCTGACGTGCTCAAGTTTTGAGCATCATTCGGGTTCAGGTTTGAAAGGCTGCCGCCCGGAGGACGACAGCCTGGGAGCGTCTGCCTGGCTTTAAGCGGAGTAGTACATGTCGAACTCAACAGGATGCGTTGACATCCGGAAGCGAGTGACTTCCTGCATCTTGAGGTCGATATAGCCATCGATGAGGTCGTCGGAGAACACGTCGCCGGCCTTGAGGAAGTCGCGGTCAGCGTCGAGTGCCTCGAGGGCCTGGTCCAGTGCGTGGCAAACCCGCGGAATATCCTTTTCT
>JAZBPR010000260.1:0-19714 GCA_036351735.1 Wenzhouxiangella sp. | reverse complement strand
GCAGGTGCGCTGGCTTCAGCGTCAGCCACTGCGGCCGTCCGCATGCCGACCGCGCCTCTGGCAGCCTCCTACAGCAATATGGCCTGGTTTCTCGTCGGGTTCGAATTAGGGCCCTGGGAGGAATACCTGATTCATGAGCTCACCCCGGATTTGGAGCGGCTCAGTGACACCTCGCCCCCCGAAGTCAGCTGGTTGGCGCTTGAAGAGTCGGTGCTCCTGCCTGACTTTGCGGCTGCCCTGATTCTGCGCCGGGGTCGTGTGCCCAACATCAGTCTGATTCGTCAGTACGTGGTCTCCGACTTGTCCTCTGCCGGTCGCCAGGAGCTGGGTCGACTCAACCGCTCTTTGGTCATGCCGAGTCTGTCGGCCCCATTCGCTGATTCAGGCGCCTTGACGGTTTCTGCCGTTCTGGCGACGCAGGCATTCGTGGCACCCGGGATGAATTTCTCTAATTCGGCGGAATTGGACTCGGCTATATCGCCAGATTATCTGGACTGGCGCCAGCCGGACGCGGCGCGCGGTGCCGGTTTGCGCTTTGCCTTGAGCAGCGAGTTGCTTGACCGGATGACCGTAGAGGCCTCGTTCCAGTCGCGAATCGGCATGAGTGAATTCGCTTCGGTTCGCGGTGTGCACGGCAGTCGTGCTGAGCTCGATATTCCGTCCAGGATCCAGTTGGGCATGCAGGTTCAGGCGGGCGAGAACAGCGCCTTCCAGCTGGGCCTGTCGCAGATTTTCTACAGCGAAGTCGGCGCCTTTCCGTCGAGAGCCTTACCGGCCCGGTTCAACGCGCTTTTGGGCGACAGCACGAGTCCTCTGTTCGGATGGGAGGATCTCGTGGTGGCCAGTATTGGATGGCGCTGGCAGCCAATGCGCGACCTGCAGCTCCACCTGGACTACCAGACCCGGGCCCAGCCAGAACCCACTTCACCTTTGCTGGCGAACGCACTGGCGCCTGAGTTGGCGAAGAACGCGGTCACCTTTGGCCTGAACAAGACTTTGTCGCCGCGGTCGCGTTTCCTGCTGAATGCGGCCTACGCACCTCCGGAGTTCGCCTTCGGTGGCAACGTGCTGGGCGTGGTCTCGGATCAGCTTGACCAGAGTATGGAAGTTGAGGCGATCTGGAGTCTTGACTTCTGATCCATATTTTCATCCCCGCTATACAACACTCCTGATTGAAGATTGGCCCGGTGACCTCCCGTGGGGAGAGGCTCGCCGGGCTGCGGTTGAAGGTCGCTGCCGCTTATACTGTCTGGCATGTTGAGTCGACTGAACGATTGGTTCCAGCGGAATTTTTCTGACCCGCAGGTCGTCATTCTTGCGCTGTTTCTGATTCTGGGCGTTGTTCTGGTGCTGCTGTTTGGCGGCATGCTGATGCCGATTTTTGCCAGTCTGGTCATTGCTTATCTACTCGAAGGCGCCGTTCAGCGTATAGAGCGCTTTGGTGTGCCACGCCTGATCAGCGTCATTACCGTCTTTACCGCCTTTATGGCTGCCCTGTTTTACCTGTTGTTCGGTCTTCTGCCGATGCTGACCCGACAGGTCACGGCGATTGTCGCCGAGCTGCCACGCTATATCCGTACCGCACAGGATTGGCTGGCCACGTTGCCGGAACGCTATCCGCAAATCGTTTCTTCAGCCTCGACGGGGGCGCCGGATGCTGGCGATTCTTCCATGCTGGAAGAAGGCGAGAACATTGCGCTGATCTCCCAGGACCAGCTATCCCAGCTGTTGGACAATCTTGGCGTGGAACTAGGTCGTTATGGCACCCAGGTGGTGTCTTTTTCCGGCGTCGTCGGAATCGCCAGTCTCCTGATCTTTCTGGTCATCATGCCGGTTCTGGTCTTTTTCTTCCTGAAGGACAAAGACCGCCTGAAGGCCTGGTTTATGCATTATCTTCCGCGTGATCTTGGACTGGTTGCTACGGTCTGGAAGGAGGTGGATGCGCAGATCGGCAACTACGTGCGTGGCAAGGCGCTGGAGATTCTGATTGTATGGGTAGTGACCTACATCGTATTTTCCCTGCTGAATGTTCCCTTCACCATGTTGCTGGCCATGGTGGTCGGATTCTCCGTGCTCATTCCCTACATCGGAGCGGCGGTTGTCACGATACCGGTCGCGATTGTGGCCCTGATTGCGTTCGGGGGACTGACCGCAGGCTTCTGGTACGTCTTGATCGCCTACGCGATCATTCAGGCGCTCGACGGCAACGTGCTGGTACCCATCCTTTTTTCCGAGGTGGTGAATCTGCACCCGGTGGCGATCATCACTTCCATTCTGGTGTTCGGCGGACTCTGGGGTTTCTGGGGTGTGTTTTTTGCCATTCCTCTGGCGACCCTGGTTAACGCAGTACTGAGGGCCTGGCCGCGCGCGCGCGGCGAGGCTGAGGAAGAGGTTGAAGCGGCCGGATAAGGGCCCGGCGGACGGCCCTTGGTCAGATCAGTGGCGGCGCGAGACCAGCGCTGAGTTCGCTTATCGAAGTTTTGACTGGGATCCAGGGCAGGGTCGGCTGGATCTCAACTATTCCCTGGACGGTATCCCATTGACGGAGACTTTCGGTTTTCCAGTTTCGGGCCGTCCAGATCCGTCGCTGGAGCCCGCGCTCGATGCCGCGTTTCGGTTTCTGCACTGGGTTGCCGGTATCAGCTACTGGAAGGCCGGCTGCCCGCAACGCGTCTTGTTTGAAGGCAAACAGCCTGATCGCTGGCAGGCTGACTGGCTTAATCGCCTGTTTCAGGAGGGTCTGGCCGAGTTTGCCTTCCGACAGAAGTTGAGTGTCGCCAGATTCGCCGTTTTTGAAGGTCAGGGTGAACGGCCTCAGTCGGCGTCATCTCTTGATCTGGACGAGCGTTTGCTTGTGCCTATGGGGGGTGGCAAGGACTCACTGGTCGCATGGGACCGTTTGAACCGCCGGGGCATGGTCGCTGGAACTGTGCAGGTCGGTCAGTCTGCCCTGATCGCGGAGGTCGCCAGGCAGGCTGGCTCGCCACATTGGCGAATTCGACGGCAAGTTGCTCCGCAGTTGGCGGTGTTGAACACCCAAGGTGCGTTCAACGGCCATGTGCCGATAACGGCTATCAACGCTGCGGCGCTGGTTGTCCTCGCGCTGTTGCTGGGGCACGGTGGTATCGCCTTTGCCAACGAGCGTTCGGCCGATGAGCCGACGCTGACGGGCGATGATGGTCTCCCGGTCAATCACCAGTTTTCAAAGTCATTTCGGTTTGAACGCATGCTCGATGCCTGGGTCCGGCATTACATTGCGGCCAACCTCAACGTTTTTTCGATTCTGAGACGTGACCGTGAACTGGGTGTCTGCCAGGCATTTGCCGAGCTGGACCATTTTCATGATGTGTTTTCGTCCTGCAACCGGAACTTCCACCTCGATGGCCCGCGCACTCGGCGCTGGTGCGGGCAGTGTCCGAAATGCCAATTTGTATTTCTGGGCTTGGCGCCGTTTTTACCGCCGGAACGTTTAGAAGCGATCTTTGGGCAGGATTTGCTGGACGACCCCGCACAACTGGACGGATTCGCCAAGCTGCTCGCGCTGGATGGCGAGAAGCCTTTCGAGTGTGTCGGTGAAGCCAATGAAGCAAGGGCCGCGATCAAGGCCCTTTCGGCAAGCAAGCGATGGCGAGGCCATGCGATTGTTGAGGCGCTTGGTCCCAGACTTAGGAGCCTGACCGTGCCGTCTCTTGACGACCTTTGTCGACCGGGAGGTCCGCACCTGATTCCGGAGGTCTTGCTGGATGAAGCTTGAAGAGCTCAGGGGGCGCCGCATTGGCCTCCTCGGCCTTGGCAGGGAGGGTGCTGTCACTCTTGACGTGCTTCTAAAGCGGGTGCCCGATTGTCAAGTTGAGGTGTTGGTCGAAGGTGAGCTTGTTGACGCTCCGGTGCCGGTGCGGGCAGGGCGTTTCGACGAACATCTGCTTGATTTTGATCTGCTGATCCGCTCCCCGGGGGTCCCGGTGCTTCATCCGGCGCTGGAAGGGTTTCGGCGCCGTGGTCGGCCGATCATCAATCCCACATCAATCTGGATGGCCGAGCGGCCCGATGTCAAGATCATCGCGGTGACCGGTTCCAAGGGCAAGAGCACAACCTCAGCCATGCTGGCCCACGTGCTCCGAGAGGCCGGCCAGGCGCCGCTGCTGGCCGGGAATATCGGGATTCCGGTGCTCGGTCACCTGGACACCAAGGCAACGCTGGCGGTGCTGGAGCTTTCAAGCTATCAACTCAGCGACTTGAGCGGCCGATTGCACATCGGATTGTTCACCCGACTTTTTCCGGAGCATGGCGATTGGCATGGAGGTGTCGATCACTATTACGCCAGCAAACTGCGCATGATCGGTTTGCTGAGAGGCGGTCCCCTGCTGATCAACGCGCGCGATCCGATTCTCTTGAAGGCGACCGCTCAGGCCGACCATCGCATGCTCTGCAACACACCGCCTTTTGCTCATCGTGAGGCGGGACGACTGCTGCGCTCGGATCGCGTCTTGCTGAACTCGCAAGACTGGTCGCTGCTGGGCAATCACAATCTGGATAATGCGGCTCTCGTGATTGAGGCAGCCGCGCTCTGTGGCGTAGACGTAGACCAGGCCGCCGACGCATTGCGCAGCTTTCAGCCGCTGATGCATCGTCTTGAGGTGGTAAAGACGGATGATGGTCAGAGGCGCTGGATTAACGATTCAATCGCCACAACTCCCCACGCGACGCTGGCTGCGCTGCAGGCGATCGGGAATGAATCTGCGGTTTTGATCGCAGGGGGTTACCGGCGTCCGGCAGACTGGAGCGTTGTGCTGGAACACTGTCGGCAAAAACCGCTCCGTGGGCTGGTCGTATTACCCGATAGCGGACCAGAGATTGCCAGATACTTTTCCGAGCTTGACGGAGCCTGTGGCCTACCGGTTGTGGCCGCCGAAGGCATGACCGAGGCGGTTGCGGCCGCGGCTCAACTGGCACAAGCTGGAGATGTGGTCTTGTTCAGCCCGGGGGCTGCCAGCTTTCCGCACTTCGCTCATTTCGAAGAGCGCGGCAGTGCCTTCAAGAGCGCGCTTGCGAAGCTAAAGTGATCGGTCGACCGCGTAGCGAGTCAGCACCGACAAAGCCGCTTTGAAGGGCGAGTCTGGCAGGACTTCCAGCGCATCATCTGCTTGCCTGGCTAAATCCCTCGCCCGCTGCAGCGACTGCTCCAGAGCACCCGTGGTTTTGAGAATTTTTATTGCTTCTTCAAGCCCGGCGTCACTGGTGCCGGCGACGATTTTCCGAAGCTGGTTCACACCGTTCTCATCAGCTTGCTGAAGCGCGAGAATGATTGGAAGCGTGACTTTTCCCTCGGCCAGGTCGTCGCCCAGATTCTTGCCCAGCTTCTTGCCATCGGCCTGATAGTCCAGCACATCATCGGTGATCTGGAAGGCCTGCCCGAGTTTCAGGCCAAATTCGGCAAGGCGCTCGCAGGACTCTTCAGGCTGATCCGCGATCACCCCGCCGAGTCGCGCACTGGCGGCAAACAAACAGGCTGTCTTGTCTGAAATCACGCGGAAATAGTCTTCTTCCGTCAACTCCAGGTTGCCCATCTGCATCAGTTGAAGTACCTCTCCCTCGGCGATGGTGTTGGTTGTATCCGCTAGGATTTTCATGATGGGCAGTCGATCCAGTTCGACCATCAACTGGAAACTTCTGGAATACAGGAAGTCGCCCACCAGCACCGATGCCGCGTTTCCCCAGATGCGATGCGCAGTTTCCTGACCGCGCCGAAGCCCCGACTCGTCGACTACATCGTCATGAAGCAGGGTCGCCGTATGGATGAATTCAATGACCACCGCCAACTGGATGTGATCCCGACCGCTGTAGCCGGCAGCACGGGCACAGAGCACGTGGAGCAGGGGTCGCAAGCGTTTACCACCCCCATGGATGATGTGATGACCAATCTGATTGACGAGGACCACATCCGAGGCCAGTCGCCGGCCAATCAGCTGATCAATCGAGGCTCGATCAGACTGGCTGAGGGCCAGCACATCGTCAAGGGTTTGGGGGCGCGCGGATGCGGACACATCATTCATGGGCAGGCATTATACGAGCCGAATTCCCACGGAAAGACAAGAATATTGCCGGCGGGCGTTGACCTGCTGCTGTGCTAGACTTTTGGGCCTTCAATAGTTGAGCATTCAGGAGTATCCAGAGCATGGCGCGAGGGATCAATAAAGTCATTCTGATCGGTAATCTGGGCGCTGATCCAGATACGCGTCATACCGCGGGCGGTAACGCCGTCACCAATCTCTCGGTGGCGACCTCAGAAAGCTGGCGGGACCGGCAGACTGGCGAGCAGCGTGAAAACACGGAATGGCATCGCGTGGTCCTGTTCAACAAATTGGGCGAGATCGCCGGGGAATACTTGCGCAAGGGCAGCAAGGTTTATCTGGAAGGTCGACTGCAGACCCGCAAGTGGCAGGATCGGGACGGCAATGACCGCTGGACCACCGAGATCATTGCCAATGAAATGCAAATGCTGGATTCGCGCGGTGGTGATGCGCCTATGGGTCGGAATGACGACTATTCTCGCTCTGAAGCGCCTCCCGGGCCCTCGTCATCCGGGCCGGACAATCTTGAGGACGATATTCCTTTCTGATTCAGGTCGGCCCTCGGCCGGCACGAGTGTTTTGAAATGCCCAAGTTTCTGGTCACCGGCGGCGCCGGTTTCATTGGTTCGAACTTCGTTCGATATGTGCTGCAGTCCACCGACTCCGCCGTGGTCAACCTGGATCTGCTGACCTACGCCGGTAACCGCGAGTCGCTGGCTGATCTCGAGCCAGACCGGCATATCTTTGTCCAGGGCGATATCTGCGATTCCGCGCTCGTCCGGGGCCTGCTGGAAGAGCATCAGCCTGATGCGCTGATCCACTTTGCTGCAGAAAGCCACGTCGACCGCTCGATCGACGATCCTGGCGCGTTTATCCGGACCAACGTGGTGGGGACTCAAACGCTGCTTGATGCGGCGCTGGACTCCTGGAAGGGCGGGGCCAGCGATTTCCGGTTTGTCCATGTCTCGACCGACGAGGTCTATGGCACGCTGAGGGCTGATGAACCGGCCTTTACGGAGCAACACCGTTACGCGCCCAACTCACCTTACGCGGCTTCGAAGGCTGCCGCCGATCACCTGGCCCGCGCCTGGCACCGCACCTACGGCCTGCCGGTGATGATCACCAACTGCTCGAACAATTACGGTCCCTACCAGTTCCCGGAAAAGCTCATTCCCCTGATGCTGATCAACGCGCTCGAGGGCGAGCGCCTTCCGGTCTACGGCGATGGCCAGCAGCGTCGTGACTGGCTGTTCGTGACCGATCACTGCTCAGCCATCCTCCGCGTACTGGAGGGAGGCGAGCCGGGCCGGGTCTACAACATCGGCGGCAACGCCGAGATGGCGAACCTCGACGTGGTCCATTTGCTGTGCGATCTGCTTGACGAAAGGGTACCCGCCGAACGTCCCCGACGCGAGCTGATCGAATACGTCACCGACCGCCCGGGGCACGACCGCCGTTACGCCATCAACGCCGAGCGCATGTGCACCGAGCTGGGCTGGACGCCGTCGGTGGATTTTGCCGAGGGTCTGGCTGAGACCGTTGATTGGTATCTGGCCAACCGCGACTGGTGGCAGCGGATTCGGGATGGTCGGTATCGGTCGGAGAGGCTGGGAATCGGGCGGGCTGTTTCCTGACTTCAGCAGGTCGGGGGATGGGCTGTCGGGGCTACAGCTTCAGTTCACCGCGTGGCGAGGCCTTCAACTGCAGCCCCAACAGCCCATCCCCCTTTGAGTCGTCATCGGACCACTCGGCTTCGGCCACTGCGGGAATGAGGCGCTGCAGGTGTCGGTTCAACTGAGGGCCTCGCCACGCGGTGAACCGAAGTTGAATTGACGCCTGCAGCGCCGGTCCTCGCCAACGACTGAGCTGCGCGGATCGAACCCGTTAGGATTGTTTGCGTTAATCTGCAGCCCTTGGAGAGTTTTGAGCAAATCGTGAGTAAGCGAAAAGGCATTATCCTGGCCGGAGGATCCGGCACCCGGCTGTATCCGCTGACCCGCGTCATCAGCAAGCAGCTGCTGCCGGTCTACGACAAGCCGATGATCTACTACCCCCTGACCACGCTGATGATGGCAGGGATGAATGAGATCCTGCTGATCACCACCCCGCACGAGCAGCACCTGTTCCAGCAGCTTTTGGGTGACGGCAGCCAGTGGGGTCTGAGCCTCGAATACGCGGTCCAGCCCGAACCGAACGGTCTTGCCGAAGCGTTTCGGATTGGAAGGGATTTTGTCGACAGCGGGCCGTCCTGCCTGATTCTGGGCGATAACATCTTCCACGGCGGGGGATTGCGCGAACTGCTGGCGCGAGCCGCCCAGCGCGAGTTCGGTGCCACCGTCTTTGGCTACTGGGTCACTGACCCGGAGCGCTATGGCGTCGTGGAAATGGACGGCCAAGGTGCTGCGCTTTCGTTGGAAGAAAAGCCCAGCCAGCCGAAGTCCAACTATGCGGTCACCGGCCTGTACTTCTACGACGAGCGCGCCTGTGATTTTGCGGAGCAGCTCGAACCCTCGCCCCGTGGCGAGTTGGAGATTACAGATTTAAACCGCTGTTATCTGGAAGCGGGTGACCTGACGGTAGAACGCATGGGTCGGGGCTATGCGTGGCTGGATACGGGAACCCACGCCTCACTGCAGCAGGCATCGAGCTATATCGAGACCTTGGAATCCCGCCAGGGCCTGCGCGTGGCCTGCCCGGAAGAGATCGCCTACCGGCAGGGCTGGATTGATCGCGGTCAGTTGCTCAAGCTGGCTGAACCGCTGGCCAAAAGTGGATATGGGGATTACTTGAGGTTGGTCGCCGAGAACCGGTTCGGGCCATGAAGGTTGAAGCTACCGATTTGCCGGGCGTTTTGGTGGTTTCGCCGAACGTGTTTGCCGATGAACGCGGCTGGTTCCTGGAAAACTGGCGGCGCGAGCAATATGTGGCGCACGGTATCGGGCCGGACTTCATCCAGGCCAACGCCTCGCGGTCCAGTCGGGGCGTTCTGCGTGGCCTGCATTACCAGTGGCCGGAGCCGCAGGGCAAGCTCGTTTGGGTCAGCGAAGGCGTCGTGTTTGATGTGGCCGTGGACATCCGTCCGTCCTCACCGACTTTCAGGCAGTGGACGGCGATGGAACTTGATGCAGAGAGCCACCGCCAGCTCTGGATACCCGAAGGTTTTGCCCATGGCTTCCAGGTCTTGAGCGAGCGCGCGACTTTCCATTACCTTTGCACCCGGCCTTACCGCGGCGAGTTTGATTCAGCGATTGCATGGGACGATCCTGAGATCGCAGTCAAGTGGCCCCTGCCGCCCAGTGGATTGTCTCCCAAGGATCGCGCGGCATCACCAATCAGCCAGCTTGCACCCGATCGATTGCCGCAGTGAAGGTCTTGCTGACCGGCGTGCACGGACAACTGGGGCGGCATCTGCTCCCCGCGCTGAGTGAATTTGGAACCGTGATCACCACCGCGCGAGGTGGTGGTGATCTGCCTTGCGATCTGTCCGATCCGGCTGCCGTCAACGCGTTGCTGGGAGAGGTTGCTCCGCAGATCATCGTTAATCCCGCCGCCTGGACGGCGGTGGATGATGCCGAGGAGTATCCTGAAGAAGCCGATGTCTTGAACAGAAGGTTGCCCGAAGCGCTGGCTGCCTGGACCAAAGAGCACGATGGCTTGCTGGTCCACTACTCAACAGACTACGTTTTCGATGGCCAACCGGGTCGGCCATGGTCAGAGCGCGATGAGACATCCCCCGCGAGCGTTTATGGGCGCACCAAAGTCGCCGGTGAAGATGCCATCAAGGCGTCGGGTGCTCGCGCGCTCATTCTGCGAACCGCCTGGCTATACAGCGCTTGTCCCGGCAATTTTCTGTCGGCTATTCTGCGCCGGGCAAAGCAAGGCGAGGCGCTCAGAGTGGTGCGTGATCAAATCGGTTCACCCACCTGGGCCGGCAGTCTTGCGGAGGCGACGATGAAGTTGCTGGAACGCTCCGGTCAAGTCAACGGTGCTCATATCTATCACGCGTCGGATCGCGGACAGATGAGTTGGCATGAGTTCGCCAGTCTGGCGGTAGACTTGGCCGCTGAATTCGGTTTAATCAGTGAACGCGTGCCCGTCGAGCCCATAGATTCATCACAATGGCCGCAGAAAGCGAAAAGACCGGCCTGGTCCGTACTCGATTCTTCTGAGCTTGAGGAAGCGTGTGGACATCTGATGCCGACGACTGAACAATCTTTGACCCAGTGCTTGAGATTATGGAAGAAAAGCCCATGCTGATCCCCGTGATTCTTTCCGGTGGGGCCGGGACAAGGCTCTGGCCGGTTTCGCGTAAGGCGCATCCCAAGCCGTTCATGCGTCTTGCTGACGGGCAGACGCTGGCAGCCAGCACAGTAAGGCGGGCGCTCAAGGTGGCGTCTGAAGACATCACGTTGACCGTCACGGGAAGGGACTACTACTTCCTGACGCGGGATATGTACCGCGAGGCGGCGCCGGATGCGCGACATCACTTTCTGCTGGAGCCTGCGGGTCGAAACACAGCGCCGGCGATTGGGGCGGCCGCGCATTGGGTGGCGGACCGTTTTGGGCCTGACGCCCTAATGCTGGTGATGCCGGCCGATCACTTGATTCGCGACCAAGCGGCCTTCCGCGAGGCCGTGGATGCCGCAGCGGATCTGGCAGCCGACGATTGGCTGACCTGTCTGGGGGTCAATCCAACCCACGCCGAGACAGGCTATGGTTACATCCGTTCTGGAGAGCCACTGAGCGCGGGCCGCAAGATCGCGGCGTTTGTCGAGAAACCGGATGCAGAGACTGCCCAGCGCTATGTCGACTCCGGTCAGTATCTCTGGAATGGCGGCATGTTCTGCTTCAAAGCCAGTGCGATTCTCGATAGCCTTCGCGAGCTGGTGCCCGACATCGCCAGCGGTGTCGAGCGGGTCTGGCAAAAGAGCACGGTAGATGGAGAGCCAGTGGAGTTGGATGCAGAGTCATTCGCCTCGGTGCGCGCCGACTCCATCGACTTCGCGGTCATGGAGAAGGCCAGTCGTCGAGCTGTTGTGCCGGTCTCCTGTGGATGGAGCGATATCGGGTCGTGGCAGGCGATCAGCGAGCTTTACGAGGGCGACGCGCTAGGCAATCGGGTTCGTGGCGAAGCGGTTCTGGTAGATTCATCGAATACGTTCATCCAGGGTGAGCAACGGCTGGTGGCGGCCGTAGGTGTTGACAATCTGGTCATTGTGGATACGGGGGACGCCGTTCTGGTGGCTAGTCGTGACCGCGCCCAGGAGGTCAAGGCCGTGGTCGACGAATTGCGCCGGACGGATCATGAATCAGCAACCTACCACCGCACGGTTCACCGACCCTGGGGCAGCTATACGGTGCTGGAGGATGCTCAGGACTGCAAGGTCAAGCGGCTTGTGGTTCGGCCCGGCGGCGTACTCTCTCTGCAGCGACATCAGCACCGTAGTGAACACTGGACGGTGGTATCCGGCACGGCGACGGTGAGAATTGAAGACCGAGAGTTCGTTCTGAACCCTGGTGAAGCGACGTGGATCAAGGCCGGACAGCTGCACCGTCTGGAAAACCACGCCGATGATGATGTACACATCATTGAGGTTCAGACCGGCAGTTATTTCGGCGAAGACGATATCGAACGTCTGGAGGATATTTATGGAAGAGCGTAGCAGTCGGTCGGGCATCTCGATCAGTCTATCGATCGTTGGCATCCTTTTACTCGCGTCCAGCCAGACCTTGGCGAGCGATTTGGAGGTTCAGTGGCAAGCGGAAGCCAGAGAATGGCATGAACAGCGACTGGAGCGACTGGTCGCGCCGTTCGGCTGGCTGAGTCTGGTCGCGCTTGAATTTCTGGACGATGGGCACTGGAGTGTCGGTTCGGCGCCTGATAGCGACGTAGTGATGATCTCCGGTCCGGAACGCTGGGGAACCTTGATGCTGGATGGGATGCAGGCGCGCTTTGAGCCTGCGGCCGAGACCATGGTCCGCGTTGACGATGAGCCTATTGATTCCACGGTGAATCTGGTGATTCGGGGAGATCTACCGGCCAGCCGGGTCAGTGCGGGCACCGGCTGGTTTGAATTGGCAAGCCGTGGCGACCGTCTGGTGTTGCGGGCTCGGGACAGCCAGGCGCAGACGCGTCTGGACTTTCTTGGTTTGGACTACTTTGATTTCGATCCTGCCTGGCGGGTTGAGGCGCGCTGGGAGGCACATCCCGACGGGACCACGATTCCGATCGCCGACGTGCTGGGCGAGATCCGAGATGCTGAGAATCCGGGTCGGGCTGTCTTCGAATTCGGGGGCGAAACCTTTGCTCTTGAGGCTCTTGCCTCTGGAGATCAACTGTTCTTTATTCTCGCCGATCGGACTTCGGGACGCGACACTTACGGGCTGGGTCGTTTTCTTTACTCTGACCTGCCTGAAAACGGGCGCGTGGTTCTGGACTTCAATCGCGCCTACAACCCGCCGTGTGCGTTCAACGCTTACACAACCTGCCCGCTCCCTCCGCCTGAGAACCGTCTCGATGTTCGGGTGGAGGCCGGAGAGCGGAGATATCGCGGTGACGGCGGTGTTCAGGCGGCTGACGTCAAATCCTGAACCAGCCTGACTCGAGTTGAAAAAAATCGGGCCACCGGATCGCAGCCGCCGGTGGCCCGCACTCGCCCGATGCTACGGGTGTGGTCTAACGTTGTGATTCCGCAGGTGCTTTAACGACGATTCTGTCGCGATTGCGATCTACCGTCGCCAGTCCAATTCCTCTGACGTTGACCAATTCGTCCGGGTGCGTAAAAGCGCCATGCTCCTCGCGGTACTGAATGATGGCTTCAGCTTTGGCCTCGCCTACGCCGGACAGAAACTCGGCCAGTTGTTCGGCGGTTGCCGTGTTGATGTCGATCGTGGGCTCTTCAGCAAGCGCAAACCCGTTTAAGGCCAGTGCAATCAGCACTGCAGCAATCATTTTCTTGAACATACTCGTCTCCATTTCATTGGTTAGCGATGATTTAAGCCGCCGGACGCCATGTCCGCCGGTGGAGCCAGATTAGGGGTTCAGAACCCCGCTTCGCGTCGGAGAAAAGACTTCTCAGGTTTTGAGAAAACGCTTTGTTCAAATAGCGTTGAACCGATCAGAAGCTTGTAGGAGATTTGCCATGACGAACCCTGCTTTGAATGACGCGATGGGCAGTGATGCAGTGACTGGAAAAGCGCTAAGCCCGCGTGCACTGCGCGACGAGATGGTTGGACGGACGATTTCAGGTGTGATCGCAAGACCGGGTGGGGTGGGAGAGCCGCCGGTGGTGTTGATGATGCGCTTCGACGATGGGAGTGTGATCGAATTTGTCTCTCCGCGAAGCGACCGTCTTCTCAAGCGCTCCTTGCGTCGTTCGAGAGACGGTTCCGAGAGCGCAGAGTCAACCTGGAGTTCACCTCAACTGAGTTTCGATGGGCTTCTTGCTGCCAGCGGAGCATGCTGAAAAAGGTTATCCACACAAACTGTGGATAAGTCTGTGTGCAAGCGTGCGTCATGGACGTGGCTACCGCGACCTCCGTGGTTTGGTCAAAAAATGACCAAAACAAATTAAGTTTATAAAAAACAGATAGTTATGTGCATATAGGGAGTTGCTGAAATGTGAATCCGACTGTCATGAAAGCGTAAAAATCAAAATCAGGCAGTTGTGTATAACAAGCGTAGGCGTCACTTCACTTAAGCGTCTTAAGTGGTTGATAGTTCGTTGGTGTGAAGGTTCGCTCCGATTTCCTCTGGCCACCGCATCAGGGCATCGAGAATGTGGCGATGCTCCGGGGCAGTTGAGATCAACTGATCGATGCGCTCACGGTAATCCGCCAGACGCAGGCTGGCCAGTTCAGGGTCTTCAACCAGTCGCCTTCGACGATATTCAGCCCAGCGGACTTTTTCCTCGTCGGACAGGCTGGTCGGCCATAGCCGGGCTCGGTACCTGAACAAGAGCTCGTTGAGGCGCCGGTCGCGAAACGGATCGTCCAGTTTGCTCAACTCGTCCGGCTCCATATCGCGGATGCGGTTTCGCAAAGGTAGATCCTCTTTGGGTGTAAAAGCCGCATACAGCGAAAGTTCAGGATCACCGGGAGGTGCCGACGGCTGCTGGAACAAACTCTGAAGCCGTTCGGTGAAGTCTGGGTTTCCGAGAAGAATCCGCTCATGCCGGACTACTGCATCCAGATCGATCGCCAGACGCTCTGCGGCGGCTGAGTCGAGCACGTTCATCGGCGCCAGCATCGGGCAGCGATTGGTTCTGATCATCTTGACCGGGAGGCGCTTCTGGTCCTCCGGCAGATCGGCGGCCGGTGTCCAGAGCAGATCGGCTAGTTCATCCTCTGGCATGTCCAAAAAGTTTTCCGGACTTTCTCGCAGGTTCCACACGATCCACTGCGTGCGCACCGTGGGATGGGCAACCAGCGGCAGAATGGGCGCTGTGGCACACCACTGCGCGGGCAGACGGGCACTGCTGTGCAGCAGGGGTTTACGCGGTTCGAGCATCTGGGTGACCGAGTGCCGGTGGCGCAACTTCAGCGCCCAACTCCAGAGTTTGGGCTGAGCCTGCCGGATCAACCGGGCCAGCGCCAATGTTGCGTGCACGTCAGCCAGCGCGTCGTGGGCGTTGCGGGTATCGAGCCCGTTGGCGGCAGCCAGATCCTCGAGGCGAAAGCTCGGCGTTCCGTCTGCCCGGTTTGGCCAATCGAGGCCCTCAGGTCGCAAGGCCCGAGTCATCCGCATCAGATCGATCAGGTCAAGGCGAGAGTTGCCGTTGGCCCATTCGCGGGCATAGGGATCGTGGAAGTTTCGCCAGAAGAGATGGCGGGTGACTTCATCGTCAAATCGGAAGTTGTTATACCCGACACTGCAGGTCCCCGGCTGCTGCATTGCCTCTGCGATTCTGGCGCAGAACTCGTTTTCTTTAAGCCCCTTGTCGCGCGCCAACTGCGGGGTGATTCCCGTGATCAGACAGGCGTCTGGATGCGGCAGCACATCATCGGCCGGACAGCAGTAGACCATGATGGGGTCGCCGATGGGCTCCAGATCAGCGTCGGTCCGCAAGGCTGCAAACTGCGCGGGTCGGTCCCGCCGGGGGTCAGCGCCGAAAGTTTCGTAGTCGTGCCAGAGAAATGTATCCATAGCTGCTAAGGATATTCGCACGACCGGCAGTCGTGCTCGGTTACTATTGCCCGCTTTCCGATTTCATGTCAGGACGTTCAGCATGAGCAGTAAAGCGACATTCGGTGCAGGGTGCTTTTGGGGAGTCGAGGCCAGGTTCCGTCAAGTGCCCGGTGTGGTAGATGCCAAGGTTGGCTACATGGGTGGCGAGGTGGAAAATCCCAGCTATCGGCAGGTATGCACCGACACCACGGGCCACGTTGAGGTGGTCGAGGTCGAGTTTGATCCGGACCAGGTTGCCTACGAAACTCTGGCGCGCGCATTTTTCTCCATGCACGATCCGACCCAGGTGAATCGTCAGGGCCCGGATGTGGGAACCCAGTACCGTTCCGTCATTTTCTATCACGACGAGGCCCAGAAAGCGGGTGCCGAAGCGGTTCGCCAGGAAATGGAGCGCTCCGGCCGCTTCCCCGGCCCGATTGCCACCTCCATTGAACCGGCGGGCGTTTTCTGGATGGCCGAGGAATACCATCAGCGCTACCTGGAGCGGCAGGGCGGTAGCTGCTCGATCTAGATCGCCGATGCTTGCAGGATGGCCATGACTTCACCTCGACTCGTTCTCCTGCGCCACGCGCAGGGGATGCTCGGGACTGAAGACTACGATCGCCTGTCTGAGCGGGGTCATGTGCAGGCCCGGCATCTCGGTGAGCGGATCAACGCCGAGGTGGAGGGAAATTGGCCGGCCTGGTCAGGTGCGCTCAAACGCCAACGTACCACCCTCGCAGCTCTCAGAGCGCCGGCGCTGGCCGTGGTCGATCCTTGTCTGAACGAATATCGCGTCGACCGGATGGTGGCGCATGCGGTCGAGCAGTTTGAAACGCTGGGTATCGTCCAACCGCCGGCCCAGGCACTGGCCGACCCGTCGGCTTTTCTCCGGCTTTTTCTGACCTGGTTTCCACAAGTCATCGAGTGCTGGCAGAGCGATCGTTTGAATGATCCGTGCAATGGTCGCTGGGAGGATTTCTGCCGTCGGGTAAAGCGGCCTGTGCCGATCTGGCAGACGTATCTGGCGCGCGGCGAGTCGGTTGTGGTCGTCACATCGGCAGGGGTCATCAGCACGTTGGTCGCAGAATTGACCGGACGGGATCTGGCCTGGCAGCGGCAGCTCAACGTCAGCCTGTACAATGCCTCGGTGACAGAATTGGCGCCGGATTCTCAGGGCGGCTGGCGGGTGGAGCGGCTGAACTGCGTAGCGCATCTGCACGACGATGAACTGAGAACACTGGCTTGAGCAGTCTTTGGCTTGGAGCGTCAATTTGTAATCTGTCGTTCTGAATGACTAGAGGGGAGTGATGAGTAAACCTGTTGTTGTGATTACTGGCTCCAGTCGGGGTATTGGCCGTGCGGCAGCGGAGCTGATGGCCTCACGTGACTATCGGGTGGTGGTTTCCAGCCGTTCCGAAGAGAGTTGCGGGCCGGTCGCAGAAGCCATTCGAGCCCAAGGCGGTGAGGCCAAGGCTATCGCTTGTCACATCGGCCATGAAGAGCAGTTGGAAAACCTCGTGGCAGCCGCGGTCGAGCATTTCGGGCGCCTGGACGCGGTGGTCATGAATGCCGCCAGCAATCCGGTCTACGGATCTTCGGATCAGGTCGATCGCAAGGCCTTCGACCTGATCATGGGCAACAATGTCTTCAGCGCGATGCGGTTGGCCCATTACGCGCGTCCACACCTCAAGGCTGTCGGCGAAAGTGCAATCGTTCTGGTTTCGTCCATTGCCGGCCTGCTGGGCAATCGACAGATCGGCGCTTACGGGATGTCGAAAGCGGCTGAAAACCAGTTGGTTCGAAACCTTGCACTAGAACTGGGTGGTGATGGAATCCGGGTCAACGCTGTGGCACCTGGATTGGTCAAAACCGATTTCGCCGCCGCTCTGTTGGCTGATGAGCGGGTCGTTGAGCACTTCAAGAGAACGACACCGCTCAGGCGTCTGGCCGAGCCGGACGATATCGCCCGAGTCATCGCTTTCCTGTGCGGTCCGGATTCCGGGTGGTTGTCTGGCCAGATCATCACCGCCGATGGTGGGCTGTCGGTTACGGGAGGGTTCTGAAGGTCATGCATCGTCTGCGCCTCATCGCCTTGATCGCCGGTCTCGGGATTGTCGCCTTTTCGGGCAATGCACTGGCGCAGATCTATACCTATGTCGATGAAAACGGGATTACGGTTTTCACGGATCGCAAGCCAGATATGCAGCGTTACCGGGTTCGTAACCTGGGTTGTTACGGCACTTGCCGCACCGGCGTGGACTGGGAACGCACGCCGCTGAAAACCGACGAGTTCGCGCCCGAAATTGAGGCGGCTGGCGAGGTGTTCGGGGTCGATCCAGCCCTTATCCGCGCCGTGATGCATGCCGAATCGTGGTTCGAGACACAGGCGGTCTCTCATGCCGGCGCTCAAGGCCTGATGCAATTGATGCCGGATACGGCCCGCCGTTTCGGCGTAACGAACGCATTCGATCCGGTGGACAACATCACCGGTGGTGCGGCCTATCTTGCCTGGCTAAGCGAAAAGTTTGAGCAGGATTTGACTCGGATCGTAGCGGCTTATAACGCCGGTGAGAACGCAGTGATCCGCCACAAGGGAGTGCCGCCGTTTCCTGAGACCCAGGAATACGTGCGGCGGGTGAGGATTCTTTATCGACGTTACCGGGAAAACAGTTAACCCGAATCGTGTAGTGCCGTGTCCTCAGCGCACCACGGTCACGCTACAGCGCGCGAAATCGACCACCCGCTTGGCAACCGAGCCCATCAGCAAGCGCTCGAACAGCCCCTTGCTCCGATGTCCTAGGATCATATGATCGACGTCCAGGCGTTCGGAGAGCATCAGCAGTTGCTCAACAGGGTGGCCTTCGAGTAGGTGGGTTTGAGGAGCAACTCGCTGGGCGTCTGCGCTCGAACAGAGGTTTTGAAGGTGGGTACGCATTCGCGCCCTTCGTTTCTCGACCAGTGCCTCACGATCGCAGGCTTCCGCCATTTCTATATCGGCACCATAGACGACGCAGCAGCAGTGCAGTTCGCCTTGGAACTGAGAGGCCATCTGAAGGGCGAAATCGAAAGCCTTGTCACCCTGAGGTGACCCGTCAACGCCAACCAGGATTCGACGTATCAAGGCAAGGGCCTGGAATTGAGATAGAGCGCAGGCACGCGACGGTGCGGAGGGAAGACAAGGCGGCCAGCTGCGGCCGCCTGAATTCGCAGTTCCTGAGTCAGTCGTTCATTCCGCGAACATGCTGGTTCAGACGGGATTTGTGTCTGGCGGCCTTGTTCGCGTGCATAATGCCCTTCGAAACCGAGCGATCTATCGCAGGGACGGCGTCTTTGTAAGCAGCTTCGGCAGCAGCCTTGTCGCCACTCTCGATCGCGCGCAGGACTTTCTTGATACTGGTCCTGACGTGCGAGCGCATGGACGCGTTGCGTTGACGATGGCGCTCGGCCTGGCGGGCCCGTTTGCGGGCAGAAACGCTATTGGCCACGTTTTACTCCTGATTAGGTTCAAAAAAAGCAAGCCGATTATTGTCTGATGGAACGAGGCCTGAGTCAATACACCCTTGTGGTTTCCGCGTCGGCCGGTCATTCGGGATGAGCCTGCTCCGGTCAACCTTCAACTTCGGCGCGATGACGCTGGTCTCGCGGGTGCTGGGTTTCGTGCGCGACATCGTTCTTGCGCGCAGCTTTGGCGCGAACGCCGCAACCGATGCTTTCTTCGTTGCATTCAAGATTCCCAATTTCCTGCGGCGGCTGTTCGCCGAGGGATCGTTTTCGCTGGCTTTCGTGCCGGTCCTGGCCGAGTACCGGGAAAAAGGAGATCAGGCAGCGCTGAAATCCTTGATTGATGCCACCGCAGGTGTTTTGTTGTCGGTGCTCCTCGTCATCACCGCGGTGGGCATGATGGGCGCACCCTGGGTGGTGCGCGTATTTGCCCCGGGGTTCGCTGACAATACCGAGCAACTGGCGCTTGCGGCTGACATGCTGCGGGTGACGTTTCCATACCTCTTGTTCATCGCATTGACCGCGCTGGCCGGCGGAATCCTGAATACGCTGGGCCGCTTTGCTCTGCCGGCTCTGACGCCCGCCTTGCTCAACATCTCTCTGATTGTGGCGGCCTTGGGTTTCAGTTCATTCTTTGCCGAGCCGGTCAAGGCGCTGGCCTGGGGTGTTCTGGTCGCCGGCATCCTGCAGCTGTTGGTCCAGTTGCCGTTATTGGCTCGGCACGGGGTGCTACCGCGCCCGGTCGCACAGTTTTCACATCCGGGGGTTCGCCGGATTCTGCGCCTGATGGTCCCGACACTGTTCGGATCGTCGGTCGCGCAAATCAACCTGCTGCTGGACGTCTTGCTGGCCTCCCTGCTGATCTCCGGCTCTCTGAGCTGGCTGTACTACGCCGACCGGCTGATGGAGTTTCCGCTGGGACTGTTTGGCGTTGCTTTGTCGACTGTTATTTTGCCTAGTCTCGCCGGGCTCT
>JAZBPR010000259.1:0-2810 GCA_036351735.1 Wenzhouxiangella sp. | reverse complement strand
GCAGAAGAGCGCTCGTTCGATACGACTGGCTCCTGGGCCGATCAGGTTGAAGGCCTTCGCCAGGAGTGGGAAGCGTTGCGGGCCGATGACAATTATCAGGGCCGCTTCGATCCTCAGTTCAAATATTATCAGGAGTTCGTCCAGAAGGCACAGGCGCTGCTTTCGGCCACCATTGAAATCTCTAGTTTGGGGCAGGGAGCCTCAAGAGAAAACCAGTTGATTCTGGGCCTGATCCAAGACTCGCTCCCGGCTGCACGCACCGTGATCGGTCGGGCAAAATCCTACGGAATCTTCGCACTGGTTGAGGGGCAGGTAGGTTACGCTCTGAGCGAAACCCTGAACGAAATCTATGACCAGTTGACCAATCGCACCTCCTTGCTTTCGCCGGCCTTGGCTCTTGCTTCTGAATCGTCGCCGGCCCTCGTCAATCGGGCAGGCAACGCGATTCAACGGGTTGACGAGAGTTTGATGGTGGTTCGGGATCATCTGGATCTGAACGTGATAACGCCCATGCGTCTGGAAATGCCGTGGACCGAATACGACGATCTGATTTCCGCGCAGTTGGCCCATTACGATGACGTCAAGACGGCAGCGTTCAGCGTGGTCGAGTCGAACCTGCGCGCAAGGCTCGAGAGTGAAATCAACCAGCGTCGCCTGATCGTGGTCGCCCTGATCGCCGTGCTGCTTGTGGTTGTCTATCTCTACATCGGCTTCTTCATGTCGGTACGTACCGCCATCAACCGCTTCAGCGAAGCCGCGCGGAACGTTGCCGCCGGCGACATGACCACGCACATCAGTTTGCGCAACCGCGATGAGTTGGGCGAGTTGACGACGGAATTCAATAACATGACCGACCGGATTGCAGAGCTGATTCGCTCCGTCAGTCGAACCACGTCGGACGTCGACCAGCAGGCAACCCGTGTCAATGACACCGCTGCGGCCAACAGCGAAGCCGTGGCGCGTCAGATGGAAGAAAGCGGCCAGATCAATGAAGCCATGAACCAGATGGTTGAGGCGGTTCATGAAGTCACCGAAAGCGCGCACCGAGTTGCGGACAGCGCGAGCAATGCCGAACAGGACACAGAAACCGGCCGGGGCGTGGTGGCCGACACGGTTGAAACTATCAACAAGCTGGCGGGTGAAATCTCAGGTGCGGTGGAAGTGATCAACCGGGTCAGCAAGGACAGTGACAACATCAGTCAGGTGCTGGTCGAGATCAAGGCCATCGCCGAGCAGACCAACCTGCTCGCGCTGAACGCCGCGATTGAGGCGGCCCGGGCCGGGGAGCAGGGGCGTGGATTCGCGGTGGTTGCCGATGAGGTTCGCTCGCTGTCACAGCGCACGCACAAATCGACGGAAGAAATCGAAGGCATGATTTCCCGGCTCCAGAGCGGCGTCAAGGACGCGGTGTCGGCCATGACCAACAGCCGGGACGTGACCGAGGCAACGGTGCAGAAGTCCGGAGAGGTGACAGAGGCCCTGGACAGAATCGCCAAGGGCATCTCCGTGATCGTGGATATGAGTCACCAGATCGCCCAGGCCGCCGAAGAGCAGTCTGCCGTCGCGAAAAACGTGAACTCGAACGTCGAGCAGATTGGCGAGCTGGGCCAGAAAACCGCCGCCAATGCTGAAGAAACCCTGGGTTCTTCCCGAGAAATGTCTCAACTGACAGCGTCGCTTCAGCGTCTGGTGGAAGCCTTCAAGGTCTGATCGGTGCGACCTTTACGCGCGATCAGGCGCATAAAAAATCCGGCCCTCAGAGGCCGGATTTTTTTTGTTCCCAGAGAATCTCTTCGCCACCCTCGCGCCGGGCCAGCACGCGGGCGATGACAAACAACAGATCCGAGAGTCGGTTCAGGTAGTGCCGTGAAGCGGTGTTGATGGAGTCCTCATGGCCGAGGGCGACGACAACCCGCTCTGCACGACGGCAGACCGCCCGGGCAAGGTGACATTGGGCGGCGCCGGGACTGCCGCCGGGCAGGACAAAATTCTTCAGCGGTGGCAGGCCTTCGTTGTGCCGGTCCAGGGTGCCTTCCAGCCATTCGATGTGCTCGTCACCGATGACACGGCTGCCAGGGATGGCAAATTCGCCCCCCAGGTCAAACAGATGGTGCTGAATGCGGCGCAGGCTCTCCACCAGTTCGTCGTCGCTGTCCAGGGTTTCGATTAGCAACCCGATATGGCAGTTGAGTTCATCAGCGGTGCCCATGGCTTCAACTCGCTGGGCATTCTTGGCAATCCGGTTGCCATCGGCCAGGCCCGTGGAGCCATCGTCTCCGGTGCGGGTGTAAATCTTGGAAAGGCGGTTGCCCATCAGTCTGCTCCTGTTAATGTGACGACAGTTGTTGTACCCGTTCGGTCAGCATTTGGTTCACCGGCGTGTCGATACCGAGTTCGTTTCCGAGTTTTGCCAGATACCCGTTGATAAAGTCTATCTCGGTTTGGCGTTTCCGGAGAACATCGGCACGCATCGACGATGTGTTGCCGGCGGTGTTTTGAGCGACCTGTTCAATGCGTTGGCGCAGGGAATCCGGTGTTTCCGTGATCTGGACGGCGGCGCTCATCAGCTCTGACAATTCCTGGCAAAGCTCGTCGATGGTGTCCTGATATAGCCCTGCAGACAGGATTTCGCCATTGGGGCAGTTCAGGATCGCGGTGTAGGGATTGATGCCCGCATTGATGATCAGTTTCTGCCAGAGTCGTTGGAGGATGGCCGGCTCTGGATGAATGGCCAGGCCGGAGTCTTCCAGCATGGCGACCGCGCGGTCCACCGAGAACCTGGCCTGCTCCGTCAGCGGACCCACCCAGGT
>JAZBPR010000258.1:0-25926 GCA_036351735.1 Wenzhouxiangella sp. | reverse complement strand
CTGCTGACTGCGCTTCAGGCGCTGGATCCAAACGGGCGGATCACCGGTCATGGCAGAGACCTTCTGAAGCCCGGGCTGCACCCGCGCCTGGCGCATTTGCTCATCGAAGGTGAAAAGCGAAAGCTGGGTGGACTCGCGGCCGAACTGGCCGCCCTGCTCAGCGACCGGGACCCCCTGCCCGCAAGCGATGGTATCGATATGTTTCTGCGCGTAGAGGCATTGCGGAAAGGCGGTGCCAGGCTGAAAAGCACCCGGCGTTTGGCACAACGACTGGCCGCTAAATTCTCGCATGATAGCCACGACGATCCGACCCGCATCGGCGAGCTTCTGGCAATCGCTTTCCCGGACCGGATTGCGATGGCGCGAGGCGGGCGTGGCCGGTTTCTACTGAGCAATGGTCGAGGCGCGTTCGTCAGCGAAGACGACTCGCTGGCAGGCGCGGACTGGTTGGTCGCTGCGGAACTCGATGGCCAGGCCAGAGAAGCCCGCATCCACTTGGGCGCCCCACTCAGCCGCGAGACCCTGGAATCCACCCTCGGCGAACAGGTCGTTGAAGAGACCACAACGAACTGGGATGAATCCCTTGGCACGGTGGTCGCCAAGCGCGTTCGCAAGCTCGGCGCACTGACGCTGGATTTCAAAATTCTGGATGAACCAGACGCCCAGACGGTACAAAACGGCCTCCTTGATGCCGTTCGCCAACGGGGCCTGGACAGCCTGCCGTGGTCGCCGCGATTGAGACAGTGGCAATCTCGCGTTGAATTCCTGAGGACCCTCAATCCTGACGACTGGCCTGCCGTGGATGACGAAACCCTGATCAAACAGCTGGATGACTGGCTCGCGCCTTTTCTTGCCGGCGTTCGCCGCTGGGCAGACATCGAATCACTCGATCTTCGGGCAGCGCTGGAACAGCGGTTGGACTTTGCGCAGCAACAGCGACTCTCGGAACTCGCGCCGGAACAGATCAGAGTCCCGACCGGCCGCTGGGCTAGCCTGGACTACTCTGGCGAAGGGGCTCCCGTCTTGGCCACCAAACTCCAAAGCGTCTTCGGTTGGACAGAAACACCGACACTGGCCAATGGTCGGGTGCCAGTGACGCTGCATCTGCTATCGCCAGCCGGGCGGGTCGCCGCAATCACTAGTGACTTGAGCAGTTTCTGGAAGCAGGCTTATCCTGAAGTTCGCAAGGATTTGCGGGGCCGCTATCCCAAGCATCCATGGCCGGAAGACCCCCTATCTGCAGTACCCAGCGACCGGACCCAAAGACAGGCGAGGAGCCGCTGAATCGATCTATTGGCCGATTGCCTCAAACTCCAGCAGCATGCGCACCTCATCCCCGACCAAGCCGTCTTCCAGCGCATAGGTCATGCCCCACTGACTGCGCTTGAGCGTCGTGCGAGCCGACATCCCGACGGTGTATTGCTCATGGCCAAAGGGATAGTCCGCACGACGGTTGATGGTGACCTCCAGCGCGACGGGGTGGCTCTGCCCCAGCATGGCCAGACTGCCATGCAGGATGCCACGGTTGTCGCCTTCCGGGACCCACCGCTGCGCCGTGAAGCGGATTTCCTCAAACTCGCTGGCGTGAAGAAAATCCTCGCTGCGAAGATGACGATCGCGGTCGCGGTGATTGGTAAAGACGCTGGCCGCCTTTACCACGACCTCTCCGCTGTGCAACTCATTGGTTGACTCATCCCAGACAAACCGACCGCTGCCATCAAGAAACTGGCCCAACTGGTCGGCATAGCCGATATGGTTGATGAGAAACCCGACCGAGAAATGCGCTTCATCAATCAGGAACTCCCGGGGCTCGGCCCGGGCGGGCGCACTGACCGATGCAGCCAGACCTGCGAGCAGAAAAATTAAGTGTTTCATGACATCACCTGTTCAGCGTAAGGGGCCGCGCGCCTCGACCAGAGCCAGCGGATATCCACTGCGAAAGAGTAGAGCAGCCCGGCTAAAGCCGTGGACAGCACGAGCTGTTGGGTTAGTAGACCGGACAACGGCATGATGGCCACAACGAGCGCACAAACCTGCCAGACGCACACCAATTTCCTGCGAAAACTGGTAGGCAGCGGGGCGTCCAGCCACGGCCAGATCGAGGCAGACAAGACAAACCCATAGCGCATCACGCCCAGCAGCAGCACCCACGGTCCAAGGTCGCCGGCCAGCAGGACTGCGATGGATAAAACCATGATCAGCGCCGCATCCACCTCCATGTCGAAGCGGGCCCCGAATGCGCTGCTTTCGCCCAGTCTGCGCGCCAGCCAACCATCCAGACCGTCCAGACCAAGCGCCACCAAGGCGACGGCCGTCAACCACCAGTCAGCGCCAGCGTACAGGGCCGGTTGCAGCAGCACCGCGGCCAAGGCAGCGACCAGTGCCAGTCGAGCCAAAGTTACCTGATTGGCCCAGCCCAGGAACACACCCTGGTGGGAAGCCAGCAGAATCACGGTGATTCCGGCAGCCACAGATAAAACGAGCGCAACGAGGACGACCTCGAAGGCCGCCCCTGCCAGATGCAGGGCGGCGAGTCCCATAATCAGCCCGACAGCAGGGATCAAGCACGAGGCCAGCGCCCTGAATGCGCGACTCTGGATGATGGCTGACTCGGGTGTTTTCATCATCCCCTGACGATGCCATGAGAGAAGGAAATTCCTGTCAACGCCAAGCTCACCGATTATCCTCGACGATGGAGTGTCAACTCAAAGACCTTATGTATATGCACAGAACCGCGAAAGCCTTCTGGATTCGAGAACCCGGTCAGGGAGAAATCTTCGAACAGGAAGTCAAAGAGGCCGGCCCTGGCGAAGTCAGGGTTCGGACGCTCTACAGCGGCATCAGTCGCGGCACGGAGTCGCTGGTTTTTCAGGGGCGCGTGCCAGCCAGCCAGTATCAGGCCATGCGCGCCCCCTTCCAGGAAGGCGATTTTCCCGGGCCGGTCAAATATGGCTACGCCAGTGTCGGCCGTGTGGAGCAGGGGGCAAAAGAGCTGCTTGACCAACTGGTTTTCTGTCTTTTCCCGCACCAGGACGTCTACGTTGTACCGGAGCATGCCGTCATCCCGGTGCCCGGGTCGGTCCCGGCCGAGCGCGCCATTCTGGCCGCCAACGCAGAGACGGCGGTCAATATCGCCTGGGACGCCGAAATCGGACCGGGAGACCGGGTGTGCGTGATTGGCGGGGGTGTCGTCGGCTGTCTGGTGACCTGGCTTGCTGCCCGCATTCCCGGCACGCATGTCACTCTGGTCGACATTGAACCCAGCCGTTCCCGACTGGCCGAGCACTTCGGCGCCGGATTCGCCAAACCTGACGAGGCACCGGACGATCAGGACGTGGTCATTCACACCAGCGCCAGCGAGCCCGGCCTGTCCACAGCGCTGGCCTGCGCGGGCAATGAAGCCAGCATCATCGAGGCCAGCTGGTATGGAAACATGCAACCCAGCGCGCCGTTCGGCGAGGACTTTCACGCTCGGCGACTGACCTTGAAATCCAGCCAGGTCGGTCAACTACCGCCCGGCAGACGGCCACGCTGGGATCATCGGCGCCGGCTGACCCTTGCCCTCAGCCTGCTGGATGATCCCGCGCTTGATCAGTTGATCAGCGGACAAAGCCGGTTCGCAGAGCTCCCGCAAACGATGGTCCAACTGGCGCAAGGCAGTGGGCAAACCCTTTGCCACCGCATTACCTATTCCTGAATCGACATCAACCTCAGACCAAGGACATCCCATGTACGAATTAACCGTTCGAGATCACTTCATGATCGCCCACAGCTTTCGCGGTGAGATCTTCGGGCCCGCTCAGAAGATGCATGGCGCGACCTATGTGGTGGATGCAAGCTTCCGACGACAAGATCTGGATCAGGACGATCTGATCGTTGACATCGGCCTGGCCAGCGAAGTCTTGGGCGAAATTCTTTCCGAGTACAACTTCCAGAATCTCGACGAGATCGAGGCTTTCCGCGGGCGCAACACCACGACTGAATTTATGGCCAAGGTGATCTTTGATCGAATCGCCGATGCGATCAAACAGGGGAAACTGGGGCCGACTGCCGCCGGCCTGACCGGACTGAAGATTTCTTTGAAAGAGTCCCATCTGGCCTGGGCCAGCTACGAGGACACTCTTTGAGCCAGGATCTGGTTTTCATCGTCCCCGGAGATCCCGGCCAGCGCACAGGCGGCTACCTTTATGACGCTCGAATCGTCGCTGAACTGCGAGATTGTGGATGGCAAGTCCGGCATCTTGGGCTTGAAGGGGAATTCCCGCTGGCCGATGCCACCGCATTCAAAAGCCTGAGCAACACCCTCGCGAAGATCGACTCCGGCACGACGGTTGTCATCGACGGTCTTGCCCTGGGGGGGCTGCCGGATGCAGTGGCCAGCCACGCCGACCGTCTCAAACTGGTTGCTCTGGTTCATCACCCCTTGGCCGACGAGACCGGACTAACACCCGATCTTCGCGAAGAGCTCCTGAGGCTGGAACGTAGAGCACTCGACCACTGCCGGCAGATCATTGTCACCAGCGAGTTCACTGCCCGGCGACTGCATGAACTCCACTTGACCGAACGACAAGCTGTTGTCGTTGAGCCGGGCGTTGATCAGGCCCAACCCTCATCCACCGCCCGGGCTCAATTGAACAGCCATGGATCCTCTGAACAGGAACATCTGCTGTGCGTGGCCAGCCTGACACGGCGAAAAGGTCAGGACCTGTTACTCGAAGCGCTGGCTGGCCTGACCGAGCACTCCTGGCTTTGTCGTCTAAGCGGCTCGGATCGGCGTGACCGAAGCTTTTCCAAGCGCCTGCGCGACCTGTCTGAGACGCCGAAGCTGTCAGGCCGGGTTGAGATCACGGGCGAGCGCGATGAAGCCGAGTTGTCCGCCGACTACCATTGGGCCTCGGTGCTCGTGCTGCCATCGCACTTCGAAGGCTATGGAATGGTCATTACAGAAGCCCTGGCAAGCGGTCTGCCGATTATTGCCACAACCGGGGGTGCGCTGGCCAGCACAGTCCCACCCGAAGCCAGTCTGCGCGTCCCTCCGGGGGATGCGGCCGCACTGAAAAGCGCGCTCGCACGCTGGCTACAGGATTCAGCATTGCGCCAAAGACTGACGGAAAAAGCCATGCAACATCGCGAGCAACTCGCCGGCTGGGATCAGGCCGGCAAACGATTCGCCCAAGCCCTGAGGTTCAAGGCCGCATGAGCGGTAAGGAAACGTTCACCGCCGATTGGCTGAGCCTCAGGGAACCCGTCGACCACGCCGCGCGCAGCCGGGCGCTGGCCAAGATACTGGATCAGCACTTCAACCCGCGGGATCAGATCTGCGTAACAGACTTAGGCGCCGGTCAGGGCAGCAACCTACGCTGGCTGGCCCCGCAACTGAATCCGGATCAGTCCTGGGTGCTGATTGACCACGACATTGAACTGCTAGCGCGCGCGACCACCCAGATCCAGAAGGATCCACCAGCACCAAAGCTGACGGTCGAAGCCCGCGAACTGGATTTGGCCACCGCGGACCTCAAGGCATTGACCCGGTGTGATCTGGTCACCGGGTCGGCGCTGTTGGATCTGGTCTCCGGGGAGTGGCTCGAGTCGCTGGTTGAGGCCTGCGATACGAACCGGTGCGCCGCCTTCTTTGCCCTTTCGGTTAACGGCATTTGGCAGATGATAGACGCAGATGGCCGAACAATCAGCACCGATGACGACCGATTTGTGCAGACCGCCTTCAATCAGCACCAGCTCCGCGACAAGGGACTGGGGGCCGCGCTCGGGCCCGCGGCAGGCCCTGCGCTCGCGCAGGCATTTGCAGCGCGATCCTTTCGGGTGGACTGTCGATCAAGCAACTGGCAGCTCCCGGCCGGTCATCCCTGGACGCAGAATCTTGGCCCGACTCTGCTGGCCGGCTGGCATCAAGCCGCCGTCGAACAGACCGGCGAGATTGACAGGATCGACGGCTGGCTTGCCCGGCGCCGCGAAGAACTCCTCGCCGGCTGCCTTGGGATTGAGGTCGGTCATATGGATTGTCTGGCTGTACCGCTCGAGTGAAGCTGACTCCGCTGAAACGCTGGCTGCTCACCCTGGCCTTGCTTGCCAGTCTGCTGCTTTGGCTGGATATCGGCGAGTTGGCAGATCAGATGCAGTCTCTGGCTCCTGGATGGCTGGCTTTTGGTCTGTTGGTCAGCGTTGCCCAGACAATCTTGTCGGCTTGGCGCTGGCGCTTCACAGCCGGACTGCTTGGACTGGAGCTATCTCCATCTCGGGCCCTGAGCGAGTACTACCTGGCCGCCTTTGTCAATCAGATGCTGCCGGGCGGTGTGCTCGGCGATGCCTGGCGCGCCCAGCGTCATGCCCAACGCAGCGGCCGTGCGGGCGTTGCCTGGCGCTCGGTCATTCTGGAGCGTGCTTCCGGCCAGATTGTGGTGGTGGGCCTGGCGTTGGGAGTTCTTCTGGTCTTCGGTTCGCGCGCAAACCTAGACCATGGAGCGCTGGGGCTGGGGCTCGGCGCTGTCCTGGCGATTGGCACAGTCTTGTGGATGGCTCGGCGTCCGGCCGATCGCTGGCCGGCCTGGGCCAACCGATTCCTTGAAGACGCAAGGCGGGCGCTGATCAAAGCCGATGCCTGGCCAGCCCAGCTATTGAGTTCCTTAGTGATCGTACTGAGCTATCTCCTTGTTTTTGCAGCCAGCGCCCGGGGGCTCGGCCTATCCCTGCCTTTGGGCCAACTCATGATCATGGCCTTGCCGGTTTTGCTGGCGATGCTGATCCCGATTTCCGTTGCCGGCTGGGGCGTTCGCGAGGGCGCGGCCGGACTGGTATGGATGGCAGTCGGACTGGCGCCCGAACAAGGCGTGGCTGTATCGCTAGCTTATGGCTTGCTGGTCTTGCTCGGCAGCTTGCCAGGCGCGCTGGTTCTGACCCAACCCAATTCAGCTCAGACGCACGTCAACCAGTAGCTCATCACCCAGAGGAAAACTGCGAATGGGTGGCCGGCGTGCGTCCGAGAGCCGGTCAATCGGCGGCAATGCCAGCCCGGGCCGGCCGGAGCCGATGATCAGCGGAGCGACCAGCAAGTGCAGATGATCCAGACAGTCCGCGTGAACAAATTCGGAGACGGTGACGCCGCCCCCTTCGATTAACACCCGATGCAGACCACGCTTGGCCAATATCTCAACGATGGTCCTGGGCGAAACCCGTCCCTCAGCATCAACCGGCACCGCAAGGCGCTCGACGCCAGGCGGGGGATCGGGCAATTCGATCTCTGAGCCCACCAGATGCAGCACACCCGGCTGATGGGCTTTCCTCTCAAAAAGCGGGCCAACAGCTTCTACTCGGCCCCGAGGATCAAGAACCACCGGCACCGGATCAGGGCCTGCCACGTGGCGAACAGTCAGCTGCGGCTGATCCTCCGCCGCCGTTCCTGCCCCGACTACGACCGCGTCGACCAGTGCCCGGAGTCGATGAAGGTGCGATCTGGCGATTTCACCATTGATGTACCAGGAGTCTCCGGATTCCGTCGCAATTCTTCCATCCAGGCTCTGCCCAAGCTGGCCAAGAACCAGAGAGCCGGCTCTCACGATCAGCGGCAACAGCATGTCCAGCAGCTGGCTTTCAGCCTCCGGCAATGCCTTATCCGAGCGCCAATGGCCCCCGGCGAATACTTCAAGCTTCGTGTCGCGGACTTGAAACGTCCGGGCGAGCTTTTCCGACCAGTCCATGGCACGGGCGGCGAGCAAGCAGTCCCAGACCGACGGGTGTGACATCATGCGGTAATTCACAATTCAACCTCAGACGTCACATTACCGTAATGCGGCCAGAACAGGACAGCTCCCTTCATATGCACCACACAGAACGTGCCGTTTTCGATTTGCGTCGAGGGGTTCCGGTCATCGTTGACGATGATCACGGAAGCGATGCCGACTGGGCAAGCGTCCTGATCCAGCCTGTCGAAGGACTGCCCGACGAGGAATTGCAAGGCTTCATGAACCATTCGCGCGCCCAGCTGGTGGTGACGGACCATCGCGCCAGGCGTTTGGGAATAGAACTGAGCGGCAGCGCGGTCAGTTTGCCGCTGCAGGGATCAGCAAAGCCGCAGAGTATTGAAGACATCATGCAGGCAGCGTGCGCGGATGCACCGCTTGATACCACGCTCTTTGCGAACCCACAGCCAGCAACCAGAGCCGAGAAGGCAGCCCTGGCGCTGATGCGCCGGGCGCTGTTGGTGCCGGCGGTCCTGACGGTCCGACTGGACCGGCGTCAGCGCCGTGCCATGCAGGTGCAGATTGACAGCGGTCAATGGCTGGCCGTACCCGCCAGAGACGCCCAGCACTGCTTCGAACTGGCAGCTGGCCTGCTCAAGAAGATCAGCGAGGCACAGGTCCCGCTGGCCGACGTTGCGGAGTCGAAATTTGTGCTTTTCCGGGAACCCGACGGACTGCGCGAGCACGTGGCTGTCGTCATTGGCGACCACGCGGACTGGCCTGACGAAGTACCGGTGAGGATTCATTCCTCCTGCCTGACCGGCGATCTGTTCGGCAGTCTTCGTTGTGACTGCGGCGAGCAGTTGCGCTCAGGCGTGAGCAACATCGAAAAAATGGGCGGAGGCGTCCTGCTGTACCTGGCTCAGGAAGGACGGGGCATTGGTCTGGCGAACAAACTGCGTGCCTACACGCTGCAAGACCAGGGCCACGATACGGTCGATGCCGATCAGATTCTTGGATTTGGCGAGGATGAGCGTCGGTACTATGTGGCCGTTGACATGCTGGCCGCCCTTGGGATCACCAAGGTCCGCTTACTGACCAACAATCCAACCAAGCTCCGTGCGCTAGCAGAAGGCGGAATCGAAGTGGCTGGACGTCAGGAACTCTACGGGATGGTGACGAAGGAAAATCGCCGCTACCTGGCCGCGAAGGCCCACCGATCCGGTCACATGCTGAGCGAGGTTCTGGATCGCGCCGACTAGCAGCGGTCCGAGCGTCCGACGCTAGCCAGTCCAGGCAGGCAACTCGGTAACGACCGCTTCGCTCAACACCTGGGTCAACTTCTTGGCGTAGAAATCTACAAGGCGCTGGCCCAGCGCAGCCGTCGCCAAGTCTGCCCGGCCCACCACACCCTCCGGGCTCAAATCCTGTGCCAGCCAAGCCCAGGAAGCCTCGGATTCGGGGCCTACTACCGCATCTGACGGCAGACGTTCGGCCACTGAATCAAACTTTGACAACTTGTCGGATCGGATCCGCTCCGGATGCAAATGCATCATCATCGCGGTCTCAGCCTGGCCGCCGTGCAAGCCGAACTTGAGCTCCTCTGCCCCCAACAAATCTTCTGGAGCAGAAAACTGCATGTAGCTGGCTTTCACAACGAGCATTCCGTGCCGGCGCCGCAGATCCAGCGCGGCAGGACCCATCCAGCCGATGTTGCCGCCGTGCCCGTTCACTAGCACCAGACGACGAATGCCGGCTGCCGTGACCGCTCTCCCCAAGCGCGCCAGGACATCGCTCATCTGAGCGGCTGACAGTGACAGGGTTCCGACAAAGTCCCCATGTTCGTCACTCGCTCCCAGCGCCATTGCGGGTAAGACAAAAACCGGCTGGGCGACCTGGAGTGCGGCCAGGGCGCGCTCCAAGAGACCGTTGACGATATCGAGGTCCGTCGATAAGGGCAGGTGCGGGCCGTGCTGTTCAATAGCGCCCAGCGCCATTACGGCAACCGAATTCGGATTGGCCCGCTCGGCCAGTTCAGGAGAACTGAGATGTTCCCATCGGTAAATCATGACGTGCAACCCGCGCAGAACGCATCCAGTTTTTAGTCTACAAGGTTCCCTGGCCTGCAGACCTCAAGGCTGACACCGGGCATACAGATCCCCGGAGGCCAGTCCATCAGCGCCATCGGCGAGCCACTGGCGGATCTGATCGGCAGACATCCAGTCTGGCAAGAAAAAAGTTCGCCGCTCGCCGGCTACAGCCTGGTAGCGATAACTGCCAAGCGCTTCCAGCCGGTCGACACAGGCCTGCGCCTGATCGAGGGCTCCGCCAAGAAACTCTATCGACAAGGCTTTCAGCGGCCTGGACAGGCCTTGCAGAACCTCAAGCTCGAAACCCTCGACATCGATTTTGCAGAACACCGGCTCGCCGTGCTCGGTAATCAGTTGGTCAAGCGTGGTGACATGGACGCTAAGGCGTTTATCCCACTCCACGCCTTCAAACCCCGCCTGCCCTTCAATCACGCGAGTCCGCCAGTTGTCAGACAGACTTGCCAGCGTCGGATTGGTCAGGCTGGTGGCCATCTCCAGCCGGCCCGGGCGGCAACCCACGGCCCGGTCCAGACAGGTGACCGTTCTGTAAGGCCTGGAAAAACGCTTGAGCCAGCCGAACAGATCAGGCTGGGGTTCCAGTGCGACCACCCGGGCCCCCAGCGCGGCAAACGCTGTTGTTCGGTCACCCAGGTGAGCACCCACGTCAAACACCAAGTCACCGGGCTTGACGAACTGACGGTAAAAGGCTCGCAGAGCGCGCTGCCGACCCGGGCGACGATAAATGACGAGAGAGCGGGCGAGCCCAAGCAACCCTTTAAGCCGCTCAGACACGCAGTCGTCCCAGTCCAGAACGCACGCCGCCTCCGGTCTGACGGGTCAGACTCTGCAATGGCATTTGGGCCGGGCTTTCTGCCGGCAGCCTGTTGGGTCGAGCCAGCCGCAACCGGGAAGGCTTTTGCTGCTGACCCAACAAGCTGACCGGGTTGACTTCGTAAGGCGCCTGCAGCAGACCGCAGCGCAACAATGCGCGTCCCAGTCTGGCGCTACCCGAGAAGCGCACCATCAGCGGCGAGACCAACAAGCCGAGCCAGACCGGGCTCATCCACCAAAGATACTGGGGGGTGAGCGTGGCCGCCAAGACCACCCAGACCAGCCCGATGCCCGCCGCAAAGCCCGTGCGCTTGATGGCTTCTCCCCATTCCACACCGCGCTCTCCGCGTGGCGGAGACGACCATTCCGTGCTGGCTCCAGAGAAAATTTCCAGCGCGAAGCGCGCATGAAACATCATCATGAGCGGCGCGAGCACCACGCCGGCAAGCGCCTCGACCATAGCGCTGAAAAATAATCTGACACGCCCTCCGAAGGCCCGCGGGCGCTGAACCATGGCCAGCACAAGACCCAGAACCCGAGGAGCGAACAGCATCGCCAGCGTTGCCACCAGCATGGTCATATTCCAGGCGCTGAGCCCCGGATCAGCGATGGCCACAAGCTGCGGTTGCTTAACCAGCGTTGCCAACCCCATCATCACCAGGCCCATCCAGGCCAGTGAAGAGAGGTAGGCGGAGGCACCGAACAGAAAATGAAGCCGGCTGGACGGATGCAAACCAGGCAGCCTGAGCAATTTCAGATGCTGCAGATTACCCTGCATCCAGCGTCTGTCACGGGCCAGAAAATCGATTAGATTGGCGGGCATCTCCTCGTGACTGGCGAGACTCCGGGTCTCCAGCTGAACCGACCAGCCGTTGCGAACCAGCAAGGCAGCCTCCACAAAGTCATGACTCAGGATTTCACCACCCAGAGGTGGCTTTCCGGGAATCTTGGGCAAGCCGCAACTGGCGGTAAATGCCGACACACGCACAAGCGCGTTATGGCCCCAATAGTTTCCGGCCCGACCCTGCCAGAACGCCTGCCCCGTGGCCAGCATCGGCGAGTACAGCGATGAGGCAAACTGCATGATCCGGGCAAAAATGCTGTGCTGTCCGGCCGGCAGCGGAACGGTCTGGATCAATCCAAGCTCGGAATCAGACTGCATTCGCGAGACCAGATGCACCATGCTGGCTGCATCCATTCGGCTGTCTGCATCAAGCACGAGCATGAAGTCGAACGCCGCCCCCCAGCGTCGGCAAAAATCGGCCACGTTTCCGGCCTTGCGGCCGCTGTTTCTCGGCCGGTGGCGGTAGTGCAGCGGCATCCCACTTCCCAGCTCGCGCTGCAGGTCGGCGACATAAGCCTGCTCGAGAATCAGCAGCTCGGGATCCTGCGTATCGCTGAGGACGAAGAACTCAAAACCTTTGCTAAAGCCAGATTTGAGAAGCGAGCCTGCCATCGCTTTGAGGCCCGCGTGCACAGCGACCGGATCTTCGTTGTAGATCGGCATCACCAGTGCTGTTTTGTGCGGCTGAACCTCCGAGTGCTCCTGCGCACCTTTGGGCTCAGGCTTGAGTGTGTAGGGATTTCGACGCGTGAGCATCAGGGCAAAACCGATCACCGCATGCCAGAAGGACACGGAAATCCAGGAAAAAGTCATGGCGAACAGGACGGCCAGCGGCAGGCGGGCGGACAGACTCACTCCAGCCAGCGCCAGCGCTTCGAACAGGCCCACCAGCCCTAACAGCCCGGTACCAGCAACCAGACTCAGGAACAGGCGTCTACGTCGGTTAAATCTGCCGGTTCTGTTCATCTGGATACCAGACATAGCTCCATACCTCAGACACCTGATCACCGTCGCGCGCCAAAAACACGCGAAGGTCGGAGGCCAGTCCCTGCTCATCGGGCTTGAGCACCAGCACCGCTCGGACAGCAGACTCTCCCGGCACGCGCTCCAGGCGCTGCTCGAGAATGTTGCCGCCCCGGGTTTCAGCCACCAGATCAATCCGGCTCGAATCGTCCAGGCCTTCTCCGCTGAACTCGATCACAAACCGTCGTTTGGAGCGGTCTGACCAATCCGGCTGGCCAGGTATCCCGCCCCGCCCGGTCAGGGTCTGCCTGACATGCACCCGCGGATGCAGCCCGGTCGCAGCGTCCGTCGTGGTCAGGCGATAACGAAAATATCGGGACTCACCAGCCAGAATCGGCTCCTCAGGCGTCCAGAAGGCGACGATATTGTCAAAGGTCTCATCGGCCGTCGGAATTTCAATCAACTCGACGCGCCCCGCACCCCAATCCCCGTCCAGAGGCTCCACCCACTTCCCAGGACGCAAGTCGTAACGCGCTTCCAGATCCTGAAAGTCATCCAAGTCGCCATGCCGCTGCAGCAATCCAAACCCACGTGGCACACCGTCATCGCTAAAGGCGCTGATCGCCACCCGGGCCCGATTCGCCAGGGGTCGCCACTGCGCCTCTCCGCGGCTGCTGTGGACAAGCAGTCCATCTGAATCATGCACCCTCGGTCGGAAGTCATCCACCAGGGTCGGGCCCGTGTCGCCGTGGGCAAACATGCTGGTTAATGGCGCAATGCCGGGACGGACCAGATCTTTACGCGCAAACAGATGCGCCTCGACCAGAATCGTGGTTGATACACCGGGCTCAATATCAAAGGCATAAGCACCCGTGACAGACGGGCTGTCCAAGAGCGCTAGCACGCGCAAATTGGTCTGCTCGGCTTCGGGTTTAACCAACCAGAAAGCACGAAACACCGGGAACTCTTCGCGGCTTGCTACTCCGCTATCAAGGGCGAGCCCTCTCGCCGAAAGCCCATAGGCCTGTCCCTGACCAATAAATCGAAAATACGACGCGCCTAGGAAAACAAGAAATTCGTCATGAATGTCTGCACGATTGAGCGGGAAGTGCACTCTAAACCCAGCGTAGCCTTCAGCCGCTACCACCGGAGCCTGGGTCAGCGGCGGATCAAAACGGAACCGCTCGGGCGTGAAAGGAACGCCAGAAGGCGACCCGTCTTCAACCTCGAAAATCCTGACCGGCTCACCGAACAGAAATCCGGGGTGAAAAAACTGGACCCGAAATCCCGGGCTGCCCACCCACAGGGACTTGCTCGGGTCGAAGCGGATCGCCCGATATTCGTCGTAGGTCAGATCAGCCAGCTCAGCAGGTTGCTTGATCGGCGTCTGCCAGGGCTGCGCTGCGAGGGTCTCGGCTTGGGCCACAACATCGCTGAGGTCGAATGCGTCAACCGTAGACGCCCACATCAACAACATGCAGGCTAGGGCCGTCGAGGGGGTCGCCCGGCCCGCGCAGAAACGTGACAGGACTGTGTCAGGATAAGCGGCTTGCATCCCCGATATGGTCGTTCAGGCTCGTGAAATCCGCCATCACCAGGCCCACCAGCCGCGCATGGATTCGTTTGCTGGTTGTCGCCGGATTGCTGAATGCCCTCCTGCTCTCCCCGCTTTGGCTTCGCTTTGGATTTGCCGAGCCGCGCTGGCTGGCATGGGAAGCGTGGGCGCTGGTCGGAACTTTTGCGTTGTTGCCCGACGGGATGTGGGTCAGAGTGCTCCGCTGGGTCAGCGTGGGCGCCGTGGTGGCCTCGCTCATCCTCGGCTGGAGTGATGCGGCAACGCATCAGGTCCTGAGCCGTTCGCTGAACCTTTATTTTGATCTCAATCTGCTCAGCGCAAGCTTTCATCTTCTCGACGGCAATCTGGGTCGACCGCTCACCGTCGCGGTGTTCGCAATCGTTGCAGTGCTTCTGATTCTTCTGGCTGTGCTCATCGCAGCTGCCTTACGACCCCCGCAAGCCCAGAGCGGAACCGTGAGCAAAGGCATATTGATTGTGACCTGCATTGCCTTGGTCAGCGGCGCGCTGGAAACCATCAGCGTCCGGTGGGCACCCGCGGCCCGAACTCCCTCGCTAGATACCCTTCATTTTCAGGCAAATCAGCTGATCCAGACCCATCAGGCCCGCGTGGCGTTTGTTCAGGCCACGCCCAATCAACCCAGACCGGCCACTGCCCTGCCGATGCTCGCCGATACCGATGTGCTCATGGTGTTCATTGAGTCCTACGGCGCAACGATGTTCGAACAGGATCGCTACCGCCAAATACTCCTACCCACGCTGAGTGAGATGGAGGGCGAGCTCACCGCTCGAAACCTAACCGTGGTCAGCGGCTTCATGGAAGCGCCTATTCGCGGAGGGCAGTCCTGGCTGTCGCATGCCACGACCTTAAGCGGGCGCTGGATCGACAACCAGCTGTGGTATCGGCTGCTGCTGGAGTCCCATGCCAACACGCTGATTGACGACTTTCGCGCAACCGGGCACGAAACCATGGCGGTGATGCCGGCCATCATCATGCCCTGGCCTGAGGGACGACAGCAGGGTTTCGATCACATATTCGAAGCCAGGCATCTGGGCTATCAGGGCCCGCCGCTGAATTGGGTCACCATGCCCGATCAGTACACGCTGCATCACTTTCAGACCGTTCTGCGCCCCCGAGTGCCGCGACCTCTGTTTGCCCAGATTGCGCTTATCAGCAGCCATGCACCGTGGACGCCGATCATTGACCTTGTTGACTGGAACGAGGTCGGCGACGGAACAATTTTCGAGCGCTGGCGCGACGCCGGACTTGCACCGCAGGATTTGTGGAAGGATCTTGAAAATGTGCGCGACCATTTCGGCCGAAGCGTCGAATATTCGGTTCTTACCAGCTTGGATTACGCGGTCCGCTTTCTGGACAACAAAACCCTGTTGATTGTAATGGGAGACCATCAGCCGGCCACGTTGATCAGCGGTCACCAAGCAAGCGGTGCCGTGCCCATTCACGTCATTGCCCATGACGCAGCGCTACTGCAGCCATTCTTGCAAAGAGGGTTTCAGAAAGGCCTGGTGCCGTCTAGCCCAATGGCAGCACCAAAATTAGACCAACTACGCGATTGGTTGCAGCGGGCTTTCGGGGCGCCATAGCTTGTTGGCATAGCGACGGCGGCACCCTATACTTTTGGCTAACATTCAAGGCACTTGCCATCATGCAATATTTAAATCACGAGCAACTCGAAGCTCTCGACCCAGCTTCCTTTCAGCAAACTCAGCCTTACCCCTGGATCAACCCCGCGGGATTGCTGACCGAAGATGGATATCAGCGCCTGCTCGCCACGCTTCCGACCGTGGACCAGATGAAGCCAAGTTTCGGCAAACAGCGCTCGCACGGACAGAAATCACACGACCGATATGCGCTGGAGTACCACGAGGATCTCGATGTGGATCCAGCCTGGCACGAGTTTGTTGGCGAATTGATGAGCAGTCGCTACTACGACTTTGCCAAGCGAATGTTTGGCAGAGGCCGGTTCAAGTTCGATTTTCATTGGCACTACGCGCCCAGGGGTAGTTCGGTTTCCCCACATTGCGATGCCACCCGAAAGCTCGGATCTCACATCTTCTATTTCAATACTCCGGATAACTGGAGTCCGGAATGGGGAGGCGATACCCTCATTCTGGATGATCACGGGCGCTTTCCGCGCGAGTCCGCCCCTGAGTTCGACGACTTTGATCAGTCGTACTCCGGGCAGAGCATTGGCAACTACAGCCTGCTCTTTCAGCGTCAGGAGAAATCCTGGCATGGCGTCCGGGAAATCACCTGTCCGGAAGGCATGTATCGCAAGGTCTTCATCGTGGTCATCAACGACTGGCTGCGCGCTCGCGTTCGCCGTGCCGTTGGCGCGATCAAGGGCGAGTCGGACCAGTACAACCTCTAAGCGTTGGTCGGGCTGTCCTGAAAACAGCAGCGTTCTTGGTTCGACGACAGGGCGTAGTATCCTGCCTCTGGAAGACACGTAAAGCAAATTAAATTCAAACGGGAGCAAGACATTGACTCGATACGTGAAAATCCTGTGCATCAGCGCAACTTTTGGCCTTGCATCACTCGCACTGGCCGAAACCCCCAACGTCCAGCCTGGCCAGTGGGAGTATCAGACGCGCATCACCGTTGAGGCGCCTTTTCCGATACCCGAACAGAACGACACCAGCACTGATTGCGTGACGGAAGCCGACGTGGCCGAGGCAGACACGTTCATGGGTGACATGGACATGGAGGAGTGCGAGATGACCCATGAGGAAATGAATCGCGATAGCGCGCACTACGAAATGGTCTGCCAGGCGGACGGCCTGACAATGGATATGACGTTAGACCTTAAGTTCATGGGTGATCACAGCGAAGGCCTGATTGTCAGCCAGGCCGAGACACCCGCAGGTCCAATGAAGACAACGATTGAAATGAAAGGCCGCCGCATCGGCGACTGCGAATAAATTGCCCATGGATCGGGAAGTCATTCATACCGACAAGGCACCGGCAGCGATTGGGCCCTACTCCCAGGCCATTCGTGCCGGGCAGACTGTCTATTTCTCAGGTCAGATCCCGCTGGTGCCGCAGACCGGCGAGGTGCTTGACGGTGATTTCGAAGCGCTGACCCGGCAGGTCTTTGACAATCTCCAGGCTGTTGCCCAGGCCGCCGGCGGCACGCTGCAAGATGTCGTCAAGCTCAACATCTTCCTGACGGACCTTGGCCATTTTCAGACGGTCAATGCGATCATGGCGGAGTATTTTTCCGAGCCCTACCCGGCCCGGGCCGCGATTCAAGTGGCTGCCTTGCCAAAGGGAGTCCCGGTGGAAATGGACGGGATCATGGTGCTTCCCGCTGCAGGCTGAAGCGGGTTTTTGGCATGGGCGCCGATCGCGCGCTGTCTGAACTCGACGGAATCGGCCCGCAACTTGCGGGCCGGCTCGCGTCAATCGGGCTTCGACACGAAAGCGACCTGCTGTTTCATCTGCCGCTGAGATTCGAAGACCGTACCCGGTTAACGCCGCTGAATCAGGCCCGCCCCGGCAGTGGCGTGCAGGTGGAAGGACGGATCGTCCACCGCGAAATACGCTACGGCCGCACCCGCATGCTGGTCGCGACACTCGCTGACGAAACCGGCCAGGTAACTCTGAGGTTGTTTCGGTTCTTTCCATCTCAGCTCAAGCTGTTCACCGAAGGCCAGAAACTGCGCTGCTTCGGGGATCTCAGGCTCGGGCCCGGGGGTCTGGAGATGGCACATCCCGAGTGTCAAGCGCTGGCCGAGGATCAATCACCACCGCTACCCCAATCTCTGACACCCGTTTATCCAACTACGCAAGGAATTGGTCAGGCCCGACTAAGCAGCCTGATTGCCCAAGCGCTGCAGCGCTTTCTGAGCGGCATGATGCCGCTGACAGAGTTGCTGCCGCCTAACCCGCAAACCATTTGTCTTCGTTCAGCGCTGAAAACGATTCATGCGCCTGACCCGGACGAAGACCTGACCGCGCTGGTCGAGGGACATCACCCGGCGGTTCAGCGACTGGCCCTCGAAGAATTGCTGGCCCATCACCTGGCTCTGGCCAGGGTCAATCAATCGCGCCAGAGCCAGCAGGCACCAGTTCTGACCGACCCGGAGGGGCAAGTCGGCCGGATGCTGGCCGAACTCCCGTTCGAGCCCACGCGCGCCCAGCGCAGGGTCATCGGGGAAATCCTCTCTGATGTCGGCCATCGGCGACCCATGCGCAGGTTGCTGCAGGGCGACGTTGGCTCCGGCAAGACACTGGTGGCAGCCGCCGCTCTGGTGACCGCCACAGCCTCGGGCCGGCAAGCCGCGATTGTGGCACCGACAGAGATTCTGGCCGAGCAGCACTACCGAACTTTGACCGACTACCTCGCGCCGATGGGCATCGAGACTGTCTGGCTTGCCGGTAAAGTCAAGGGTCGGGCCCGGGCCGAAGCACTAGAAAGACTGGTCGGCGATGCCGATGTCGCGATTGGCACCCACGCCTTGTTCCAGAAGGGCGTAGCCTTTCGCGACCTGGGTCTGATCATTGTTGATGAACAACACCGCTTCGGCGTCCATCAGCGGCTGGCGCTGGCCGAGAAGGGCCGCAAGGGGGGCCAGCAGCCGCATCAACTGGTCATGACCGCCACCCCGATCCCCCGGACTCTGGCAATGACCGCTTATGCCGGCCTGGATGTTTCGGTGATTGATGAATTGCCACCAGGACGCAAACCGGTCACCACAGTCGCTGCCAGCCAGCAGCGCAGAAACGAGGTCATTCAGCGTCTTGTCCGCGCACTGAGCGATCGTCGTCAAGCCTACTGGGTCTGTCCGTTGATCGAAGAATCGGAGGTTCTCGAAGCCGAGGCGGCCGAAACCCGATCCAGAGAACTCGCACAGCAACTCACAGATTTCCGGGTCGGACTGATTCACGGACGCATGAAGCCAGCTGAGAAGCAGGCGGTCATGGCCAGCTTCAGCAGCGGTGAGATTGACCTGCTGGTGGCCACCACGGTAATCGAGGTGGGGGTTGATGTGCCCAACGCCAGCCTGATGATTATTGAAAACGCCGAGCGTCTGGGCTTGAGTCAGCTGCATCAACTTCGGGGGCGAGTTGGTCGCGGGAGCGATCAGGCCGCCTGCGTGCTCCTGTACAAACCTCCCCTCGGCGAGACCGCCCGAGCGCGCCTGGAAGTGATGCGCGAAACGACCGACGGCTTTGTCATCGCTGAAAAAGACCTGGAGCTGCGGGGCCCCGGAGAGGTGCTGGGTACCCGCCAGACCGGGATGCTTCGATTCCGGATTGCCGATCTTGCCAGAGATGATTCTTTGCTGGACGAGATCGAAAAGCTGGCGTCGAAAATCAGCGCTGAGCAGGCCGATCAACTGATTGGGCGCTGGATTGGTCCGGCAGAGCAGTTTATCGATGTCTAAGTTCTCTGGTTATTGACAGCTGCCGAGACTGACCCTTTATTCCGAGAGTCGAGCTTTGATGCAGTGCGCAACGCGCCTGTGAGATACTTTAGGGCTGGCGTCGAATGACCGACACCGCCCATAACTTCAGCCGCTTCTGCTCAGCACTCACCTTAAAGGAGAGCCCGGTGACCGACCGCACACTGACCCTGACCGATTCCTCCTCCGGTAAATCTCTGGAACTCCCCGTTGTTGCCGGGACCGAAGGGGATCCGACGATCGACATTACGAGGCTTAATCCGGAGATGGGTTACTTCACGTTCGATCCGGGTTATGGCACCACCGCCAACTGCAAAAGCGATATCACGTTCATCGACGGCGGCCAAGGCATCTTGCGCTACCGAGGTTATCCCATCGAGCAACTGGCCGAAGGCTCCAGCTTTCTTGAGGTGGCCTACCTGCTGCTGTATGGCGAACTGCCATCGAAGTCCGAGTTCTCGGACTTCGAACGCGACATCACGTATCACACGATGGTCCATGAGCAGGTCAACAGCTTTATCTCCGGCTTCCACTATGACGCTCACCCGATGGCCATCCTCTCAGGCGTGGTGGCATCGATGGCCGGGTTCTATCAGCAGAATCTGGACACCAACAACCCGGAGCATCGGGATCTGGCAGCCAAGCGGATGATTGCGAAAATGCCGACCATCGCTGCGGCGGCCTACCGCCACTACATGGGCTGGCCCAGCGCGTATCCGCGCAACTCCCTTAACTACCCGGAAAACTTCCTGCACATGATGTTTTCTGTCCCGGCGGAGGCGTATGAAATCAATCCGGTTGCTGCCAAGGCGCTGGATCTGCTTTTCATTCTGCACGCCGACCACGAGCAGAATGCGTCAACCTCCACGGTTCGTCTGGTCGGCTCGACCGGCGCCAACCCTTACGCCTGCGTCGCTGCCGGCATCGCAGCACTCTGGGGTCCGGCCCACGGCGGCGCCAACGAAGCCGTGCTGAGAATGCTCAACCAGATTGGTGATGTCAGCCGTGTGGGCGAGTTCATCAAGAAAGCCAAGGACAAGAACGATCCGTTCCGCCTGATGGGTTTCGGGCACCGGGTCTACAAGAATTTTGATCCGCGTGCGCGCATCATCCGCAAGGCCTGTCACGATGTACTCAGCGACCTCGGGCAGACCGACCAGTTGCTGGACCTGGCCATGGAACTGGAAAAAATCGCGCTGGAAGATGACTACTTCGTTGAACGCAAGCTCTACCCGAATGTGGACTTCTACTCCGGCATTATCTACAAGGCCTTGGGAATTCCGACGACGATGTTTACGCCGATGTTCGCGATTGGCCGAACCGTTGGATGGGTCTCGCAGTGGCTGGAACAGTCGGCCACCCCTCATCGGATTGGGCGGCCCAGACAGGTCTACACCGGCCACACGGCGCGCGACTACGTGCCGCTAAGCGAACGGAGTTAATGGCGAACAACGGCCCCGGCATCACATGTTGAGCAAACGGCCCCCGTCTACCGCCAGAATTTGACCGGTCACATAGGGCGCGTCCAGAGCCAGAAACTCGACCGCACCAGCGATATCCTCAGGTCTGCCCTGACGCTGCAGGGGCACCTTTTCGAGGATGGCCTTCTGCGCTTCCTCTCCGGCTTCGGCATCACCCTCCGGCCAGAGAATCGAGCCTGGCGCGACACCATTGACTCGGACCATGGGCGCTAGATCCTTGGCCAGCGCTTTGGTCTGCATGACCAACGCTGCCTTGGCCATGGAATAGATGGTGTTGTCCTTGAGCGGCACCAATCCGTGGATATCGACGATATTGACAATCGAACCAGGGCGCCGGGCCAGTTCCGGTGCACACATCCGGCTCAAGAAGAACGGCCCCCGGGCGTTGCTGGCGAACAGGTCATCCCAGTGCTCCTGGGTCGCCCGCTTGACCGGCGTTGGATAAAACGCAGAGGCGTTATTGATCAACACATCAATCCGTCCAAATGCACTGAGTGCTGCATCATGAATGGTCTGGCCTGCATCAGGGTCAGCCAAGTCGGCACAAACCAGCGCTGCCGATCCCGAGCGCTCTGCATTCAACTCGTCCGCCGTGACCCGGGCCTCTGATTCCGAACCCCTGTAGTGCAGGCAAATACTTAATCCACGTCGGTGTAGATGACGCGCGATCTGGGCACCGATGCGGCGCGCACCGCCGGTGATGATGGCGCAGGGTGCATGGCTGAGCGCTGATTGGGACACAGGCTGTTCTCCACTGGTGTTTTGACGCCGGCAGTCTACGCGTCCTCTGGGGTGCATGGCGTCAGCAGTTCATCAGGGCGCTAGAATCTCAGGCTTGACGAACCACCCTGATCCTACATGAGAGCATCTCGCCCCCACCTTGACCTCCCGGACCCCCCGGCTGAACTGGGTGCGCTGAGTCAAGAGCTCGGTGCACGCATCGCAAGCGAAATTCACCATCATGGCCCGATGCCGTTTGACCGCTACATGGCGATGGCTCTCTATGAACCGGGTCTGGGCTACTACGTCAACGGTCTGCACAAATTCGGCATCTCCGGCGATTTCGTGACCGCGCCAGAGGAAGGGGGATTATTTGCCACCGCTGTGGCACGTCAAATTGACGAAATCGCGAAATCGTTGGCTGACAGCTACACAATCCTGGAACCCGGAGCCGGTTCCGGTGCTTTGGCCAGAGATCTGCTTGACCGCCTTGACGAAAAACCGCAGCGCTATCTGATCCTGGAACCCAGCGCCGCGCTTCGACAGGTTCAGCAGCAGACCCTGAGCACTCTGTCCAGCGATCTCCAGGCGCGGGTGGCGTGGCTGGATGCCCCCCCGCAAGAACCGTTCGCCGGCGTCATCATCGCCAATGAGGTCGCCGACGCGCTCCCCGTCAGTCTTTTTGAGATCACCTCCAGCGGCCTGCAAGAGCGATGTGTGGAAGTTGGGGACACCCGTTTTGAATGGAAGCTCGCTCCACCGCGGCCACGGCTTCAGAGCTCATATGAAAGCTTGGCAAAGACTTTGGGCCAACCTCTGCCCGTCGGTTATCAGAGTGAAATCTCGCTGGACCTGGCCGATTGGCTTAAGACCGTGACCGCACCGCTTCGTCAGGGTGCCGTGCTGCTTGTCGACTATGGCTACCCTAGAAGCGAGTATTACCTGCCGGCCCGCGACAGCGGCTCGCTGGTCTGTCACTACCGCCATAGAGCCCATTTCGACCCTTTTGTCTGGCCGGGCCTGACCGATATTTCTGCATTTGTAGATTTCAGCGCTCTGGCTGAAGCCGGCCAGCGCGCAGGGTTGAAGCTAGCCGGATTTACAACCCAGGCCGATTTCATGCTTGCGCTGGGTACGCATGAGGTTCTGGAGCACACTGAAGACGCGCAAACGCGCCTTCGCCTTGCAGGCGAATTGAAGCGCCTGATCATGCCCGGTGAAATGGGAGAAAAATTCAAGGTGCTCGCCCTAACCCGGTCTCTCGATTGCGCCTTGTCAGGGATGACGGAAAGCGACCAGCGCCGGAGACTTTGAAAGCACGTTATCCGGTCAGGGTCCAGTAGGCTTATGACTCTAACTCGGCTCGCTATTCTGGACGGTGCGATAAACTGCTCACCCAAGCTTCGGACGCTGTTTTCATGGCCAAGACTTACGACTACATCATCGTTGGCGCCGGCTCGGCTGGGTGCGTTCTCGCGCATCGTCTCAGCGCGGACCCGAACTGTAGCGTCCTGCTCCTGGAGGCCGGCCCGCGCGACTGGAATCCATTCATCCACATGCCCGCCGGTCTGGCCAAGCTGGTGAACTTCACCTCGCTGAACTGGAATTATGAAACCGAGCCCGAGCCACAGCTGAACAACCGTCGGCTGTACTGGCCCAGAGGCCGCGTGCTGGGTGGTTCCAGCTCGATCAACGCCATGTGCTTCATTCGTGGTCACCGCACCGACTACGACGACTGGGCTCGGGCCGGGAACCCCGGCTGGGGCTGGGACGAGGTCCTGCCCTACTTCCTGCGCTCCCAGAACCAGTCGCGGGGCGCGTCGGAACTGCACGGGATCGGCGGTCCGTTAAGCGTCGAGGATCTGTCTTACTTCAACCCCTTAAGCGAGGTCTTCATCCAGTCTGCCGAGCAGGCCGGCTTTGCCGTCAACCGGGATTTCAACGGTCCGGCACAGCGCGGCTTTGGCTTCTATCAGGTTACTCAGCGCGGTGGACGGCGCTGCTCGACCGCGGTCGGCTACTTGCGACCCGCCCGATCGCGCCCCAACCTTACGGTCAAGACCGGCGCCTTGACGCTGAATCTTGAGTTCAGCGGGCAGCGCGCCGTTGGCGTTCGTTATCAGCGCCACGGCATCACTCAGACTGCTCATGCCGCGCAAGAGGTCTTGCTGGCGGGTGGGGCGATCAACTCACCCCAGATGCTAATGCTGTCGGGTATCGGACCAGCGCCAGCACTCGAACGCGCAGGCATCAAGGTACGCCATGAATTGCCAGGCGTCGGCGCCAACCTGCAAGACCACCTCGACATCTGTACCCTGACCCGGTGTTCGCAGCCGATCACCTATGACCAGTTGAGCGAGCTGCGCGTCGGGCTGAAGTATTTTCTCTACCACGAAGGTGAAGGCACCTCAAACATCGCCGAAGCCGGTGGCTTTCTGGTCAGCGGCCGGGGCCGCGACGACCGGCCGGACATCCAGATGCACTTCGTCCCGGCCCTGCTAGATGACCATGGACGAAACCGCCTGCCGGGCGACGGCTACACCCTCCACGCTTGCCCGCTGCGACCTGCCAGCCGCGGACATATCGGCCTTCGTTCGAACGATCCGCGCCAGCCGCCCGCCATCTTCGCCAACTATCTGAGCGATCCGGAAGATCTGGAAATGATGCTGGAGTGCGTGCGGCTGTCCAGAGAGATCCTCGGCCAACCGGCGTTCAAGCCATTCCGAGGCCACGAGATTTTCCCGGGCAACGAAGTGACCAGTCGGGAGGGCATGATTGACTTCATACGAAGCAAGGCCGAATCCATCTACCATCCGGTCGGCACCTGTCGGATGGGGCAAGACGACCAGGCAGTAGTCGACCCGCAGTTACGTGTTCACGGCATTGAAGGCCTGCGAGTCATCGATGCATCTGTCATGCCCACTCTGGTGGGCGGCAATACGAACGCACCGACCATCATGATCGCGGAGAAGGCATCTGAGCTGATTCTGAGCGGCGTCACGTCGGATTCGGCACGCCCCGCACGTGCAGCCTGATTGCCGGCGGACATGATCCGCCTTACGCCAACCGGCAGCGTCCGTTGAACCGTTTGTTCGCAACATCTCCCCGCGGGCTGGAAGAGTTGTTGGCAGAAGAACTCCGTCAGATTGGAGTTCCCCAAGTCAAGGTCAAGCGTGGCGGTGTCGAGTTCTCGGGTCATCTGGAAATCGCATACCGGGCCTGCCTGTGGTCACGCCTGGCCAACCGCGTCCTTCTTCCCATCGAACAGTTCGAAGCCGGTGACGATCTTGCACTTTACGAAGGTGTTGGACGAATCGACTGGCAGGCGCATCTGGGGCCAGAGCAGACCATGGCCGTCGACTTTACCGGCGTGCGCGCAGCGATCACCCACAGCCGCTTTGCAGAACAGCGGATCAAGGACGCCGTGGTGGACCAGATTCGAGAGCGAAGCGGCAGCCGTCCGTCGGTCGATACGCAAGCGCCAGATCTGCGCATCAACGTTCACATGGTGGGTAAAGACGCAACGGTGGCCATCGATTTGTCCGGAGAGAGCCTGCATCGACGAGGCTATCGCCGCCAGGCACGGATCGCGCCGCTGAAGGAGAATCTCGCGGCCGCCATGTTGATCCGTGCCGGCTGGCATGAACTGGCGACAAAAGGCGGCGGCTTTGTTGATCCCATGTGCGGCTCCGGCACCTTGCTGATTGAAGCCGCCTGGATAGCAACCGACACCGCTCCCGGACTGCTGCGCACCCGCTTCGGATTCTTCGGCTGGAGAGGGCATGACGATGACGCCTGGAAAGATCTGATCGAAGAAGCGCTTGAACGCCAGGAGCGAGGCATGCGAGCGCTCCCTGCCATCGTCGGCTTCGACTCCGATGATGAGTCCGTCACTGCAAGCCGGAATCATCTGCGCCGGATCGGCCTGTCAGATGACGTCGCCGTTGAAAGACGAGACATCGCAGAGGCAACAGCACCGAACGGCATGCAATCCGGCCTGGTGGCGACCAATCCACCTTACGGCGAGCGCCTGGCCGAGCGACACGAACTCGTTCCGCTTTACCTGCGTCTGGGGGAAAGCCTCAAACGTCACTTTCCCGGTTGGCGAGCGATCGTGCTCAACGGCGCTGAAGGACGATTGGGGCTGAAGCCGGAGCAAAGCTGGCAGTTCTTCAACGGACCGCTGGAATGCCGCCTGGAGCTGTTCGAGATCGGAACACAGCAGGACACGGATGGCAGCGAAAGCGCGCCAGACCTGGTCAATCGGATCAGCAAGAATCAGCGTCATCTCGCCCGCT
>JAZBPR010000257.1:0-2237 GCA_036351735.1 Wenzhouxiangella sp. | reverse complement strand
GCACTGGTGCCGAACATCCGCGGATTGGGCGAAGGCCGAGTGGTTATGCGCATTGACGGGGCGCGCCAGAATATGGCCATCCGCCACCGCGCTCAGACCCTCTTGGACCCCGCTCTGCTGGAGCGCGTTGAAATTCTGCGTGGCCCGGCCTCTTCGCTGTATGGCAGCGGCGCAACGGGCGGGGTGATCCTGTTCGAGACCTTGGATGCCGAGGGTTTTCTGGAGGCTGGGTCAAGTTTCGGCGGTCAGGCCCGACTGGGCTATCAGAGCAACAACGACGCCTATATCGGTGCGGCAACGCTGGCCGCGCAAGCCAACGATTTCGGGTTGATCACCAGCGTCAGCCGCCGCAGCTCCGACGACTTCGTCGACGGTGACGGCAATACGCTGTCGTTTACCGAAAGCGATATCCTCAGCGGGCTGGTCAAGGGCAGCTGGCAAGTCGATGAGGCGCAAACGCTCAGCCTGACCTATCTGGGTTTTGTCGACGACAGCCCCAGCCTGGGCACCGCAGACCGGGCAAGCGGCACGGTGGTGGATCGATCAAGCCGCCAACAGTCCACCAGCCTGCGCTACCAGCTCTACCCGGACAGCGACTGGCTGGCGCTGGATGCGGTCGTCTACTGGAGCGACCTGATGCTGGACGAACGTCCGGTTGAGGTCGGACAGACCCGGGTGGAGAACAGCCTGAGCACCATTGGCCTGGATATCGCCAACAGCAGCAGACTGCAGTCCGGCGAGATCGCCCATACCCTGACCTACGGCATCGAGCTATACCGAGACACCCAGCGTGGCCTGCGAGATGGGCAGCCGGCCCCGCAGTTCCGTGGTTCCGAGCGCGACACCCTAGGTCTGTTTGTCCAGAATCGCTCTGAGCTGACTGACCGGCTCGACTTGCTGCTGGGTCTGCGCCACGACGATATCGACTCCAACCCGGACGATGCCAACCTCGTGGGAACATCTTTTTCTCAAACGTCGTACCAGGCCGGCTTGCTGTTCGAACTGACGCCCGGCTGGACGGTGACCGCCTCGTTCAACGAAGCCTTCCGGGCGCCGGCGCTGCGGGAACTCTTTATTGGCGGCCAACATTTCCCGGGCAACTTCTACATCCCCAATCCTGAGCTTCAGCCTGAGTCGGCCAGCAACTATGAGTTAGGCCTGCGCTTTGACCGGAGAGGCGTGCTGAACGCCAATGATCGGCTGCGTAGCCGCTTCGCAATATTTCGCAATGACATTGACAATTTCATTGAACAGCGGGTACGCGGGGGTGATGCGCCAGCTCCGCTCACCAACACCACACGTTTTGACAATGTGGGCCGGGCACGCGTTGAAGGGATTGAAATCGAAATCGACTGGCAGATCGGCTCCTACAGCACCAGTATTTTTGGCGCGCGTATCCGCGGGGACGATCTTGAGCTGGATATCCCACTGGAGAGCATTCCTGGTGACGAGATTGGTCTGCGGCTTGAACGTCGCCTGTCGACGGTTGATATCGGCGCGCAGCTGGTCCACAGCTTCGAGCAGGATCGCCTACTGGGCGGCATGCATCGGGCGCAGCCGACAGACGCCCACACCTTGATTGATCTCTGGGCCACCTGGCAGGCAACGCCAAGCCTGCGGATCAGCGCGCGGCTCGACAATCTGACCGACGAGACCTACCGGCGTCATCTGACCCTCATCAATCAGCCGGGCCGCAGCATCAAGTTGCAGGCCGCATATACCTTTTAAGACCATCATTGACGAGAAATCCCATGTCCAACACCCGCCACGACACTTGGCCTGCAACAGTCATCGGGCTGGCGACGGCCCTGATCCTCAGTCCACTCGCTTATGCGCATCACCCCTGGGTGACGACAGAACCCGCTCAGACATCGGCGGGCCAGTCGGTCGAAATCCTCCCGTTTTTCGGCCATGCCTTTCCCAGCGATGAGCGCAGCAGTATTGATCGCCTGTCGCAGATCAGCCTGACCAGCCCGGACGGCCAACTTGTTGAACTGGATCGGGTATCGGAAACCACCCTAAACACTGGCGCCCTGACAGACGAAGGGGTTTACGTGGTCGGAACCCGTCAGACCCGCGGTTACTGGACCCGAACCACGGAAGGTGGAGAGCGACTACCCCGTTCCAAGGTCGAAAATGCCGTACGCTGCAGCTATTCCGACAATGGGTCAAAGACGCTGGTGCAGGTCGGCAATGCCAACGCGGCTGCATCCGTCAACACACCGATCGGGCACCGG
>JAZBPR010000256.1:0-13117 GCA_036351735.1 Wenzhouxiangella sp. | reverse complement strand
GGGTTGTCGACCTCAACGATGATGCCTACGCTTTGTGTGCGTGGATCAATTCCTTCGCTGATTCTTGCAATTCGTGCTGGCCAGGTGACCTGATGGCCAGCGGTTGTCATTCTGACCGTAGCTGAAAGGGCCTGACGCGGATCCCGGCCATTCAGGCTTCTCACCATCGGCCCCATCTGGCCCATGGGCACTTCCGCCTTGACTTCGGCCCGCTCAATGCCTTCAGCCGCTAAAAGCACCTGATTGCGGGTGACATACTGGCCCAAATCAACCATGACTTCCCCAATCAGTAAATCGTAAGGTGCGCGAACCGTGGCAAAGCTCAGCGCCCTGGCCGCCTGTTCACGCTCGGCATTCAAGACGGTGCGCTCTGCGCCATTGAGCTTGAGTTGATTGGCAATATCAGTCAGCTTGGACCGGGCTGCAAGATCAGCCAGTTCAGCTTGCTCTAACACGGTTTGGCTGACCGCGCCGCGCCCCACCAGGTCGCTCTTGCGCTTGAAGTCGGCGGCGGCCAGTTCAGCCTCGCGGCCAACGATATCGCGGTTGGCAAACAGCGCAGCGTCACGCGTGTCCAGACTCGCCAGCCGCGCGTCGATCTCAGCCAGCTGCAAACGCACATCCGTGTCATCGATCACAAGCAGCGTTTCTCCCTGAGCCACCTGCTGACCGTTGGCAAGCCCAGGGGAAAATTCAACCACCTCCCCGTCAATCCGAGCAATCGCTCTCCATTCCTGAACTGGAGCGATAGCGCCGTAGCCGGAAACCTGTGGCGAGAAAGGCACCTCAGCCATCGTCAACACGCGCACTGGCCGGGCCTTGGCCGTCGGGCCTGACGCGACAGGGCCTGATTTCAATACACTGGACAAGGCCAGAAGCAGGGCGGCAACGCACAGTGGCAGCAAAAACAGAACCGTCCTACCTGAGACGCCCTGAAAAGTTTCCTTTGTCAATTTCATTGTGATCGACTCCACGCCTTCACTGTCGTCATGAATTTTCAAGGCCCACACACCTCTTGGGTGGCTGACAAACTACGCACTGCCCGAGCGGAGCTCTACACTTATAAGGACGCTCGCCGTGTCGTGGGCGAAGCGTATATCCCAAAGCCGATCAGCAGCTTGATTTGCATCAATCAGAGACTACAGATCGTGATCGCTTGCGGCTCGGACCTTCGCAAAGCTGGCTGCCCGCTATAATCGCGGCATCCGCCATTCATTCGAGACCCCGCCATGTCCATTCGTTCCATGAAGCGTTTTTCGGCCGCCACCTTATTGGTTGCTCTGTTTTTCCAGGTTTCTCCGGTCAATGCCGATGGCGGCTGGTACCTTGGCGCCAGCACCGGGCAGTCGTTCATTGAAGTCGATCTGGCAGGCGCGGGCTCGGCACCACTGGGGTTTGATGAACGCTCAACGAGCTGGAAAGGTTTCGGTGGCTACATCATCGACCTGCCGCTGATCGATTTCGGAGTCGAAGGCAGCTACGTTGATTTTGGCAGCCCATCAGCCCGCTTCCCGGGCGTTGAAGCTTCGGTTGATGTCTCGGGAATGAATATCTGGGGCATCGCGGGAGCAGATCTCGGCCCGCTGGGTGTTTATGGCAAGCTCGGCGCGATCGCGTGGTCACTGGACGGTCGCACCAGCGGGTTGGTCAATCAGCGAATTGACGAGTCCGGTACAGATATCGGCTACGGGATCGGCGCGAAATTCATGTTGTTCTCGCTTGAATTCAGAGCCGAATACGAACGCTATGACATCTCGGAGATCGACAACCTCAGCATGTTGTCAGTTGGCGCTTCGTGGGTGTTTTAACAAAGACAGTTCAAAACACTCATTCCCAGACTGTGGCCAAAACGTCGAGCCTGCTCCGGTTCCCAGGCAGGCACATGAATAAAAACCACACGCTTGTCGAACGCATGCCGTAGCGACCAGTAATAGGTCGCATTGCAGACATAGGTGCCGGCATCGCGAGAATGGCGGACGTCCCACTCGACACTTAATTCTCGTTTTAGCTGATCAAGCGGAAACGGCGAATCCAGCGCAAGCGGCCCGTCCAGTGCCAGAGGAACGACCTGATCCGGATCGTTCTCTTGACCAGGCTGGTCGGCGCACATCCGGAGATTGTGCGCGAAACGTTCAATCCGAACCCAATCGGTTGCGGCAGCAAGGCCGACGTGAACCACACCGTCGTAGCGGCCGGAATATTCACCGGCCGCCCGTGCGGTTTCAAAATTGACGGGCAGCAGCCTGAATGAAGCCCCAGCGGTCTGCGAGGCTGATTCCGCTACCGTAGTGCTCGGGTTGTATGCATGCGGTCCGAATGGCTCGAAACCCGTAAAGAGAATCTTCATTGACAGCCCTGTTTCGGCTCAATCAGATACCGAGTGCGACAGCTTCTCTAAGTGATTCAGGCGTCTTCTTCGGTGAGCTGCTTCCACTGTGCCTGAGCTTCTTCGATCGCACTGTTGGTGCGCTCACGAAGCTCGCTCCAGGCCTCACCACCGTATTCCTGAGCGTCCTCAAGCGCCACCTGAGCCGCTTCTCTGGCCTCCAACGCTTCAGCACGAAGCGCATTCCACGCTTCACTGCCCTGTTCCAGCCCAGAATTCATCAGCTCCTCGGTCTTGGCGCGCGCGGTTGCCGCAGCCTCTGCTGCATCCTGCCAGGCCTGGCGTGCGCCTTCCTGAACGTTCTCGGAGACGCGATTAGCGGCGTCTTGCGCGCGAGTCATCGCATCGCTGGCCGAGGATTGCATGGTCTCACCGGCGTCTTCGGCGGCCTGCTCCGAGGCTTCGTAGACCGCTTCCGCCGCTTCACCAGTCTCTTCAGCGGCCTGTTCGATGGCTTCACCCGCCTCTTCAATGGACTCTTCCGGCTTTTCAGACTGGCAGGCAGTAAGTCCTAGAACGCAAACGGCCAGGAGCAAGATCATAAATCGCATCGGGCACTCCGATAGTTATTTGAATGAACCTCGATCCTAACGCAACCGCACCGAGCGCCACAGCGAAAACCAAGGAATGGACGGGCGACGGCAGATTAAAACCGGCTGGCCTCACTCAGGACTTGATATATAATGCGAAGCATTCGTATTGGCATCCGCATTCAATAAACTCTATGAGCAACCCTCAATCTTGCATCGATCGCGACAGTAAGCCCTCTCGCATCCTCTCTCGCTCTCTCTCCAAGGCCACCGCAGCCGCGCTTGCGCTAAGCTTCGGGGGCTTGCACGCCAAAGAGAACCAGACAGAGGATCAGGAGGCTCAAGAGGAGGAATTGCCGCGCGTAACGGTTACCGGACAGCCCCTTCCAAATCTGATTGACGGCATCAATCGCTCTCAAGCCCGCGATGTGCGGGAAATTTTCTCAGAGTTAGCCAATGTTGATATTGGCGGCGGCACTCGGGTCGGCCAGCGCATCTATTTGCGCGGAATTGAAACCACCAACCTCAACATTTCCATTGATGGCGCCCGACAGGGTCAGAACCTCCACAATCATCGTGGTGGTCTGGCCAATATAGACCCAGCCATTCTGCGTGCAGTGGAAGTTCAACCGGGTCCGGCCGCTGCAGACCAGGGGCACGGCGCGCTGGGTGGCAGCATTCGATTCGAAACCATCGACGCACAAGATGGCCTGCAGCCGGGACAGAAGGTGGGTGGCTTTCTCCGAACGTCTTTCGCCAGTGCAGATGACACCTGGCGCAACGTAGGTGCGGCATATGCTGCGCCGACAGAACAGATTGGGCTGCTTGCATTTCATAGCCGCAGCCACTTCGATGATCTACGGATTGGAGGAGGCGAAACTGTGCCCTTCTCCGGTGGCAGGGACCAAACTGAACTGCTTCGTCTAAGCCTGGTTGATTTTGGCGCCCACAGTCTGCGAGTTGGTGCAGAACGCAACCGTGGAACCGGTCTGAACTTTTTCCAGCGAGCGGATTATCCGTGGCAGCTTCAGCCGGAAGACGTACGTGCCAGACCCCCGCGGCGCCAGAGCCTGAAACGGGAACAGATGACCAGCGAGTACCGCTTTGAGCCCGCCGCCAAAGTTTGGGACATCACTTTAAAACTCTATGACCGCCTGGACGAACTCGATGTGCTGGACGGCCCTCTTTTCCGCACCGAGACGAGTGGCTTTGACCTGCGCAACGTGGCGAGCGTAGAGGGAAACGGCTGGACCACTGACCTGACCGTGGGGCTGGACTATTTCGAACAGGACGGCACCAATATCTCCGGCTCACGCGGACCCCGCAGGAACAGCTACGACAATCTCGGACTGTTCGTTCAAAACCGCATGACCATTGGCCTGGCGGCTCTGTCCTTTGGCGTCCGACACGATAGCTTTGAAACTCGCATCAGAGATGCCAGCTCGGACAACAACAAGACGCTGTTCAACGCCGGCATCGATCTCAAGTGGACTGAAGACTTCGAGACGTTCATCGGCTTCGGCGAATCGGCTCGGGGTGCGGGCACGGTGCCCATCCATTTCGCCGGCAATGCCGTTGAGAACGTGCTGTTCAATGGTCAGATTGATGGTGAACTGAAGGCTGAAACGTCTGAGGCCATTGAGGTAGGACTGAGTTGGAAGGGTCAAGGTCTGTGGAGCGATGAGGATCGATTCAGTACGCGCCTGACTGCCTTCCAGACCCGCATCGACAACCCCATCGTTTACGAGCAGCCGGGCTCAGGCGGTCTGGGGCGACGACCAGTGACAGAGTTCCGGAATGCTGATGAAAGCATCACCTTCGAAGGTCTGGAGTTTGAAGCCAGCTATGACTTGGGTCGATTCGATGCCTCGTTGACGCTTGCCAGAATCCGCACTATCGATCTCCCGAATCAGGCTCAGTTTCTGGTCCGCTTTGGTGCGCCCACCGGCAACCGAGGCGTATTGAATCTCGGATACCAGATCCTGGATTCACTCAATCTGAGCTACACGCTAACGGGCGTTCGAAGACTGGATGAGATTCAAAGTGGTCAGTCCGTTTTTTCTCCTAAGGCTGGCTACTCCACACACGATATCTATCTGAACTGGCAACCCCCTGCCTGGCCTGACGCCACAATCAGTTTTGCAGTTCGAAACCTACTGGACCGGGAGTACGCTGCACACAGCACCTTTACCCAGAACGGATTTGCGACTCAGGAATCCGGGCGTGACGTACGCCTGACGCTTGGCTATACGTTCTAAACAGCTAGGGGCAGGAACTTACCCTCTGCATCGAATTGATGGGGATATTCACGCTTGAACAGAGAAACGATAAAAGCTTCGGGCACCTGCTCGAAGCTTCCATAGTCTTCCAGGTATTCCATAAAGCGTCCGCCATCGCGGTTGTCTTCCTGAAACATTGAATCGCTTCTCCCATCCCATTCAAGAGGATGGACTTTCAGTTTCTCGCACAACTCTTTGTTGAAGGCTGGCGTGCACTTGAACCATCGGCCTTCAAGAAACACATCGGTATAGCCATGCGGCACCAGCACGTCCGTGCGCAATAACTGTTCCAGTCGCGCGGTACCGATGTGATTGCGGACTTTAGCCAGACCGAGGCGTGCAGGGATATCAATGGTTCTGAGACAGCTGACCAGAAACAACGCCTTGTCGATGCAGTGTCCCTTCCCCTTGGCAAGGATTTCTCCGGGATGCTGATCGGCAAAATCAATCCGGATATCGAACGGGTCATACTTGAAGCCATCGCGGACTGCGTAGTACAGCGCTACCGCACGACCTACTTGATCCGACCCTTCCTGTCCAGTCAGACTGGAAGATACAAATTCAGCAATCTGCAGTTCCCAGTCTGGCTGTTCGCCAACTTCGTTTTCCACAGCAATGTCAGATTCCGAACCCATAGCGCAAAAATATTCAAAGTGCAGACAGCGGCGGGCCAACCAGGACGAGCGACACATTGTCCTTCGCGCCGGCCTTCAGGGCCTCGGCCATCAACCGATCGGCGGCCGCAGCCATATCCTTTGCTTCAGAAAGCGCCAGCGCCATAGATTCTGCCGACAGCTCACCACTCAAGCCATCCGAGCAGAGCAGTACCCAGTGACCCGGGTTCCAAGTCCCCGGATATCGATCGACTCTGGGTTGAGCACGAAGGTGAATGCCCAGACAGTCAGTCAGCACATGTCTTCTGGGATGTCGTTCGGCCTCTGAAGCGGTGATCTCTCCGGCTTCAAGCAATTGACCCGCCCAACTATGATCACGCGTGAGCAGGTTCAGCACACCGGTCGTTCGATCGAAAAGGTAGGCTCGGCTATCACCGACCCAGGCAATTTCATAATCCTGGCCATGCTCCACAAGGGCCACGATGGTGGTACCCATATCAGCCAATTCCGGGTGAGCGCGCTGTTGATCACAAATGGCCGAATGCGCTGCGAGAATGGCATCCTCCAGAGCTTGTCCGTCCACAATGGCGTCACGCACGGTCGCTTTGGCCAAAGCGCTGGCCTGGGCGCCACCCGAATAGCCACCCATGCCATCAGCGACCAGCCACAGTCCAACCGCATCGTCCGCCAGAATCGCATCCTGATTGTCCGCACGGACTTTGCCAGTCTGGCTCTGACCCGTCGATCGGCTAGGGCTGGTGTCGTCAGAATTCATGCAGCAATTAACGCGGGATGCTCACTCATTCCTAATGGTAGCCCGATACGGGGTCTGAACTGGGGTCGGTTGAGCGCTTTGAATGCCACCTACCCTGCTTCAGTGACCCTCTCAACTGAATCCAAATATCTGTATTTGAGAAGGTTTCTGGGCGCTGCACGTGTCTGGCGTGCCTTTGCCCGACGTTTTTCCCACAATCAGAATAGCCATGCTCGGCGAGGGAGCGAACAATTGATCGAGATGGTCGTCGTCCCGACTGCCATTCAGCGCCTGACGCACGACTGTCACCCTCTCCGCCAGACCACGATGGGCACCGCGATAAAAATGACATGGACTGTAGCTCAAGGCTCAAGGATCAGGACAAGGACTAACCCAAGCTTGGCTTTCCTTCCACTCAAGATCGTCCCTCAGCTCAACTTAACGAGCTGCTGCTCAACCTTTCAACGATTGAACGAAGCTTCGCTCCTGCAGACCAGCGCGGCAATACTTGGCTGATCAGCGAAGCTGCAGCCTTCAATCGGCCCCCGATTCGTAATGATCCAGCACGAACTGGTTGATCAGGCGCACACCGTAGCCCGACCCGCCCCGATTCGGCACGGTCGGAGTTCCGAGGCTGGGCCAGGCCATGCTGGCAATATCCAGATGCGCCCAGACCGTTTCTTCATCAACAAAAGTGCCGATCACCTGCGCACCGATACCGGCCCCGGCCAGCCGCTCGCCGCTGATGTTCTTGATATCGGCAATCTCCGAGCGGATGTCTTCGGCATAGCTGGGGTGCAGGGGGAGCTGCCACACCGGCTCTCCAGCCTTGGCTCCCGACTCGATCAGCTTTCCTGCCAACGCATCATGCCGGGTGAACAGGCCAGCGTACTCATCACCCAACGCGACGCGAACAGAACCGGTCAGCGTCGCGAAATCGAGCAGAATCTCCGGGTTGAATTCTTGCTGAGCGTAATAAACCGTATCAGTCAGCATGAGTCTGCCCTCAGCATCCGTATTCAAGACCTCGATGGTCTTGCCAGACATCGTACGAACAATATCACCCGGTCGCTGGGCCCGGTCCGAGGGCATATTCTCGGCCAGTGCCGCTATGGCGAACGCGTTGACGTCCGCGCCGCGTCGCGCCAGCGCCAACACACCCCCAACCACCGCTGCGGCACCCGACATGTCGTACTTCATGCGCCACATCCCGCTAGACGGCTTGATCGATATGCCGCCGGTATCAAAGGTCACACCCTTGCCGGCAAATACCAACGGCGAACTCTGACCATCTTTCCCGTTGTAGCGAACAATCAGCAAGCGGGGTGGGCGGATACTGCCTTGCCCAACACCAAGCAAAGCGCCCATGCCGAGTTCAGCCATGTCGTTTTCATCGAGCACCTCGATCGAGACATCATCAAGGCCTGCGAACGCCTCGCGCGTGCGCTCGACGAAAGATTCGGGATATAGAACATTACCGGGCTCATTGATCAGATCGCGGGCGAAGTGCACTGCCTCGGCAACGGGTCGCCAGACTCCGTCAAAGGCCTGCCGGTCAGACTCAGCAGAGACCGTTCGAATCGTCAGACTCCTCCCCCCGACCGGGGCATTGTCCGTCTTGTACTTTTCGAACGTATATTGGCCCAAGGCCGCACCGTAAGCGATGGATGCACCCGGATGGGCCGCATTTGCATCGATGCCCGTCCACAAGATGTCGATATTGCTTATCTCAAGTGAGTCAATCGCCTGGGCGGCCTGGCCACCGAAATTCTCCAGGGCCTGGGCGTCCGGTCTCTTGTCACCGAGTCCAACGACCAACAACTTCTCGAGGTCAGCAATTCCGTAAAGCGCAAGTGTTTCCCCCTCCTCGCCTTTAAATCCCGCAGTTGACAGTGCAGCGCTGACAGCACCATCGCTAGCGCTGTCCAACGCCGTGATCGGACCAACGGATAGGTCACCAGCGACCGCTGGGATGACCACGGTCGTCGCCCAAGGGTCCGCGAGTTCGGCAATCTGAATCACCCGCTCGGCAAACGCCGGTCTCGCCGCACAAGCAGCCGCAATCATGAGCGAGAAAGCAACGAAGAGAATTGATCTTGGCACGGCGATTCCTTGTTGGATGCGTCTTTAGTTGAATGGGAGTAGGATTCAGTGGCTCTCTGGCTTCAGTTTGAAGCACCGCTCGGACGCGCCGCTGCAGAGGCGTCACGCAGCGCCTTGAATTCGCTGCCCTCTGCCCAGTTGGGCCATTCCCGGCTGTTGCCCAGCCGCTCAGCCACCGCGAAGATCAGCTCGGCGTCGGCCACCATCCCTGACAGATCCCAGTCCGGCGACCACTCGTCGCTTTGCTGGTGATAGTCGTTCTCCATGTAATCTCGAGAAATGGCGGCGGCGCGTTCGGTACCGCCCTCCACCAGATCGGAGCCCGAACGAAAACTGACCGCGGGCACACCGACCTGGGCAAATGCGAAATGATCGGATCGGAAGAAGCTTCCAGCCGCAGGATTCGGGTCGGGCGTGTAGGCACGGCCGCGTTGCTCGGCTTCTTCGATCAAGAGATCAAGCAAACCGAGTCTTGCGCTGCCGGAGATTGAAAAATCGCGCGTTCGACCATGGACGCCGGGCGCGTCGGTATTGATAACACCCACTGTGGTTGCCAGCGGATACAAGGGGTTGGCCGCGTAATACCTCGCGCCCAGCAGACCGCTTTCCTCAGCACCCACGGCCAGAAAAACCAGACTGCGGTCGGTCCCGCCCGCTTCAACAAAGGCCCGGCCCATTTCGATCATCAGCGCCAGTCCAGTGGCGTTATCGATAGCCCCGTTGTAGATGGCATCTCCGGTCTCATCCGGCTGGCCCACCCCCATGTGGTCGTGATGGGCCGTAAAAACGATATGTTCATCGGGGCGGCGGCTGCCCGGCAGGATGCCGACGACGTTCTTGGCCGTGATCTTTTCCTTGCGCGAGACTAGGGTTGCTTCGATGGTCGCGTCAAGGTCCATGGGCTGGAAGTCGCGCTGCTGAGCCATGCCTTTTGCTTCTTCGTAGCTGGTCCCAATGGCCTCGAACAGGCGCTGCGCGATATCGACGTGCATCCAGCCCTGCAGCGCGCTGTGTGCGGCGGCCGGATCCTCGCGAACGATATCCAGTGTGGTGTCGTTGCCGCTGGCAATCACGCCCCACGGGTAGCTGGCAGGCTCGGTTTCATGGATCACGAGCACGCCCGCAGCGCCCCGCCGTGCCGCTTCTTCATATTTGTAGGTCCAGCGCCCGTAGTAGGTCATGGCTTCGCCGCCGAACTCGCCTTCGCCGGTTTCAAAGTCCGGATCATTGACCAGCGCGACGATTACCTTGCCTTCCACATCCACGTCCTTGAAATCCGACCAGTTGCGCTCGGGTGCGTGGGCGCCGTAGCCGACAAAAATGAGCGGTACGTCATCGAGTTCAACCCGCTTGCTGCCGTTGACCGGCGCACGTATGGCGAGATCCTCCTCCTGGACCATGGCCACGCGTTCCCCACCCATGGTGATGAACAACTCGGGCGCCTCAACCATGACCGATCGGTTCAGGATCACGTCCTGCGTCCAAGCTCTGGTTCCATCCGTTCGCAGGTCACCTCCCGGCTCCAGGCCAACCGCGGCAAAGGCCCCGGACAGATACGCCACCGTCATGCGCTCGCCCACCGTGGCTGGCGCGCGCCCTTCAAAACTGTCGTCGGACAAGGTTCGGATATGGTGATCCATCCGCTCAGCAGAAAAATCCTGGGCTGATGCCGAAGCAGCGAAAATCGCAAGGGCAATCGCCCCCCATAAGAATCGAAGCATGGTTCAATCTCTCTTCAATCGTCGTCGAGTGTTGGTACGGTAGCCGGCAAAGCAACCGGGCCCCGTGAATTCTAGTGGCTGGCGCCCGGCGGGACAACGAGCCGGTGATTACATTACAGCCTCTATAAGGGAACGGTCTCCCAAGAGCGAAATATCAACCGTGATTGACCACTCAGACCTGGCCAATGGGGTTGCGCTGCAGACCAACCTCTCACGCAAGAAAAGCGCAAATTTTCCCTGATAAAACAGCCGTTTTTTTGCGTCAGATCAAACGAGTCCAATTAGCGACTGCTACACTTTTGTTTCAAGAGCGGCCACTTTTAGGTCGGAGTTCAATGTGGGTCTTTTCCCGAAAGGTCTGAAGCTGCGCAAATCTGCCTGGGCAAGGGCACTGCCGTGGCTTGCCGTGGCGTGCTGGACCTGCATCGTCGGGTTGTCGCTCTATTTCAACGTTCGGCATACGCTAGACCTTGAGCACGATATGGCGCTGGCGCAGGCAGAAGCCGTGGTTGAGTACAACAAAATCTCCAGACTCTGGAACGCGCGCCACGGCGGACCCTACGTGCCAGTGGACGAAGTCACCCAGCCGAACCCCTATCTGGAGGTCGACGACCGCGACTTCACCGCTCCGAACGGCGTGCCCATGACCAAGATCAATCCAGCCTACATGTCCCGTCAGATGTCGGAGCTGGCAGCCGGCAGAGGCGCATTGACATTCAGGTTGACCAGCCTCGATCTGAAGAACCCGCATAACGCGCCAAATGACATGGAGCGCAAGAGTCTGGAGTTGTTTGAGCAGGGCTGGTCCGACTACGAAAAAATTATTTCCGACGAAAATGGCCGCCACCTTTTCTACATGTCCGAGTTTGAAGTCGAACCCGCTTGCCTGACCTGCCATGCGGACCAGGGCTATGCCGTTGGGGATACGCGCGGTGGGATCAGTGTCAAAGTTCCTTTGCAGGATTCACCGCAAATCAATAAGCCCATCATGACGCATGTGGCGCTTTTCTTGAGTGGCGGCATCCTTCTTGGCTTTGCGGCCACCCGGACTCGTCAGACCTTTGATGTGTTGTCGAACAAAGCCACCATCGATGACCTGACAAAATTGCCGAACCGCCGCTCGCTGCTTCACCATTTCGGCATCGAATTTTCTAGCGCTCGCCGCCATGGACACCCGCTTTCGGTGCTGGTGATCGATATCGACGACTTCAAGCGCTACAACGACCACTTCGGGCATCGTGCGGGCGATCAGTGCCTGCAGCAAGTCGCCTCTGTGCTTGATCAGTCGCTCAGACGGCCCAGTGATCTGGTCGGTCGGTACGGCGGCGAGGAGTTCCTCGTTGTGCTGTCACACCAGGCTGCTGACGAGGCCATGCAGATCGCAGAGAATCTTCGTACGGCCGTCGAGTCTCAAGCCATTCAAGCCCCTGCCGGGGTCAAATCCCCCGTGGTCACCATCAGCATCGGCGTTGCCGACCTCCAACCTCATGACGCCGACCCAAAGGCACTGTTTGATCGTGCCGATACCGCGATGTATCAGGCCAAGACATCCGGCAAGAATCAAGTCGCCGCGGACTCTCCCGACACCCTTCATTGAGCCATTCCGGCCCACCGCAGTTGTCAACCGCCTGCCCTGATTCTGTCGGCACTCGGGCTCTGCGATATACTGCCGGAGGAGTCGGGCTTGGCGTGCTGGGGCGAACGAAGAGCCATGGAGGGAGTTATCAAGTCACCAGCAACGCCACGGGATGAGTCGAAGCGACTGCAAGCATTACACGAGCTTGGGATTCTTGATACGCCACAAGAAGAGCGTTTCGACCGCATCACAAGGCTGGTGCAGGCAACGCTGGGCGTCCCGATGTCGACGATTTCACTGGTTGACAGCGATCGGCAGTGGTTCAAATCGCGGCAGAACATTGACGACTCTGAGACCCCACGCGATGTTTCCTTTTGCGGGCATGGCATTCTGCAAGCCGAAATATTCGAAGTATCTGATGCAAGTATTGACCCCCGCTTCTCGGACAACCCGCTCGTAACGGGCTCACCCCACATCAGGTTTTATGCCGGCGCACCGATAGCCACCCCCGACGGCCACCGAATCGGGATGCTGTGCGCGATCTCCGACGAACCTCGCCGCCTTACCGAAAGAGAGCGCCTGATTCTACGAGCCTTGGCCGATTGTGTTGAGGCAGAAATCAACGCACTGGAGGAAAAACGCTTAAGGACATTGCTGAGTCACACGCAGGCCCGTACCGGAAAGATGTTGCAAGCAATGCCCGACATCGTTCTCTTGATCGATCAGGACGGCATCTGTCTTGAGAGCAATGATCATCCCGATTTACTGATCCCCAGATCAGAAATAATCGGCAGGCGAGTCAGCGAGGCGCTACCACCGCATCTGGCTTCTCAATGGCAAGCGTCCTTCCGCCAGGTTTTGCAACAGGAGGGACAAGTTGTCTTCGATTACGTGCTACCCCTCGCCAAAGGCCCTACCTACTTTGAGGCCCGCCTTCAGTGGCTGAACCAAAATGAGGTGCTTGCGCTTATTCGCGATGTCTCCGTCAGAAAGACATCTGAAGATGCGCTTACCGAGCAGCGCCGTCTGACCGATAGCATTCAAACGGCTCAATCGGAATTTATCCTTGCCAATGACCATCGGCTTGCCTTCACTGCGCTACTGGCCGACATCCTGGCGCTGACCAACAGCGAATATGGTTTCATTGCTGAGGT